>JAFGIB010000069.1 GCA_016929805.1 Deltaproteobacteria bacterium | reverse complement strand
CTCCTCGAATTACTCTCCGAGTAGTCCTTCGTCGAAGTAAACGCACAGCTAGCCTCGATAAACCCCGCGAATTCATTTACGTTTCAAGCCGTTCGGTGCTCTAGAACGCCTGGGTCTCGCCGGTATCGAGGATCTTGCCGCTACCCACGGAGATGACCAGCGCTTCGAGCGGCTTCTCCTTGGCGGTGTCGGGAATGAATAAGCCGCCGGAGGTCTTGTCTTGCGCGGCGAGTCTTTTGACCAAAAAGCGATCACGGATTGGACGGATCTTCATAAGCTACCGGTTATTAAAAAGACGGCGGTCGTTTCTGTACACGAGAACCCTCAAACGCCATCAAGGGGGTCTCCACCGCCGAATCCGACGCCTTGACAGTTTGGTCAGCTTCCATCATGGCGTTGCGCATTTGTTCGGTGAGTGTGGAGAGGTTTCCCGGCGAATGTGGGATCAAAATCGCGTTTGTCCGCGACGATGCGCCGATCTCCTTGAGCATGTCGAAGTACTGTGTCATCAGCACCAGGTTCATCACATCCTTCGCGGTTGTACCTGGTACGGACTTTCGGAACTCATCGACCGAATCTCGCAGACCCGCGACGATGGCCTGCCGTTGGTCGGCAATGCCACGACCCTGCAGGGCTTTGCTCTGGGCGTCGCCTTCGGCAGCTTTGACTTTCAAAATCCGATCGGCTTCGCCTCTTTCGGTAGCCGCCACCCGCATCCGCTGCGCAGCGTTGATTTCGTTCATCGACTCTTTCACCTTGGCATCCGGATCGATATCCGTGACGAGTGCCTTGAGAATCCCGTAACCGAAACCTTCCATTACTTGGGCTAGCTCGCTCTTGACGATATTGGCGATATCATCCTTCTTCTCGAAAACGTCATCGAGCTTGATCTTGGGCACTTGGGCCCGCACCACATCGAATACGAACGAAGTGATCTGACGGTTCGCGTCGTCGAGCCTATAGAACGCGTCGTAAACCTTCTCCGGCAGGGCATAGTACTGGACCGCGACCACCATGCGGACGAACACATTGTCTTCTGTCTTGGTCTCGATCTCGACGTCCAACTGCTGAACGCGCAGGTTGACACGGCCGACTACCCTGTCGATGAAGGGGATCTTGATTTGGATGCCAGGCCCGGCTTCCCGCAGGAATTTGCCGAATCGCTGGACGATGGCGGTTGTGCGTTGCTCCACCGTGAAAAACATAGCCACTAACGCCAAAAACGTCGTGAATATCAACGCGCTCAAAACGAATATGGTTATGAGATCAAATTGCACGTTGTCTCCTTTTTGGGCGCATATTCGCGCCTTTTTATGGGCTAGCCGTAGGCACGTTTGCTGGCTTCGATGATTCGACGAGAATCCATCGACGACGGGTCGCGCGCATACGTTGTACGCAGTTATCGTGCCAAGGTGGGTTTTTGAAATATATTTGCTGCCGATATTTCGCCATACGGGTTCGGCTGCTTGTGCGGTCAATCGAAATGATATTCCATGCCTTCAATTTAATGGAGATATGACTAACGCGCGTAGAGGATCTGAATCACAAGGATTTTATGGAGCCAGACCCGGAAAGAGGCGTAATCCGTTTTGCAGGACAAGTACGCACTCCTGGTCGGCGTTGTGACCAAGGGGTTCTTGCGGAAGTATCTAGTTGAAAACGTTGGTCCAGCGGCCTTGCGTATACATTTTCTAAAAGCAATCATCATCTAAATCAAGTGGGGGTATGTCACTTGACAATGATCTGGCATGAACTGTGCGTTTTGTTTAGCTTGCAAGGTCACGTCACTGCGGTGATCGGCTTGATATTGGATCTTGACCAATAGAGAATAGTTTTCGCAGCATTCATATTCGATTAGCTGATGGTTTGCGTGTTCTTGTGTTCTATTAAATCAACTAAACTTGCGATTATCAATATGGTTGTAATTGGAGCACTAATATGATCGAAACGCAGAACGTCGAGTGGTCGAATAAGGCATTCTCCTCGGCGTCTGAGCGGAAGCCTAACAGCGCCCAATATGAATCAGCTATTGTTTGCTGCTTTTCTGCGATGGGAGTTTTGGAAGGACTTCTCAATATTGCTGCGGAAGTCGACGTTTAACTGCGTACTCGAATCTCTCAATTAAGAAATATCCGTTACTATGGAACCGAAACAAAAGCGTCAACTACAGTTTTCTAGCTGGTTTCTAGTAGCGGCATTTGTTCTTTTATGGCTAATATACAGCGTGTTTTTACAGCAAATAATGCCAAAAGTGGTGCCCTACAACGAACGTGACTTCTTGCGCGACGACGTTCTTGATGTCGAGGAGCTCGAGGTTGTAACCACTGGAGATGATAGTCGCCAAGGCCGCCTTCTGTTCCTTTAACCGTGAGTACAAGTCCAATCCCGACATACCTCCTGGCATCACCATGTCGGTGAACAGTAGGTCGAATGCGCCGTTTTCTCGCTTCCATATCTGATCTGCAAAGCTTCGAGCCCGTTGATCGCCTCTGTTACGCGGTAGCCGAGTTCGCGCAGGCAATCCGCGATGATACGTCGCAACGCGTGTTCATCCTCAACGAACAAGATACTTTCGTTGCCACCGCGGAGGCTCTTCGAATCGTCGTCGTGTTCTGCAGTAGCGACCGAATAGGCAACGCGCGGCAGATATACGCTAAATATACTTCTCTTTCCCAACTGGCTCTCTACTTCCACAAAGCCTCCGTGCTTGGCAACGATGCCGTCGATTGTAGCCAAACCCAAGCCCGTACCGTTGTCTTTTAGCTTGGTTGTGAAGAAGGGCTCGAAGATATGTTCCAAGACGGAGGATTCCATTCCGCTACCCGTGTCCGAGACGCTCAGGCAGACGAAAAAAACCGGTTGCGCAACGCTGTGGCGATTGATCGTCTCCTCATCAGGTACGACCAAACGGGTTGCAACCGTCAATCGACCGCCTTTGGGCATGGCGTCGCGGGCGTTAATGCACAAGTTTGTCACCACTTGTCCTATCATGCTGACGTCACAGACGATCCACAGGTCATCGTCGCACAGATCGACCGTTAGTGTGATCTGCTCACCTATCAGACGCTCAAGGAGTTTTGTAAGATCGAGAACTATGACGTTGATATCGTTCCGGGAAAGCTTCATCGGCTGCCGGCCACTGAACAATAATAGTTGCCGGGTGAGGTTGGCGGCTCGATTCGCGGACGTCAAAAGTTCGTTTACGGCCTCGCTCAATACATTTGGCGGAACCCCCGGGGTCGGAGCCGAAGCAGGTCGAGCTGCATGATGATCGCCGCTAAGATGTTGTTAAGGTCATGGGCGACGCCGCCCGCGAGTTGGCCGACCACTTCCATTTTTTGAGCTTGTAGAAGATGCGCCCGAAGTCGCTGAGCTTCCTCTTGTGCTCGCTTGCTCTCCGTAATATCACGTATCGTGAAGCGATATATGGAAGCACCGTCGACGTCCCGCGCGACGTTGCTCTCCAGCAGCGCCCAAAATGCCTTTGTGTCCTGGTTCATCATCCGCAGCTCGCATAATTGCGGTTCACTGGTCTCGATCAGTTGCTTTCGACTAAAGTAGAAGCTGTCCTGGTCTTGCTTGAGGATGAACCGCGTCAGGGGCTGCCTGACCAGCTCGCTCCGATCTACGCCCAGCAATCCGGTCGCCGTCAGGTTGGCCTGTAGGATTAGCCCCTTTTCGTTTAGGGTGACATAACCCACCGGTGCCAGATCATACAGGTCGAAATAGAGATCGCGCGCCGCGTCTAGTTCCTCCTGCGTCCGGCGCAGTTCTTCATTCTGCAGTTCAAGCTCGATCTGATGCACCCGTAGATCGTAGAGCATTTACCGAATTTTTTCGGGGGTAAAGCCTTCGATCTCCTCGATCGAATTAGGGAACTCACTACCGGCTTTTTCCGCTGCCCGCTCTCGACGAGCATGCTCTAAACCTGCCAAAGGATCAGCGGCGTCGGCCGACTGTCGCTTTTCGTTCGTACTATTATTTTTCATTGTTTCCCCCTCCTATTATTTTGATAAGCCATGACCGAATACTCGATCACAACGATGATACAACGCCCAATACCACCCGGTTCTTCCCGCTCTTTTTCGCTTTATATAGCGCCTGATCCGCCTTTTCGATAAGCGTATGCGGTGAAGTTGTAGCGTGATCGCATACGGCAACACCTACGCTGACGGTAATCCGTTGCCTACCACAAGATATACCGGTGACTTTTGTTCTAATTCTTTCCGCGATTTCGCAAGCGACGACCGGATCGTCGGAAAGGGGGAGAATGACGACAAACTCTTCGCCGCCAAAGCGGCAACAGATATCCGAATCTCTAATCTGTTCGATCAGCGTGTTAGCTAGCTCAATTAGTATCCGGTCGCCTTCTTGATGGCCGTTCCGATCATTTACCAACTTGAAGTCATCGATGTCTAACAACAGTAGGGATACCCCCGTTCCATATCGTCGGTGGCTTCTGAATTCCAGTTCCAATAGCTCATAACAGGTCGAATGGTTGTAAAGTCCGGTCATCCTATCGCGCATGGAAAGATTTACGATTTCCGAAATATAGGCTTCGGAAATCAACGTGGGAGCCTTCAACTCACTCGTGATATTCGAGAGGTAGTCCAACGTGGCGACCGTAATGCGTACGTTTCTACCGAGTCGTTCAGATATTATATGCTTGTGCGTCAAGACATTGTTCCATAGGGTCTCAGCGATCTCGGGGGCAAAGTAGTGGTGGGAGATCGCGAAGAAGATCTCTGAATAAAAGGCGCTGCCCCTATTTCGCTCGTGCTCACAAATGAGAGTTCTTTCTCTCTGTGTCATTTCTCGGTCACCGGCGAAAGCGGACACCAATTCCATACTCATGACTTGCGGAATAGTCGTTCTCCGCAGTCGATCCGCGTCGTTCTCATCCTGACCAGGGTCGGATTGTCTTTGACTAATCATCTTTCTGTCAGCTTCGGTGCTCGAATGTGGAAACGATGGTTTGTAAGAAATCACGCGCGTCTACCGATGCGGCGAAGTCCGTACGGAACGCGGCGGCGAATAATAGAAAATCGCGAGTGGCGTCGCAGTTATTCATACGTTTTCCTTTGCACTTATCATCGAGGTTCGAGTTTCATGGAAAATCCAAATGGCCTGATTGATATCCTTCCGTCCTGCCTCGAGGTCTTTTATTATCTGGGCTTCGTATTTTGGGTTATCCTCGGCAAACGACTCATGTTTATCAATTTCAAGTTTAAATGTTTCGATATCTCGCCGGAGTTTATCTGCTAAGTTGGATAAATTGGTGACAATCTTCATTCGTCCGCCTCCTCATTTTATTAATATTAATCTCTCACATACATCTACTATCCCTTGACCGTTATGAATTCTTTATGGGTGCAAATTCGCCAACTTTCCGAGGAGCGCCCGCCCGAGAGCAAAACCGAAAATTCCGAATACTTTGATAAATATAGGGCGGAGCAGTCCGCTTGGCCATTACGATTGCAAGAAACACGCCAGAAGTTGCTTGGTTCGCTATAAATGGATAGCGGCGCGAGCCTCCATATCCC
This sequence comes from Deltaproteobacteria bacterium, assembly GCA_016929805.1. Taxonomy (GTDB): domain Bacteria; phylum Myxococcota_A; class Polyangia; order Polyangiales; family JAFGIB01; genus JAFGIB01. The sequence goes on along the minus strand of JAFGIB010000069.1, from coordinate 1,602 downwards.
TTAGCAGAGATAATTCACCACAGAGCGATTGGATCGCGCAGCTATTTGTTATCACAGTGATCACAGTGCTTTCGGCGACCGAGCGAATACTGCCTATATTTGCGAGGGAGACGAAAGCGCTGTGATAACGGAGAGCAAGCGAGGCACCGCGAGAGTAGTGAATTATCCGGATTGGGTTATCCAACCGTTTTCGACCCGAATATGCCATCTCTCTCCCTCGAATTGAATGGGTCAGTACTTCATCTTGACTAAATAAGCCGGCTCTCGAAAGCCGTTTGTAATGCAAGTCACTGAACTTATGCGCCTTTCTTCGGTGGCCTGAAAGTTGCTTAACCCTTGTACTGAGCGTTTCACGCCGCGCTACCGCCCGATTCCGAACGCTCGACGTGCCGCAGGATCGGTTCGGCTATAGCAAGGAAGCGATTGACGCGAAGTTCCGCGGGCTTCGTTGGATACGGTTTGTAGACGAACGAAGTTGTTTGGGTGACAAACGCGATTTAACGCCGCCATTGGGCTCTCGGTAAATCCGGTAAGGAAGAAGCAAGAGTCGTATTTGTTTTATTAAAGTTAGGTGGGAATAAATATGGAAAAGCAAACACCAGGTAAATCTGGAAAAGAGGGAAGCATTTTTTGGATAACCACAGTTGTTTTCGCCGCGTTGTGGGTGCTCGGATTTGCCACCTCGTACACGATAGCGGGATTCATTCATGTCTTCTTGGTGATCGCCGTCGTGGCAATTCTGATTAAGTTTATTTGGGACCGCCAGTCGTAATGGGCGAGAATAACGTTAGCGGCGCACCCCTTGAAGTGATCGACTCTCAGGAGGTACCGACGAGACATCTGTTCGCGGCAGCATTATTGCTATTCGTTCTAACTTTCGCACCGGATGTGGCGAACTCCCAGGCGACGATTCAGGATTGCTCCTCGATCGACCTCGTCCAAGGTAACCCGACCGCAGTCAACCTGCGCGGCGGCCTTGGCCAGCGCGAAGCGTTCCTTGCTCACTTCGGGTTCAGACCCTTCCCCGATAACACGGCGGCAGCGCTACAGGCCTGGACCGACGACGCATGGGATTTTCTACAGCAGTTCTTAGGTGACGATCCTAGCGCATGGTTCCTTTTCTACGTCGACGGCGAGACCGAGTGGTTGATGAGCGAATATTTCGCGTACACGTATAAGTACGAGTACGACCAGCAACACAATCTCTCGGAGCAATCGCACTTCGGGTTAGGAGTTCAGAGGCTGTCGTGGGCCTCCGGACCGTCCTTTCTCAAGACTCCCTTTGACCTGTTCTTCCTAGCCCCGGTCGGCATCATCTTTGTCGTCCCGAAACCGGATCTTTACTACGACCTCGCCCTCGCCCTCGGGGCCCGCTATCGGTTTTGAAAGGCGCGGCCACACCGAAGGCCGCTCGCGTCCGGGATTTTTGATCCCGCTAGTTAGTACTTATAAGCACCGGATTTTTCGGAGGGTCGCGGAAGCTATCCATCGAGGAGCGACACTTTTTCGCTCCTCAGGGCTCGCGCAAAAATAACTTCACTTTTAGCATCCCATCTCGGGGCCAACTGTCTCATCTCCTCAATCGCGGAATCCTCGAAATAG
>JAFGIB010000068.1 GCA_016929805.1 Deltaproteobacteria bacterium | reverse complement strand
TAAGCTGCGGCCCAAAAAAAGTTCCGCGCACCCTTATTTCATCGCTTTTTTCGCGTTTCCGCTCGACGTTTTTTGCAACGTTAAGGTCGAGTCTCTTCGCAAACCGCTTCGTGAAGGGGTATCTTCCGAGCGCCTACTTCGGCAGTTTCGCGTCGCCTTGCGCTTTGACGAGTTCAACCAAGTTGCCTAGGGTGAGATCGATATCGATCAAGTGAAGCGAATTGGTCGATCCTTGCATGATCTTCGCGAGAGCGGTGAAGTCAAAAGGATTCACCCGCTTCTCGTCCGCGGACTGCGTCGGCGTGATCACGAGCGCGGGTATTGTCCCGCTACATTGCGCGGAGAAATAATTTTTGAAAAGGGCAAACGGCGTCGTCACGCCTTCAACCGGATAGGAGGCTGTCGTCACGTAGCTGATTAGGTTCGCGCTACCTCCGCCCAGCGCCGCGGGATTCACGCATGCGACTTCTTGTTCCGCGGTCGGCTGCTTGACACCGATAAACAGAGCATCGGAAGGAGCGGAAACCGTGTTGTAAGCGACAACGCAACCGGTCTGCGAATTGCTGCTACACAACGGAATATTCGCGAAGGTGGCGCCGACCTTTTGTCCCTTAGGCACGAACAGATCAGATGTTCCGATCAATAGGGCGGAAATGAGCTTGTTGCGCATTTCGGGATCCTTATCGAATTTCGCCGAGACTAAATTGGTTAACATGTGCGAACCCTGAGAATGACTTATGAACACGATGTCGCGTCCAGCGTTGAAGTTCGCCATGTAATAATCAAAAGCATCGGCCACGTCGTTATAGGCGAAATCAAAATATTTCTGAAAATCAGCCGGTGCCGATTGATAAATATGATAGGAACCGATCTTCATTTGCCGATAGTAAGGCGCATACACCTTGCAAACGCTGGAAAAGCGCGCCGCCTGACTTGCGGCCGTCGCCTTGAACAGCGCGACATCGGTTAAATCCGTATGGTTTCCCGGAACGTATTGGCCGTTCTCGTCCGTCTCCAGATCCATCGTCGGGTAGAGGTAGAAGCAGTCAAACGCGGCGTCTTGCTTTATCGTACCGGCAACCGGCGCGCTCGTGGTTAAATCCGCTAATACCTCGGTCGCCGTAAAATCCCCCTCGCAAGGGTTATCCGTGGCGCCCGGTTTACACATCCAGAGCGTCGGGTCTGAGTAGTCTAGATTTTCGGGCACGGGAGCCGCGTCGGCAGTGGCATCGCCGGGACCCGCCTCAGAGGTGGTACTTGCTCCATCGTTTATCCCGCCCGCGTCGAAAAGGTCGGTTCCGCCGCTTCCCGCGGTCGTCCCGGCGGCTCCGCCGCTTCCCCCGGTCGTCCCGGCGGCTCCGCCGCTTCCCTCGATCGTCCCCGCGCCGCCCGTTCCCGCACCATCCATACCGCCGGTGCCGGAAACCGGAGCTGATTCCCCGGAATCATCCTCGCAAGCGCCAAGCAAACCCATCAAGAGGGTAAAGCCGGCTAGCGCGATAAATTTGTAAAAAAGCTTCGTTGCCATATCTTCTCCTTCTTTCTCGGAAGCGTTGATAGAAGTCGATAAAGTGATTTGTCGCAACAAATACCGATTTTTTTCATGTCGCGTTCGCTGGTAATTCGTAAGCGATCGGCGGTTATGTACTCGTTTAGAATAACAATTGCAATAGCGTTCGTACGGTTTCACCGACGCTGTTCAGCGCGCTATTCGGGGGGTGCAAACGGAACGAATCCGATTCGCGATAGCTTTCGTCCCGCTAGCGGGCTCTTCGAGTGACCGCTGGTCTCTATTCAAGCGTGACAACCAGAGCTTTAGGCCTATAGTGCTGCTCTGAAAACGCCGTCGTTTTAAGCCATATAGGCCTGATCGATCATGTCATTTACCAACCGCGTTCATTCGACAGATAGTGGTGCGCAACCCGAAGAGCCCGCGCTGCCTTTGCATCGCGAAGCCGTGTTGCTCGCCGTCGGCGTCGGCACGCTGTTATCGGCCATGTCTGGCTCAGCGATTAACCTCGCGCTACCGGCTTTAGGGCGGGAGTTTCAGATATCGATCGACTCCTCTCGCTGGGTCGTGCAGGCCTTTCTATTAGCCGTAGCGGTATTGCTGCTCGTGATGGGCCGTTTAAGCGATCTTGTGGGGCACCGCCGAATCTACCTTGTAGGCTTTACCCTCGTCGGTGCCGCGGCCTTGGCTTGCGCTCTGGCCCCTACCTTTATAGCGCTGGTTGGGTTTCGACTATTACAGGGCATCGGCGGCGCCATGGTCATGGCGTCCTCGCCCGCGCTGTTGACGACGAGCTTTCCCGCGGCTCAGCGGGGTCGCGTTCTCGGAATACAGGCCACCGCGACCTACATCGGCTTGACCGCCGGCCCGCCGCTCGGCGGCTTTGTCATCGCGTGGTTGGGCTGGCGCTGGATCTTTCACCTCATGGTGCCCATCAGCCTCGTGATCCTTGCGCTCGGCTGGTGGAGTTTGCCGAAACCGTCCGGAAAGGAGCAACGCTCGAGGTTCGATTGGCCCGGCGTGATCACGCTAACGCTGGGTTTGCCGTTGCTCTTTATCGTGCTGAACGAAGGCTCGGTCTGGAGCTGGTCGGATTGGCGGCTTTGGTCTTCGAGCGGATTCGGTCTCTTGTTTTTATTCGCTTTTGTGTTGCTTGAACGCTCCAGCTCGAGACCTTTACTCGATCTATCACTTTTTCGCTCGGTCACCTTCTCCGGAGCCGTGCTGAGCGCGATCGCAAACTATATCTCACTCTTTGTCGTGCTGTTACTCCTACCCTTTTATCTCGAAGAACACCTCAATCTTAATGCGACCGGCAGCGGTACGGTTCTGGCGGTTCAATCGTTGGTCATGGCGCTGGTGGCGTCGCCATCGGGTTGGCTTTCCGATCGAATCGGAAGCCGAGGTTTGGCCGTGGCCGGACTATCGATCCTCGCCTTCGGAATGCTCGGTCTATCGTTTTGCGCCGATCGCTGCGGTCGGCTTGGGGTCGCCCTTTGGTTGGCCGTGATGGGCTTTGGAACCGGGGTTTTTATCTCGCCTAATTCGAGCGCGTTGATGGGTTCCGCCGGCCGGCAACAGCAAGGCGTCGCGGCCGGTGTCTTAGCCGAGGCGCGTATCTTGGGCATGCTGCTAGGCGTGACCCTCGGCTCGGCGGTTTTTCAGGCCGCGGGCGGGCGGACCGGCGGTGTTTGGCGGATCGAGGATCTGACCGCTCTGAAATACGTATTGTGGAGCGCCACCGCGGTCGCGTCGGCGGGGGCGGCGATCGCGGGCCTAGGCTCAAAGAGGGTATAAATCGCATAAAGCGCAACTGTTTAGCGGATTCTGAAAACCGGAGCGAACAGAGCAACGCGCCACGTGGTCGAGCGCGCGGCGGGCCGACGAGCAAGCGTAAAGCCCTTTGAGGAGGTCCAACGCCGCGGACGAAACCGCGCCCCGAGCGAGACGACGGGAGGTTTTAGGGTCCGCGCTGCCGGGATAGGCTCTTGTTGCCTTTTCAGATTTAAGCCCTAAGGTACCAACTTCGCTAGTCGGAGAGCATATGGATTATTTTAACTACAAGAACGGCGAGCTTTTCGCCGAAGAGGTGGCGGTCGAGACGCTCGCGGCCGAGTTCGGCACGCCCCTGTATGTCTACAGCAAATCGACCTTCCTCGACCACCTCAATAAGATCAAAAACGCCTACAACGCGCTCGACACCACGGTCTGCTATTCGGTCAAAGCCTGTGGCAATATCAATATCCTGAAATTCATGGCGCAGGCCGGCAGCGGTTTCGATGTCGTGAGCGGCGGCGAGCTGTACCGTGTTCTACAGGCCGGTGGGGACGCTCAAAGGGCGGTATTCGCCGGTGTCGGCAAAACCGATCGAGAGATCATCGAAGCCCTACGAGCTGGAATCGGTTATTTCAACGTCGAATCCGAGGCGGAGCTGGAAACGCTGATCGAACTCGCGAAGACCGAGGGAAGAAAAGCCAAGGCGGCTTTACGCGTCAATCCGGATGTTGATGCGCAAACGCATAGCTTCGTCACTACCGGTAAAAAGGAGAGCAAGTTCGGCGTGGATATCGACCGCGCCGAACGCGTCTTTGCCCGGTACACAAAGAACGGCGCGGTCAAGTTGTGCGCTATTCATATTCATCTCGGCTCCGGCGGAAAGACCATCGAGCCCTATGTCGAGGCGGTGCGAAAATCGCTGCTCCTGATCGATAGCCTAAGAAAGCAGGGTTTCGAGATAGAAGCCATAAATCTCGGGGGCGGATACGGCGCGGATTACGTCTCCGGTTACAGCCCCAGCGCGGAGGAATACGCCTCGGGAATCGTCCCGCTTTTGTCCGGTAAATCGCTCAAGCTTATCATCGAGCCGGGTAAATCCATCGCCGCGAACGCGGGTATTCTTTTATGCCGGGTGCTCTACATCAAGAGAGGCGGAGAGAAGAAGTTCGTGATCGTCGACGCGGGTATGAACGATCTGATCCGGCCGCCGCTCTACGATGCCTTTCACTTTATTTGGCCCGCGAAAGTGAAGCCCGGCCTTGAGCCTGTATCCAGAGAGGAGGCGATCACCGCGAGCGGTCTTGAAACCGTGGACGTGGTGGGACCGATCTGCGAAAGATCTGATTATTTCGCTCAAAATCGCGCGTTGCCTCCGGTCATACGAGACGAATTAGTCGCGATCTTCTCTGCCGGAGCCTACGGCTTCTCCATGGCCAGCAACTACAACGCCCGGGGCCGCGCCGCCGAAGTACTGGTCGAACAGGACCGGTACAGAGTCATCCGCCGACGCGAAACATACGAAACCATGGTGGCGCTCGAGAGGTCCGGATAGTCTCCGAGCTTCTATTATATAAGCGGATCCCTTTTGACTTTCGCCGACGCTGCCGCGCTTGATACCGAGCGAGCGCGCGTTGAGCGAGCGCGCGTTTCTTGGACGAAAATAGCGGTACTCGGTCACTTACTACGGCAAGAGAAAAATCGCTTTAATTTAGCGACATCGCCCAACTAAAGCTTCTTCGGTCATTCGTTCTTGAGGCCGACGCCCTAGAACCTTTGGCTTGGAAATTGTATTCGATTATCTCTCAATGTGTGATATTGTTACAATTATTGTAAGCGTACACGGATCAAACAAGTCGGCGGCCAATTCGCCCGTAAGACCGAGCGCGCCCGAAGGGCCGGCGAGGATGGTACTTGCTGTACCTGACGAGTCGGCCCGAGGACGAAAGCCGGTTTTATGGGATGAATCGGCCGCCGTC
>JAFGIB010000067.1 GCA_016929805.1 Deltaproteobacteria bacterium | reverse complement strand
TACGTCCGTTGTCGTCTGATAAGCGCGGGACAAGCCCGCGCGCTACGGCGATTTCATGTTCGTCGACTAATTTTGGTTAATGCCTATGCCCGTGTACCGCCAATAGAAACGCAACTGACTACGAAAGGCCGAGACGTCGCATGCGTCTGAGCAGCGTGATGCGGTGAATTCCCATCTCCGCGGCCGCGCGGGTGCGGTTGCCGCCGTTACGCTGCAAGGCCGCGCGAATCAACCCGGCGTCGCTTGTTTTCGACATATCGTTTCTGCCAGACAGACTGGACGATCCGACCACGTTCTGCGGTAGGTGCTCGGGCCCGATTCGATCGCTCTGGCAAAGGATAAAGGCTCTTTCCAAAATGTTTTCCAGCTCGCGGACATTTCCCGGAAACGGGTAAGAGATAAGTAGCGCCATGGCCTGCTCGGTAAGGCCCTCAATCGATTTAGCGGTAGTTTCCCTGAACACCTTCACGTAATGGTTGGCCAGCAAGGGGATATCTTCGGTTCGCTCGGACAGTGGAGGAATATCGATTTGGACGACATTCAATCTGAAATAGAGGTCCTCGCGAAACACGCCCTCACGTACTAGCGCGAGTAGATCTCGGTTTGTCGCGGTGATCACCCGTACGTTTGCTCGAACCGATCGGTTGGAGCCGAGCGGCGTAAATTCGCGGTCTTGCAAAAAGCGCAACACCTTTACCTGCACCGCCCGCGGCAGATCTCCGATTTCGTCGAGAAACAGGCTGCCCCCCTCCGCCGTTGCGATCCGGCCCGAACGATCCCGATGCGCGTCGGTAAAAGCGCCCTTGATGTGTCCGAACAACTCAGCTTCCAGCAGTGTCTCGGGAATCGCCGCGCAGTTAATCGGTATAAAAGGGCCCTTGCGGCGCTGGCCCAAGGTGTGAATGGTGCGAGCGATGAGCTCTTTCCCCGTTCCTGAAGCGCCGGTTATCAACACCGTCGAATCGCTGTTCGCGACGAGCGGCAATAATTCAAAAATCTGCTTCATCACCCGGCTTTTACCCACGATGTCGATAAGTCGGTGACGGTAGTCGAGGCGGCGCTTAAGATCGATGATCTGCGATATGTCTTTGAAAACCTCGACCCCTCCAAGCAGCTTTCCGGTCCGGGTCAAAAGCGGAACCGTTGACAACGTTATTGGAACCTGTCTACCGTCTCTGGCGTGTATGTGGATCTGGCGATTGCGAATCGCACCGCGCGACTGAATACTCAAACGAAGCGGGCAAACCTGATTGCAAAGCGCGGTACGAAATAGCTCCGAACACTTTCTACCGATGACCTCTTCCGCGCGATAACCGCTGATTTGCTCAGCCGCACGGTTGAATGAGGTGATCGAGAGGTTCTCATCTACGGTAAAAACACCTTGATCGAGCACGTCGAGAACCAGCGGGAAATGACAGCTATCAAGTGCTTGGCTCATCGGATTTAACTGTAACACAGACTGTATCTTGTTGCAACACTGTAGCGCTACAATGCTACAATTTACTCAATGCCAAACCAGAGCGTGTCGATAGGTGGAATCTCGGAAAATTATCTGTAGATATCGATAGGTTACGCTTGGCACAAGATATGCTGTGCAGTCTTTTTGGATGAATACCAATGGCGTCGAAAACGCGGAAAAGGTCGTATAAACCAAAAATGCCGACTGTAGCGCAAAGGCCAAAAGCGCGAAGTTACGCTGGAAGAGGTTCGAAAACGCGAATAGCGGTAACGACCGGCGAGGCGGCTCGTTACTGCTTAGTTACAGCGGACTCAATCGTCAACTGGATTTCCGCAGGTCTTCTCCCCGCTCAACGAACTGCCGGCGGCCAGTACCGCATCCGAATCGACGACCTGCGTTCGTTCATGACGTCACGAGGAATGCGGACCGATCTATTGGAGCTCGAGATCGGAAAACCGCCGACATGTTGGGAGTTCTGGAGCTCGATTAGCCCACATCCGATTTCGGCCGAGACGGCGCCGGGCTGCATCGATTGCCCGGTTTATCGCTCGCGGGCATCGGTTTGCTACGAGGTCAGACCTTTACTTCCTGGGGGGACGGTTCGAGCGCTCGAGTGTTGCGATTGCGAATACTTGGCGATTCTATTCGATACTACAAGATAGGAAAAAAAACATGCGACCGGTTAAAAACATCAAGATAAAGTACCATCAAGAGCCGTCGCCGCCGATGAACCGTCCCCAGAAATTCCTCGAGGCCTTCGCGGCGATGCTTAAACACTCACATTACGGCTATATTCTCGATCACTTCGCGCGGATCGGCACGAAATGCGCCCGCTGCGCGGTTGCCTGCCCGGTACACGAAGCGACCGGTCGGCCGGAGGATATACCGTGTTATCGGTCTGAGTTGCTGCTGCGAGTCTACCGTCGTCACTTCACGCTCGAAGGGCGGCTTCAAGCGCGTATTTTCGGCGCTCCGCCGCTCAGCGACGAGGACATCGACACCATGGCCGAAGCGTTTTACCGATGTACCGCGTGCCGACGCTGCAATTTCGAATGCCCGATGGGCATAGACCACGGCATGATCACGCATCTCGGCCGACATATTCTCTCCGAAATCGGCGTCGTACCCAAAGCCCTGCACGTTTCCGTCAGAGAGCAACTCGCCGGCAAAACCGGAAACACCTCGGCGATTCCGCTGCCGGCGCTGCTGGACACGCTCTCGTTCTTAGAAGAGGAGCTGCGGGAGCAATTCAATAAAGAAATCAAATTCCCTGTGGATGTCGAGGGCGCGGAATACGTTTTTTTCGCGCCCGTCAGCGACTACTTATTAGAGCCTGATACGCTCATGGGACAGGCCGCGGTCTTTTTTGCAACCGGTGATTCTTGGACCATCGGAACCGGTAACTATGACGGGATCAACTACGGCTTGTTTTACAACGATCGATTTCTAGAAGATATCATCAAGCGAGAGCTGGCTGAGGTCAGGCGACTCAAGGGGAAGAAAATATTGATTGGAGAATGCGGCCACGCGTCGCGCGCGGCCAAGGTATTTGTGCCGGCTTATGGTGGTGAGGATGCTCCGCCGGTAATCAATATCATAGAGTATACGTGTCAAGCGATGGAAAGCGGAAAAGTGCGACTGCGCCCGGACGTGATCAAAGAGCGTGTCACCTACCATGACCCGTGTAATATCGCGCGTTCCGGGTGGATCGTCGATCAACCGCGAAAAATCCTCCGCTCTTTTATCAAGGACTTCGTGGAGATGGAGCCGCACGGCTGTAACAACTACTGTTGCGGCGGCGGTAGCGGCACGGTATCCGTCGACGAGATCAGAGCCTTTCGCACCTCGATCGGGGGAGCGAAGAAAGCGGAACAACTTCGCGCGACCGGCGCCCAATATGTGGTTGCGCCCTGCGCCAACTGTAAAAAGCAGCTACGTGAAGTCATCGAGGATCACAAGCTCGATATGGAGGTTATCGGACTGCACGATTTAGTTCTTAAGGCGATCGCGCTTTAATAAAAATGAGGTTTTAAGATGGATGCACTGATCGAATTCGGCCGTGGGCCGCTTTTCAGATTCGCCGTCGCGATAGCGCTTCTTGGCATATCGCGACACGCTATATTAAGTGTTATCGGATTCATTCGCTTGCGAGCCCGCGTGGGCGATAAACGGCTGGCTTACGGCGCGATCGCGCTAAACACGCTACGCCGTCTCAATCCGCTGAAGTATCTCGTATCCAGCCGCTGGTATTACACCGTGCTTTCCGTGGCCTTTCACGTGGGATTGATCTTGGTTCCGATCTTCTATCTCGGTCATATCCGGCTATGGCGCAGCGGCTTGGGATTCGGCTGGCCCGCGCTGCCCGGTCCCGTCGCGGATGTCCTGAGCTTGATCACGATCGTAAGCGCGATGCTTCTGTTGGCCGCACGGGCCTGGTGGAAAGAGTCGCGCGCGATCAGCAAGGCGCAGGATTGGCTCCTTCCTCCACTTATCGCGATCGCGTTTCTCAGCGGGTATCTGCTCGCGCATCCGGCGCAAAACCCATTTGACTTTTCAATTACAATGTTCGTGCATGTTTGGGTCGGGGACCTCTTGCTGCTGATAACGCCGTTTACCAAGATCGTCCATTGTACGCTTCTACCCTTCTCGCAGCTCGTCGCCGAGATGGCGTGGCGCATGGTGCCGGGCGCCGGTCGCGATGCCGTCAAGACCTTAGGAAAGGAAGGTCAAGCGATATGAAAGCGATTCTGACCGATATTACCAAGTGCATCGGCTGCAACGAATGCGTCAAGGCCTGCACGGAAACAAACGGCTTAGGTGAAGAACGGGCTTACCGCTGGCGCGCCGACGACGGGCTATCGTCTGAACGTTATACCTCGGTGCTTCGCAAAAAGGGGTTCCATGTACGCAAGCAGTGCCGCCATTGCCTTGAGCCCGCGTGCGTTTCGGCCTGCCCGGTGGGGGCGCTCAAGAAGACGCCGGAGGGAGCCGTGATCTACGACGACAGTCGTTGTCTCGGCTGCCGCTACTGCATGATGGCGTGCCCCTTCGGAATTCCCCGCTACCTTTGGAGCTCGCCGGTTCCCTACGTCCGCAAGTGCACCATGTGTTATACGACGCGCTTGACGCGGGGACAACAACCGGCGTGTACCGAGGCGTGTCCGGTGGAAGCGACGATCTTCGGCGAACGCGACGCGTTACTCAGCGAGGCGCGCCGTCGTATTTCGGATAACCCCCGGTTGTATCTCCCCAAGGTATTCGGCGAGCACGAGGTCGGCGGGACGGCGGTTCTCTATCTGTCTCCGATCGAACTCGATTTCCTCAGCCTGGGCAATCGCTTGGACGAACGCCCCATGCCCGAGCGCACCATGCTGGCGATGGCCGTGGTCCCCCCGGTCTTTCTCGGCATGGGCGCGCTGATGGGAGGCATCTACTGGGTGATCGAGCGCCGCAGACGGCTTCAAAAAGAAAAACCCGCGGAAAAAGCCGACAATAGCGACGGCTCCTCGGATAAATAGGTTGAAATTATGAAACGTCTTTTAGCTTTCAAAAGTGCTCTCTGGTTCGTCGTCGGTGCGGCGGCCGTGATCGCAACGCTTCGTTTTTGGAATGGTCTCGGCGCCACGACGGCTCTTACCGATCTCACGCCTTGGGGTTTCTGGATCGGATTCGACGTTACGGGCGGCGTCGCTCTAGCGGCCGGTGGCTTTGTCACCGCCTTCGCCGTCTACGTGCTTCACCTCGATCGCTATCACGCGATCGTCAGACCCGCGGTGCTGACGGCATTTTTAGGGTATCTCGCCGTGGTGGTGGCGTTGCTCTTCGATCTGGGATTGCCTTGGAATATTTGGCACATGATCATCTTTTGGAATCCGAAGTCGCCGCTGTTTGAAGTCGGTTGGTGCGTGATGTTGTATACCGCCGTGCTGTCGTTGGAATTCGGTCCCGTGGTGCTCGAACCCTCGCGCCATCCGACGCTGCAAAAGCTATATCGGCTCCTTAAAAAGGCTACCATCCCGCTGGTTATATTGGGTATCATGCTCAGCACTCTTCATCAGTCCTCGCTCGGCTCGTTGTTTCTCATCATGCCTCATCGGTTACACCCGCTTTGGTATACTCCGATGTTACCCGTTTTATTCTTCATATCCGCGATCGGGCTGGCGCTGATGATGGTTACGACCGAATCGCTGGTTTCCTCGTATTTGTACGAGCTGGAGCCGGAAACCGAGCTGTTACAGGGACTCGGCAAGGTCGGCGCCTGGGTACTCTCGAGCTACGCGCTGGTGAAGCTTGTAGACGTGGCGCTCCGAGGGCGACTTGATCAACTTTTCGCCGGCACCTTTTCCTCTAACTTGTTTGTCGCGGAAATGTTAGTATCGGCGATTATTCCCGCCGCGCTGCTATTTATTCCCGCGATTAGAAAAAAACCGAGCGGTCTAGCGGTCGCGGCTTTTCTCGCGGTCGGCGGCTTCGTCTTGAACCGGCTCAACGTCAGCGGTATCGCGACGATCGAGTCGACCGGAACGCGTTATGTCCCCTCTTGGATGGAAGTCGTCGTATCCTTGGGTGTCGTGGCCGGCGCGGCGTTGGTCTATTTCTTCGTAGCGGAACATTTTAACCTGTTTCACGTCGGTCGCATCGATAAGGAAAGGTTCAGATATCAGCTCCCGGGCTTTGATCCGCGCTCCGGCGTAATAAACGCCGACCCGTATACCGGCGGCTTTGCGTCATACTCGATTATGGCGGTTTTAGGCGGAGCGCTGGCCTTGGCGCTTGTTCCGGCCAGCGCGCTCGGAGAAACGCCGATTCCGCCGCGACCGGTTACCGCGCCGGGATTCGGAGAAGAAATCATCATCGACGGCGATCGCGCGGCCGAAGCGGTTCTGTTCAACCATCAAGAGCACGTCGACATGGAAGACGGCAATTGCGCAAGCTGTCACCATTTGTTGCGGCCGCGAGAACAAGCTACCGGCTGTAGCCGGTGTCATCGAGACATGAATCTGAAAACGTCGATTTTCGATCACACGCTGCATATCGCGCGCCTGAAAAAGGGGCCTGGATGCGTGGCGTGTCATAGCGATATCGATAGGCCGAAGGACTTGGCTCACTCCAAGCCGTGTCTCGAATGCCATACCGGGATGATACCCGAGGGCGCGGCAATACGACCGAGGGATCGCTCGCGATTGGCTCTCGCGCCGGGATACACCACGGCGATGCACGGGCTGTGCATCGGCTGTCACGAAAAAGTCTCTAAGGATATGGATAGTAAAGTAAATAGACTGGACCAGTGCGCGACCTGCCACACGGGTAAAGAGCGCGCTCTAGATCCGATGAATCCCGATGTTAGATGATCACATTAAAAATAAGTCGGATCACGCGAAAGACCAATGGCTCTCTCATCAAATATGAGTAATCCTTAACGTTGCAAAAAAGTAAAGGCTGCGCGCGACTTATTCCCTCTAGATTTTGTGCCAGGGGTTGAGATAGGGCATATCGTCGGGGCCGAACTTGACCTCGGTGATACCCGGACACTCTTTTAGACCGCTTTCGATCCGTTGCTTTGAACGATCGCCGAGCGTTTTCCCGGACTTCGTCCAAACAGTCGCGGTAGCGCCCTCTAATGTGACTTCCGCATCCGCTTGCAGATTGATCAACACCACCTTGGCCTCCGCCCGCGCCAGCAACGCGTCCAAAGCCATTTGAGATGCCTTCGTGGTTCGCAGCGATTTGAAATCGACCGCGTTACAGATGGTATCGACCGCGTCTGCGACAGTAATCTTTCTAAGGTGAATAACCAGATCGTAGAGACTTGGATCGCGCGTGTCTATACCATATAAATGGGTGCTCCACTTGCGACGCTGCTCGTCGTCCCTTTCGATGATCGCTTGCGTTTCTTCTTCTGAGAGTTTTCTTTTGTCCGGCTCGAGTTGCTTGAGATCGCCGATCCGGTCTTGCATCTCAGCGATGATTCTCACCTTCAGGACGTGCGAGATCGCGGATACGAAGAAGTGTCCGGCGAGCCCGTGATAGACAACGTTGTCGCGTTGTAGGTCCCTAAGCAGAGATACGCGTATGTATGCGACATAATCTTCTTTCGTACGGCCGAGCCTTTCCAACAGCGACGGAGAGTCGTGGATCGCTCGAGCCAGCTTGAGTTCCGGAATATTGAACCGCTCCGAGGCCTCGAGCAAAATCTCTCTCGATATACATCTATAACCGAGCTTTTTGGCCGTTTTTTCCGCAATTTCCCGTCCTTTACTATATGCGCCCCTCGAAATAGTAACGATTGACATTGGTTTTGCCTCCAAAAGCACTTCGTTGTTAGCAATCTTATATTTTTATCAATAATATCAATAAATTAAGCTTGATTCGTTTGAAAGCTCCTCCTGACTTTTACCGCTTTTAGAGATGTACGACGCGACTGCAATAAAATGGAATAACAAGCTTTTCATAAATATCTGTATTTTTGTTTTTTACGAATATTTACTTGACTAGCCCTTTGTTATATTGAAATAATAAAATGACTGACCGAGTACTCACTCGGTTTATTATACCAGAAAAAAAATGAGTTACAAGGATTCGATTATCGGCACCGCGATGGCCCTGTTTGCGGAAAACGGATTCAAGGACACCTCAACCGCGGACATAGCGAAATCGATCGGCTCCGCCGAAAGTACGCTTTTTCATCACTTTAAAAATAAAGAAGAGTTGCTTTTAAAGATCTTGGAAAGGGTACAGCGAGATATCGTTCGGGAGGTCGAGAGCCACCTGCACGACGCCGAGCCCGAAAACGGTCTGGCGATGATCAGCGGGATCGTCGGCCTATTCTTCCACCTGTCCGAGGCCAAGCGCGTCGAGTTTCTACTGCTCTTTAGAAACTATCCGTACCAACTGGCGAATGTCAATCCGACCTGTCGCAAGATTATCGAATCTATCTACGACTTTTTCTTAGGTATTATCGCAGAGGCGCTTATCAAGGGACAACAAGATGGATCCATCCGCGAAGTCAACGTCCAAAAGCAAGCGATGGTCATATTGGCGATGATTACGGGGCTCACGCGATTCGACATTTTCGGGATCATGACGCTGGCGGGATACCACCAAGAAATTATCGATTCTTGTCAAAGGATGCTTTGTAGGGAATATATATGCGAAGACTAGCCACGCGGTTCCTCCCTTTTATTTGCTGGTTTAAGGGCTACAAACTGGCTTTCTTACGAAACGACTTGGTAGCCGGAATCACCGTGGCGCTCCTATTAATACCGCAATCCATGGCCTACGCGCAGCTCGCGGGTTTACCGGTTCAATACGGCCTCTATGCTTCGGTCTTTCCTCCCATGGTGGCGGCGCTCTTCGGGTCGAGCCGGCAATTGGCGACCGGTCCGGTCGCCGTGGTTTCGTTGATGACCTCGGCGTCGCTGGCGCCGCTGGCTACGGCCGGAAGTAACGAGTACATCGTTTATGCCGTGTTGCTCGCTTTTACAGTAGGTCTCTTCCAGTTCGCCCTCGGCGTGCTCAAGCTGGGGCTGGTGGTTAATTTCTTATCCCATCCCGTTGTCAACGGCTTCACCAACGGAGCCGCAATTATTATCGCCACCTCCCAACTTTCCAAGCTATTCGGCGTATTCGTCGATGACTCGAAACACCATTAC
This sequence comes from Deltaproteobacteria bacterium, assembly GCA_016929805.1. Classification (GTDB taxonomy): domain Bacteria; phylum Myxococcota_A; class Polyangia; order Polyangiales; family JAFGIB01; genus JAFGIB01. Next base: position 19,204 of record JAFGIB010000067.1, on the reverse strand, counting down.
GAAACGGTGTATGGGGTTCTGCTCGCGGCGATGCGCTATACCCATTGGCCGACCTTGGCCTTCGGTATCGCCGCCTTCGCTTTCATGCTTGTGATTAAACGGATCAATCCGCGAATCCCCTATGTTCTGCTGGCGGTTGCCGTCGCTACCGGCATCGCTTACGCGATCGGTTTCGAGTACAACACCAAGGCCGATATCGCTCAAATCGATTCAATTCGAACGCGTGAGCTGATCGAGCGTTTCAACCTGGCCGCGAGCGAAGTACGCAGCTTGTCGCAAGAGCGCACCGATCTAAACCGCATGCTCGACAGGTCTGTACAAGCTGACGGCGCGCGCTCGATCGAAGCGCTAAAGACACAAAACGAAATCGATCTGGTGAACCTCAAAATCGACCTGGCGGGTGAACGTTCCTCCTTGAGCCGAAGTAAGATCCGCGAACTGCTGTTTGTCGGCGTTCCGCTGCCAAAAGGAGCGATGCGCTTTGTTCCCGAAGGCGAGTCCGCGGGCTTGAAAAACGACGGCCGGATATGGCGCATCAAGGTCGGTGCGGCCCCGATAAAAACGGATTCAATTCGAATGATCGGCGGGGGCTCGGTCGTGGGAGAGGTGCCGCGAGGGCTTCCCGCGTTGGAACTGCCCGCCGTCGATCTGAACGTCATTATGCGTCTGTTATCCTTTGCGGCGATCATTTCCCTTTTGGGCTTTATGGAAGCCATCTCGATCGCCAAGGCCATGGCGGCCAAGACCGGCCATCGGCTCGATCCGAACCAAGAGCTCATAGGGCAAGGGTTGGCCAACATGGTCGGTTCGATCGGCAGCAGTTATCCGGTCTCGGGCTCTTTTTCGCGTTCAGCGGTAAATCTACAAGCGGGAGCGGTTACCGGTCTATCGAGCGTGATTACGAGCCTGGCCGTGGTGATCGTGCTGTTCTTCATGACACCGCTTTTGTATCATCTTCCACAACCGGTATTGGCAGCGGTAATTATGATGGCCGTGGTCGGTTTGATCAACGTATCAGGCTTTATTCACGCCTGGAAAGCCAAGCGGTTTGACGGTGCGATTTCCGTTATCAGCTTTATCAGCACATTATTCTTTGCTCCTCACTTGGATAAAGGGATCATGGTCGGGGTCGGACTATCCCTCGTGGTTTTCCTCTATAAAAGCATGCGGCCCAAGGTGGTGACGCTGTCGCTGCACGAAAAGGCCTTGGGAGACGCCGCCGTTTATGGTCTCAAGTCGTGCGCGCACATCGCCGTGGTTCGATTCGACGGCCCCTTGTTTTTCGCCAACGCGAGCTACCTGGAGGACAAGATCGCGGAACGGATTCGCTCCATGCCGGAGTTAAAACATATTTTGGTCGTCGCGAGCGGCATCAATGATATGGACGCCTCGGGCGAGGAGGCACTGTCATTGGTAGTCGATCGGGTTCGAGCGGCAGGTTACCAAATCTCGCTCTGCGACGTAAAGGAACGCGTCATGGGGGTTTTTCGTCGAACCCATTTGTTAGAAAAAATAGGTGAAGAACACATATTCTATACCCTTAATCAAGCAATCGATACGATTTATCCCGTGGCTCACGTCGGATCGTCAGAGGAGAAGTGTCCGCTCATAGCGGTATGCCCCGACTTAACCAATCAACGTCAACAACACGATAAGGAAACAGTTGCATGGCGGTAATAACCATATTCAGTGCTTCGTATTGTCAAAGCGATGTCATCACCAGCGAGCTCTCGCAACGTCTCGGATACCGAATCATCGAAGATCACAAAATCATCGAGAAAGCGGGCAAATTGTACGATGTTGCTCCCGGCCGGTTCGAAAAGACCTTGTATCATAAGACATCGATTTTTAATCGATTCACTCACGAGCGAGAACGCTACGTCGGCTATTTCAAATCGATAGTGGCGGAGTACCTCAAGCAGGATGCGATAATCTTTCACGGGTATGCGGGGCACCTGATCCCGAAGCACATCTCTCATGTACTGAAGGTATGCTTGATAGCCGATCCCAAATATCGGGTCGCTCAGGCGGTGAAAGCTCAGAGGCTGTCCGAGGACGAGGCTCTAAAGCGCATTCACAAAGACGACGAGGGTCGCCGGGAATGGACCGAGTACGTACTGCGTAAGGCACCCTGGAATCCTTCGCTTTATGATATCGTATTGCCGATCGACAAGACAGGCTTGGAGGATACGATTGCTCTAATCGCCGGCAACGCTAGAAAAGGCGTGGTACAACCGACCGACGCCTCGGTCTCTGCGGTGAAGGACTTCGCGCTCGCTTCCGAAGTTGAAGTTGCTTTAGCAAAAGAAGGACACGCGGTTGATGTAGCGGCGCAATCCGGAAAAGTAACGATCACCATCAATAAGCATGTTATTATCCTATCGAGGCTTGAGGAAGAGCTTAAGAAGATCGCCAAGGCGGTGCCGGGGGTTAGCGAGGTTGAAACCCGAGTCGGTCCGGATTTTTATCAGCCGGATATTTACCGAAAGTTCGACTTTGAGGCTCCGTCCAAGGTGCTTCTGGTGGACGATGAGAGGGAATTTGTACAAACCTTATCCGAGCGTCTGCTCATGAGGGACGTGGGATCGGCGGTGGCGTATGACGGTATGCAAGCCTTGTCGGTCATCGAAAACGACGAACCGGAGGTGATGATTTTAGACCTCAAGATGCCCGGAATCGACGGCATCGAGGTCTTGCGTCGCGTAAAGGCCGAGCATCCGCGAGTTGAGGTCATCGTATTGACCGGTCATGGAACCGCGGAAGACAAAAAAACCTGTCAAGAGCTCGGAGCGTTCGCTTACCTGCAGAAACCGGTCGACATCGAAGTGCTTACCAAAACGATGAACGCGGCTTATGAAAAGCTTAGAAGATCCAAGGAGAAGAAATAAATAACGTGAATGACCATGGCTAGACCTTTGATGATGCCGCAACCCGTTAAGAGCGATGCCCGAGCGCAAGGGTGTCCGTACCGACGAAATCGCCGAGCCTATCGAATCGTCAGCGAGATCGCGCGGGCGGACCCGTATCGCGGGCCGCGCGACGGGGTTTAGCATGACAAGCGAATCGCGCATGGCGAGTCTATTAAAAAAGCTATACCCGAGATTCCTGTATGAATCAGTCTTACCCGGAGGCGAAAAGGCGCTCTTCAACTACCGCCGTATCTGGTGGCAGGCCATTTGGGGAGTAGCGGGCGTCGCGCTGATTCCGCTGGCCGTGCTTACGGTGGTTCACCATCTACAGTATCGCAGAGCCCTTACCGCCGAAATTAGATATCCTCTCGCGCGACTGGTTTCCAATACCGAGCGAACCATATCTTCCTTTCTCGTGGAACGTAGAACCGCTATGGATTTCGTGGTTAGCGATACGAGTTTCGAGCAACTGGCCGATCAAAATAGGCTCACGGTTCTCTTTCATCATTTAAGAAAATCGTTCGGCACGTTCGGAGATATCGGCGTAATCGATGATACCGGTTATCAGCTCGCGTATGTCGGCCCGTTTAAGCTCCGAGGAAAGAGCTACAAAAATCAAAATTGGTTTGTCCATATCCAAAAAAATGGGCTATACATCAGCGATGTTTTTCGCGGCTATCGCGATGAACCTCACTTTGTCATCGCCGCGAGACACGATAAGGCAAAAGGAAGTTTTTACGTCGTCAGAGCGGCGATCGATGCAGCGCGTCTAACTCAAATCGTTTGGTCTCTTGAAACGCGCCCCGACAGCGATGCATTCGTAATTAATCACGACGGCGTTCTGCAGACCGATTCGCGGTTTAACGGAAACGTACTGGAGCGCTGCCGGATCGAGGTTCCTCCGCACAGTGAGTCCACGGTAGTGCGAGAGCTAACGGGTCCGGACGGAAATTCGATAACGCAGGGATACGTCTATATAAAAAACACGCCGTTTATTCTCATGGTTATCAAGCGAACAGAAGCATTGATGGGCGGCTGGTGGAAGCTGAGAGGAACGCTCGTCGCGTTTTTCCTCGCGAGCGTTGTCGGGATTTTAGTCGCGGTTCTTATCGCGGTAACCTATCTCGTGGGCCGCGTCTACGAAGCGGACTTCAGACGAACCGTCGCGGTCCATAAAATGGAGCACGCGAATAAAATGGCTTCGATCGGCCGATTGGCGGCCGGAGTGGCGCACGAGATCAATAATCCGCTAGCGATTATCAATGAAAAGGCTGGATTAATCAAGGATACGCTCACGCTACCCGAGGCGCAGCGGACGGAAGAAAGAATTATCAAGCATATAGACTCGATCCTGCAATCGGTGGAAAGATGTCGCGTGATCACCCATCGGCTACTAGGTTTCGCCCGGCATGTCGACGTCGTCTTTGAACCGCTCGATTTGGTGAAGTTGGTTATAGAAGTGCTGAGCCTTCTGGGAAAAGAAGCCTACCATCGCAACGTCAGAGTAACCGTGAACTCGGTCGAGGACTTTCCTCAAATCGAGAGCGATCGCGGGCAGCTCGAGCAGATCTTTCTGAATATCATCAATAATGCCTTCGATGCGGTGCAAGACGGCGGTAAAATCGATATTGTTTTCGACATTATATCAGAGGGAATGGTCGCGGTGGAAATAACCGACGACGGTTGTGGTATTAAACCGGAAAAAATGCAATACATCTTTGAACCGTTTTACACCACAAAGAAAGAAAAAGGTACCGGGCTTGGCCTATCTATTACCTACGGGTTAGTGAGAAAGTTGGGAGGAGAAATCAGCGTTCGGAGCACCGAGGATAAAGGAACGACCTTCAAGCTAAAGCTCCCGGTCTCGTTGCCTAAGCAGACGGAAGAGGCGGAATAGGGGGAAATATGCGTATCTTGTTAGTCGACGATGAGCTCGAATTGGTAACGGCGCTGGCCGAACGGCTGGTGCTACGCGGCATCGATGCGGATTGGGCCCTGAGCGGCGAGCAGGCCTTGGAAAAGGTGCGGGCCGCGGAATACGACGCGGCTGTGCTGGACTACAAAATGCCCGGAATGAGCGGCCTTGAGGTTATAAGGAAGATAACGTTGATTAGACCCGACATGAAATTCATTATCGTGACCGGCCACGCGTCGGAACAAGACGACCGGGTATGCCGAGACGCCGGTGCTTGTTTCTATCTCATGAAGCCCTTAAAGATAGAAGCTTTAATCGAAAGGCTAAAGGAGGCGATTGGATGAGTCTGCGATCGGACGAAGAGGTCTCGCCGGAATATCAAGATGAAGATAGCGCCTTGACACTCGATGCCCTGGCTTTTTTCGGGAGGATAACGGCGAACGTATCACACGAGTTTAAAAACCGTCTGGCCACGATTAAAGAAAAAGCCGGTTTGCTGGCCGATCTCACCGCTATGGCCGAAAAAGGAATCCGACCGCTCGACTTGGCTCGCGTGAATACGATAGCCAAGGATATCGCGAGACAAGTGGAAACGGCCGATGGGGCGTGTCTCAGACTTAATCGGTTCGCGCATAGCGTAGACGTTCCGGAACGGCGCGAGGATCTGGTCGAACTGGTTTCGTTAATTACTCGGCTCATCGAGCGTCAGGCCGTGGTCGCGGGAGTCGAGATTACGCTCGGGAGTTGTCCGAAGGTTGAAGTCGAAACCAATCCCTTCCTATTTCAACAGGTTGTCTATTACTGTTTACTCTGGGCGTTAGATCACGCGCAAACACGCGCGTTAAGTCTCGATGTCGGACGATCGGAAGAACAAGCATTCGTCAGTATAAAGGGAGCTGCCTTCGATGAATTGGTGCAACGACCATCGAACCGTCTCGTTCGAGCGCTGCGTAAGCTCGGCGGGCGCTTGGAAGCGAATACCGGTGAAAAGGAGGTTACGATACGGCTGTGACGATCAGGGGAATCGCTTTTAGAATGACATTTTTACGCAATCGAAAAGAGGTGAGACAATGGCGGAAACGATAAAAGTATTGGCGGTCGATGACGATCAAGACTTTTTGGACGCATTCGCGGAACGGATGCAAATCCACGGTCTTTCGGTCACCAAAGCGACTAGTGGTATCGAAGCGCTGAGTAAAGCCGAGGAGCAGACTTTCGACGCCGTGATCCTCGACATGGCAATGCCGCAGATGGACGGTATCGATACGCTCAAGCGACTTCGAAAGATTAACCCGGATTTGCAGGTAATTTTACTGACCGGACACGCGACTATCGATAAGTCGGTTGAGGCGATAAAACTAGGGGCGATCGATTTTTTGGAAAAACCGGCGGAGATCGACGCGGTAATGGATAGGATAAAAGCCGCGAAATTCGCTCGGATGCTTTTGGTAGAGAAAAAGACCGAGGAGCGGATAAAAAAGATCATTTCGGACAAAGGTTGGTGAGCAGGCCGTCTATCGTCCTTGCGTCAATCCCCATCCACCCCTTGCTCCGCGACCACTGCTACGGCGATCAACCGGACTCCCGAGCTGCCAGCGACGCTCATCTCACGGCTACCGCGGACCGCGGGCAAGGAAACGCCGACCTCTTGCTCTCCCGCGCGCAAGCGAGCCGTCTTATCCTCGATACGAAGCGTGTCTGAAGCGGACTGTGCTCTCAGCTTAAATACCGCGCGAGCCGGACCCTCGGGAGCGCGAGCAGGGGGCAGCCGAATCGCCGCGTTTGACTGGGGAAGACAACCCTCTTGCGAGCAGTCCCACGCCCCGATTCGAACATTCTCGCTTCTCCTCAGATCCGCTCCCCGGCCCGATGCCCGCGCCAGCGCGCCGATCGAAAGCAGCATATCGACGCCTCCCGGAAGCGAGCTTTCGGTCGCCAAATACCGGCGGATTAGTCGCTTGACTCGCTGGTCCTTCAGCCGAACCAACGCGCGCGCCTCGGCTTGACGCGCCGCGAGATACGGCTCCTTTCGAAGCGCTTGAACCAGAGCATTCGCCGCCGCTCGTCCGCCCATATCCCCGAGCGCGTCCGCGATCTCGACACGAAGAAAGTCGTCCGAAAGCAAGTGAATAAGCGTTTCCACCGCGCGCTTCTCGCGGATCGCGCCGAGCGCGGAAATCGCCCGCTTTCGCATCACTCGCGCGGCCGACCGGTCTTGTGCTAAATCGATCAAAACACGGGCTCCCGCTCGGCTCCCCGCTTTTGCTAAACACAAAGCAGCGCGACGGCTTCGGTCGATAAACGTCTCGTCTGACGCCGATTTGATCGGGCTCAGCAGCTCCTCGACTTGACCGCGCGCGATCTCGTCGCCGAAGCAAACCGCGGCAATCGCGCACTCGGCCCGCACCGCCTCATCTTCATCCTCCAGCCTCAACCGCCTCACGATCGGCGCCGCGGGCAAGTACTCTAGCGATCCGCAATAGCGCGCGGCCCGACTCCGAACTTCGGCCCTCTGCGACCCGAGCAGGGGAACCAAATCAGGCCCAACCATGGGGTCGCCGAGCTTAGCCCGAGAAAAGATCTCCGAGCGAGCTTGGTCGTCTCGGGCAGACGCCACCTGGCGTTTTACAATTGAGCCGATAAATTGCGCCAGCGATTCGCGCAATCGCAACGCGATCTCGGGTTGCTCGCCGCCGATCGAACGTGTTTCGCCTGGATCAATAAGTAAATCAAAGACGCGGCACGGATGCGCCCCAACGGAACAAATCGCCTTGTAACGACCGTCGCAAACCATTTTCATAGCGTTGATCTCGGAAAAGGCGACGAGCTCCGAGCCCGCATCGGCGCCGAGCAACAGCGGGCTGAGATCGTCGCCCTGCATCGCCGCGTCGCGCGGAATACCCAATACGCTTAAGAGCGTAACCGCGAGATCCACGGTCTCAACCGGAGCCTGTATCGCACGAGGTTTTATCGCTGACGGTATCGACCAGATAAATGGCACCCGGACCTGCTCGTCGTAAAGCGTGGTGCCGTGATAAAATCCGCCGTGCTCATCGAACTCCTCTCCGTGGTCGGCGGTCAAGACGACGATCGAGTCGGGCTTGGCCGCGCGGAAAGCTTTAATCAGCTTACCCACGGCATCATCGGCGGCCGCGACCTCCCCGTCGTAACGTTCGACCGGCGACGTTCCGCGCAGAAACGGCTCCGGCGGTTCGTAAGGCTCGTGAGGCTCGAAAATATGCACCCACACAAACCAGGGACGAGAGGAATCGGCTTGCTCCAAAAACGCAATGACTTGGCGGACCAGGTCGGACGCCGGCGCGAAGGTCTCTTTTTGATGCTCGAAGCCGAAATGGTTCGTCCGAAAGGGGTTAAACCGTTCCTCGTCTATATAAAACACGGCCGGGGGATAAAACGCTGCGGTGAGATATCCATATCGACGTAGAAGCGACGGCAGGGTTTGATGGAGGCGTATACCTGGAAATAGCTCCATAACAACCTTAAGAAACTTCCCGGTAAGCATACTCGCCAAGGCGTATGAGGTATGAGGCGTTGGCGTATAAGCGCGTAAAAACACCGCCGATTCCCGGGATAACCCGTCGATATTTGGAGCGACGCCGCTTCCTCCATAGGCGGATAAGCGGTCGGCTCGCAACGCGTCCACGCTTATCAACAAAACATCGTGATTGCGCAGATCAATCCCCGGTTGATTTTGCGATACCGCTACCGGCTTTTTGACCCGATGTTCCAAACGCGCCGCCGGTCTTTCGCGGGTAGAGGGCAAAAAACGAGAGGCTAGAGCGAAGAGCTTTCCGCTCACGGGAGCCGCTTGTTCGATGGCTGTACCACCGTGCGGCGTTTCGAGTAATCGCGCCGCGGCGAAAGGTGCGGATGCGATAAGCGACAAACCCGCAACGCCCGTTACCCTGCGAAAGCCCGATGTGATCACTTTCGAAAAAGGCATAACGGCAACCGCGCTCGTGGCGGATAAAATCGAGATAGCCGCCATGGTCCAGTGAAACGCCGGGTATAGACGCCTTAAAACCCAAGCATCAACCACAAGACAAGAAATGACAATCAACCACAAGCTAAGCGCGGTCAACACGCGCTGACGCGCGGCATTTTGACGCCCTAGCTCGATCAATAAACGGGTTAACCAAAAGGCGCACAACCCCAACAGCAACGCCGCGATGAATACCACCAACGACCGACCCGGTAAATCGCGTACCCGCCTACCTTGCGTGAGCAACCAGAGAACCAGAGCGGCAATCGGCGCCGCTGCTAGGGCGGCAACCATTGCAACCCGATACGACAGACGGCTAGCCGCAACACGCCCCCCTGGAATCTGGGCTACGTATAGGACTAAAGCAGCAAAACTAGCGCATATCAGACATACCGTAACCGTTGCGCTCAGTATAAAGAAGCAGTTATACCAGATCTCGTCGAAAGAAAGCGACGGCCGGCGGGTGTCGATACAGCAAAGGGCTGTCTCGAGCATCGCCAAAGCCAGGCCGGCCAGGGTAAACCGACCGGCAAATTGTAGTAGCGTTTGAATCCAGGCTGTAATCGAGCGCATTGATTTCTATGATTTTTGTCTCAACTAACCTAACGTAGTCGACGCCGACATCTCGCTTGACCAAACTACATGTCCTGCTAAAAAGTGCAATCGGTTCGGGATAGATTCGTGTCGTCATTTCAACAGCAATTCGGCAGTAACGATATTAGGGGAAATGGGAGAAAAAGCCCTGAACCCTGGATGACGTCGATCGTGCCGCCCTATCGGCTAGGGGAGCTCTTGCTGAATATTGGGGAGCGAGGACTAACAGGTCGCCTGGTTCTTCAATCGGACATAACGGAACGAATCATTTTCTTTCAGAACGGTTTTCCGGTTTTTGCTCAATCCACCCAATTCGACGAACGGCTCGGCGCGGTCGCGATTCGTCATGGACTACTCAAGCGCAAGGACATCGCCGAAGCGTTGGCCCTTTCGCGCAAGCACGGCGGAAAGTTGGGCAAGGCCTTATTGGAGCTCGGTTGTCTGGACGGTTCGCATCTCTTCACGCTGCTCGGGACGCAGCTGACGGAACGGATGGCGGCGAGCTGCGGCAGCGTTCACGCCCGCGCGCGGTTTCAACTTGAAAATAAAGCGCTGGAAGGGATCATTATCCTACGGCTTCACCCCATGACGGCGGTATTGGCCGCCGTCAGAAACATGCCGCCCCCGGAACGCTCCAAGATCTTCAGCGGGGTCGGTAGCCGTGCGCTTCGCGTCGATCCTGTTGCAAGGTTGACAAGGGATTGGCTGCAGGATTTGGGTATAATGGGTGAAGTCGATTCGCTCTTTGCCGGGAGCCTTACCGTGCAAGCGTTACGGTCGCGGCTTATCGTCCGGCTCAATCCTACGGTTCGACCCTTCTTTGATCCGAGAAACGCCCCTTATGCGTATCTCATGGGTCGCGAGGAGATCGAGCTGCCGACAGCGCAAAGCGTCGCCGAGGCGATTACCCTTTCGCTGCTGATGGCTGGATCTGTCAAATTGATCGACTCTGATCAGCGACGTTCCACCGCAGTAAATATCAGCTTGCCGAATACCGCGGCGGATCTCGAGGCGAATCTCACTCGGGCCGCAACTGTACCGATCGGTTCGTTACCCGAGTTTAAGGCGATTCCGGCGGATTCGAATTATGACCGTGCGATACTCTATTATTTGTATGGTAAACGCGATCAGGACATGGCGACTCGGATGGCGATTTGGGGACCCGGAGTTGAAACCGAGGGGGGTGATAATTTAGATCAATTACTCACGCTGTATCTAACTATTAAGCCCGATCCCGATCCGCGATCGATTCTCGCGGTGGAAAAATCCGACAGTATAAAAGATATCAAAAATACCTACAGACTATACTCGGAGTTTCTCGAAGCCCATCTGGATATGTCAAACGAGCCGATCGTAATGTGCAAGGTCGCGGAGCTGTGTAAATGTATCGATCAAGCCGCCAGCGAGCTGATACCGGAATCGCGGTTGTTTCTGCGAGAGGAATCCCCATCTTTGCTCGAATCGAAAACCTTCGAAGAAAGGCTCATCGCGGTGTTTCCTCGGACCGCGCGCGAAATCAGCGACGAGCTCGAGAGCGAAAACAAAACAGAAGAATCAAGACCGGGACGAACGCAGGAGGGGACGGACGACTTAGAATCGTGCACGTCAGCGGCTCCGGAGAATCAAGAGCTTTGCCGTGAGCGGTCCGATGACTATTTCTCGAAAGTCGAAGAGCTGATACAATCCGGCTCGTGGCAACCGATCTGCGATCTACTCGGTCCGGTAGCGAAACGAGAAAAGCTTACTCCTCCGCTTTCCCTGGCTTATACCATCGCACGCCGACAGCTTCGATTAACCAAAAGAGAACGGCGATCGCGATTTCGAAACTATACCGTTCTAGGCCTAACGTTGATTCTCGGAGCGGCTATCGGCTGGATCGCGCGCCTTCTCGGCTTTACAATTCTATTGATACTAGCGAAGTGATCTGCCCGAATGTCGCGAAAGCCCGTCGGCGTAGACCGCTCCGCTTGCGAATAGGCGCACAACCGGAACGCGCGTGCGATTTTTTAGCAAAGCCCTTAGGTGGTACGTTTTTACGGCCCAAGAAGAGCTGCACGCGCGTCTGTTTTTTCGGCTATTTCGCCTTTCGCTCGACGCTTTTTGCAATGTTAAACTCTCGCTGTTGGTCGCGATCATAACTCGACGGGAAGCGCGTGAAATGGATCCGAAATAAAGGTGCGAGAGTAGACTCGCTGAGAGACCCGAAGCTGACCGAGCGATTGGATCTCACGATTCTCTTTCTCTGTGCCATCGCTCTACGCGTCATTTACCTAGATCAATATACGGCGAAGTTACCCTTTATATACGGACCGATCGCTGATTCGGTGGCTTACTTAGAACAGGCCTTTCGCGTTCGGTCCGGCGAATTCGGCGCTCCCGTGCTCCTCGCTTTTAGCCCGTTATACGGCTATTTCCTGGCGCTGGTGCGAGTAGATAGATCGCTTGTGCTTCCGATTCTTCTTCAACTTCTGCTCGGTTGTTTGGCGCTTCTAATGCTCTACGTTTTCGTGCTAAGAAACGCGGGGCGCCGAGCCGCGCTCTTTTCCGCCGCGCTCTATCTCGGCTACGGAACGCTGCTTTACTTCGAATCAAAAATACTCTCGGACGCTTTGGGGCTGTTCTTGGTGCTGCTCGCGTCCGGTCTCTATCTCGGCAACGGCGTGCGCGAGGGCCGGCTATTATCGTCCCTAGCTGCCGGCGCGATCTTTGGTTTATCCGTGCTAGCACGAGCGAGCCTGATATTTTGCACGCCCTTTATCATCCTATGCGCGGCGCTTCCCTGGAACCGTCCCTGCGAACCGCGGCGAGCCGTATGTCGACGCGCGGTGGCCTTGGCCTTTGGATTGACAGCGGTTTTTTGCGCGAACGGCGTGTGGACGAAGGTGCATAGCGGTTTGTTCGTTCCGGTAATTCTCGTCTCGCGAACCGTTGAGACCTCGTCCCGGGGAGCGTTTCGCGGCGTGCTTTCTGATGCGACTGAAGGTGAAGAGATCATCTCAAGCTACGCTGTCGTCGAGCAGGCGCGCGCGCGACTCGCGAATAAGCGAAATGGGAACGAAAAAAGAGTCAATCGAACCCTATTTCCGGCGATAGATATTAAGGGCTGGCTGGTCAACGCGCCCTCGAAGCTGTGCAATACACTGATTAATCGCGAAAGCAGCTTTCAATACGGCTACCTCGGCGAAAAGTCGGCCGTTTCGCTGCTCAGATGGCTGCCGATCAGCTTTGGGATGATTTTACTTTGGGGAGTAGCGGGTGCTGTGTGGCTCGCGCGTCGAGACGGAATCCGCGCGCTCTCGCCCTACCTTCCGCTGGCACTCGGGGTGTTTATCACGACGACCTTGTATCACCCGAGCAGCCGATATCGCCTGGCTTTGATCGTTCCACTGCTCCTACTCGCGGGCATGGGATTAGAGGCGATCGTTCGTCTTTACGCCTCGTCGATCGGAAAGGGAATCGCCATCCTCATGCTTTTATTAAGCCTATTCTTCGCGCAAGACCACGTTCGGCAAAAACTCGCTAATCGAGCGGAATTCGAGCTTCAGCTCGCCTCGAGCAGCGCCGTGGCCGGAGACCGAAAAGCGGCCTGGCGACACGCTCAAAACGCCGCGCGCGCGGCGCCGAAAGACCCCTCTGTTCAACGGCGAGTGCGGATGTTCTCGCCGTACTTTTACCGGCATCGCGACCAAAAGGCTCCGTAGTGACCTCGAAATCTGAACCCGAGCGTCGATACTTCGCCACCGCGGCGCGCGGCACCGAGGGCGTATTGCGCGACGAGTTGCGCGAGCTCGCCATCCCCGCGGTCAAAGCAACGCGCGGCGGCGTTCATTTTGGAGGGGACTTCACCTCAGCGATGCGGGCTTGTCTACATAGCCGCATCGCGGTACGCGTGCTGGAAAAGCTCGCTCAATTCCCCGCGGTCGATGCGAAGCAGCTTTATCAGGGCGCGCGACTGGTGAAATGGGAGCGCTTTCTCGGGCCATCAACCACCCTGGCCGTGCGCGCCAACTTGCGAGACAGCACGCTCACCCATTCGACTTTCGTAAGCCTCAAGGTCAAGGACGCAATCGTCGACTCCCTGCGAGATCGACTACGGGTGAGACCCAATGTCGATCGCTACGAACCGGATGTACTGATAACCGTACATCTGATTAAAAACCAAGCCGAGCTTTTTGTTGACCTCTCCGGAAATCCGTTGCATCGTCGCGGTTATCGCATTGCCGCAGGTAGCGCGCCGCTAAAAGAGACCCTGGCCGCGGCGATCCTTCGCTTTAGCGGATGGCGCGCGGACAAAAGCTTGATAGATCCGATGTGCGGCTCGGGAACATTCGTGATCGAGGCCGCGATGCAAGCCCAAAACGTCGCGCCCGGGCTCAACCGTAAGCGATTCGGATTTGAGAGGTGGATCTGCCACGATCAAGAGCGAAAGCGTCAGATAGCCGAGCTGAGAAAACAAGCGCGTGAAATACAAAAAACAGATGGCCGTACGAGCTTTATCCTCGGACGAGACCGAGATGCTGCAACGCTCGCAATCGCGCGCGCCAACGCGAAGCGGGCGGGAGTAAACGCACGATGGGAGGTCGGCGAGGTTCGCGACCTCAAACCGAACTGCGAACCGGGATGGCTGGTGACCAATCCTCCTTACGGGGTTCGGCTGTCGAGCGACGCTAGCCTTCCTTCTCAGATGGCTCGGCGCTTTCGCGAGCTCTCGGGCTTTCGCGTCTGCGCGCTCTTATCCGATCGTGAGTTGCCCAAAGCCATGCGTCTTCGTCCGACGATTGAGCACGAGTTGTGGAACGGCAAAATCGAATGTCGCTTGTTTTGTTGGGACATCCCCTGAGACGCCTATCAATTCAGAGTTTGTCTCGTAAGTCAGGTGACGACGCCGGCTCGAGCGCGTCCGAGGCCGCGGCCATCTACGCGTATTAGAGCCCGTCTCATAAATGCCTCTGCTCGTCTTCCGGGCGGGACGGCCCAATCTGCGGCGTCGCTCGCTCCTAGAAATGGCGCTGCTAGCCCTTCGTCGCCGCTCCTTGCATATTCGCTCCGAAATACTTCGGAAGGATTTATGAACCGGGCTCTAGAAACGAAGGCCGGAATGAATGGCACGCGAAATGCATAAGCTGATAAGGCCTGACCTTTTTGTCTCAGGAAACGATTCGATATCGGTCAGATCTTATCAGGTGTCTAAAAGCGATGTATAAAACGCGTACGATATCCATCGAACATTTAATAACCGAAGCCGGGCTTAGTCGTTAAAAACGAGCGCTAAAGCTGGGAAGGAGAGCTGATGAGTCAAATATTTAACGCTGAGGAAATTTTTCAAATCGCTATTCAAATCGAGCGAAACGGCAGACTTTTTTATCAACGCGCGGCCGAGCTCTTTGACGGCGAGACAAAGCGGACACTTCTCGGTCTAGCCGATATGGAAGAATCACACGAGAGGTTCTTCACCCAGCTCAAACAAGCGCTTTTTCAATCCGAGTCAGCGCAGGCGATTTATGACCCGGACGGCGAGGTAGAGAAGTATCTCGCGGCTATTGCCGGCAGCCATATTTTCGATTTAAACCAGAGTTCTGAAGAGACGTGGGAGGCGAAAAGCTCAATAGACGACATTCTCAAGCTAGCCATCGAACGCGAGAAGGAGTCTGTTGTCTATTACGTTGGTTTAAAAGGGATCGTTCCGGAAAAACTCGGCAAAGAGAAAATCGAGGATATTATTAAAGAAGAGATGGGGCATATCGCGTTTTTAGCAAAAACGCGTCTCAATCTAAAGAAGAGGGAATAGAATCATGATCAGTGAAAGAATTGAAGAAGCCATCAATAAACAAATCAATGCCGAGCTTTATTCGGCATATCTCTACGCTTCCATGGCCGCCTACTTCGACGCGAACGCTCTGTCCGGATTTTCCAACTGGATGCGAATACAGGTTCAGGAGGAAATCTCGCATGCGGTTAAATTCTATCAATTTCTAAATGACAGAGGAGGACGCGTCATCCTTACGGCCCTCTGCGCGCCGCCCACGCAGTGGCCATCGCCGCTCGCGGTCTTTGAAGAGGTCTACAAACACGAACAGGACGTTACGCGATTGATCAACGGGTTGGCGGATCTGGCTGCCGAGGAAAAGGACCATATGTCAAAAGAGCTGCTTCAGTGGTTCATCGCGGAACAGGTCGAGGAAGAAGCGAGCGCGGATAAAATAGTTCAGGACCTTAAGCGAGTTGGTGATAATGGGCATGGTTTATTAATGCTCGACCGAGAAGCCGCGCGCCGCGTTTTCGTTTCCGCGACCAGCTCGAAGACATAACATTCTATTAGGGCTTTTGTATGAGACGCGCTTTAGAGCGGGGTCGCGAGCGTAGCTCCGTCAAAAGCGCACAAGGTCCAACCCGTATCGATAGCCGAGATAGACATTCGTACATACAAATGATCGTTTGCAGAACCCGCTTTACACTAGTGTGCTTATTTCGAACGTAATAACGGATCCACATTATATTGAATGTCTGGAATTTTTAGCGCAACTCTCCAGCCATCTCTTTCTCTTACCATCGGAACATTCGCTCGTTGCGATTTATCGTTTCCCCGGATGGTGACGATCGCTCGATTTCCCGTAACCTTCGCCCGCATACCTCCCCTTTGCGCGGGCGAAAAGACGATTCTGAACCTACCCTGGGCGAGCATCTGCCAAGGTTTGAACTCTCGTCCCGCCAGCGTTGTAGCTGTCAACGCTCGCTTTTCGAGCGCTTGGTGAGCTTCTTGATCCAACAATTCGTACGCCACCTTCAACTCGTTAACATCTTCAGAGCTTCGTTCCATAGCCTCGAGAAAATCGGTAAGTACCTGCACGGGAGTCTCTTCTACAGTCGAGGAGCCGCATCCCATCGCGCAAATCACCGCAAAAAATGCGGCCCAAAGATGGCATGCGAAGGGATGTTGCGCACACTTCACCATAGCGGTGAAGCAGCATAACCCTTGGCTGACGATTCGGCCACTCTATTAGACAAGTATCGACCTGTTATTCAATCCACCTTTCTGACGCTAGCGTGATTCACTTTTTCAAACGTCTTTAAAAGACATTCCATAAGGCTCGATAAAGCGCGATTAACCCTTCTTAGGGTTGCTTGCTTTTCTGGAATATTCTATCTACAAACTATCCGTTCACCCTCGCCAAAAACCGCGGCCTAACGGGCTGCAAACCCTGCGCGCCGCCAAGGCCAACGGGGTACGACCAGAGGGGTTCGAAACGGTCTTACGTGATAGTATGTCGAGAACTACGTCCGAATGACGAGTTCCACTTAAGCCATAATTCGCCGAGCTCGTATTACTATCTCGTCGAGGAGATAGGAGTGGGGTTAAGCACAACTTAGGAAATAACGCATGGTAAACAAGAGATATGACGCCATAGTCATTGGCGGAGGTCCGGGTGGCTATGTCGCAGCGATTCGCTTAGGGCAGCTAAAACAGCAGGTACTTTTAGTTGAAAAAGAGCACTTGGGTGGTGTTTGTCTCAACTGGGGATGTATCCCAACGAAAGCGCTGGTGGCGACGTCGTCGCTGGTCGACAAGATCCGGCGAGCGAAGACGTTCGGAATCACGGTCGACAATCTCGATGTCGACTTAGAAAAAACGCAACTGTGGAAACAAGGCGTTATTAGAAAACTGTCGAGCGGCGTTCGCAGTTTGGTCACCTCGAATGGCGGGGAAATCGTGATGGGAACGGCGCGATTGATCGAGCGTGATACGATCCGTGTGGTTAAATCCGACGGCGCAATCGAAACCTATATCGCGGCCAAAGCAGTCGTTATAGCCACCGGAGCGCGGCCGATAGATGTTTCCGGATTTGAGATTGACGGTGAAACCGTGCTATCCGCGCGGGAGGCCACGAATCTAAAACGAGTGCCTAAGGAGCTGCTAATCATAGGAGGGGGTTCGATCGGAATGGAAATGGCAATGACCTATCAGAGGCTGGGCGCGACGGTGATTGTGGTCGAAATGATGGACCAGCTTTTGCCCGGAATCGATCGCGACCTAGTCGAAGTGGTAGGCCGTCGCTTTATGAAAGCGGGCGGTACGGCCTTACTTTCCGCCCGCGCGACGCGCTGCGAAATCGACCGCGGTCGAGCGCGGGTTACAGTGGAAGATCCGAGTGAAACTCGAGTTATTGAATGCGACCACGTCTTGGTCTCAGTGGGTTTTCAACCTAATTCGAAAGGCTTTGGGTTGGAAGAGCTGGGAATTGAAACCGATGAACAGGGACATCTCAAAACCGATCGATATCTCAGGACTAATCTAAAGACCATTTATGCCATCGGAGATGTTTCAGGACCCCCTTATCTAGCGCACAAAGCTTCCAAAGAAGGCGAAATCGCGGCCGAGGTTATCGCGGGAAAACCGGCGGAAAAAGATTGGCGAGCGATGCCAACGACGCTATTTACCGATCCGGAAATCGCAGTCGTCGGTCTCTCGGAAGCCGAGGCCAAGCAACGAGGACTGAGGGTAAAGATCGGCAAATTTCCCTTTATCGCTTCTGGGCGGGCGCTGGCCATAGACCAAACGGAAGGTTTTATCAAATCGATCATCGACGGCGATGACGGTCGAATTCTCGGTGTCGGCATTGTTGGACCCGAAGCCACGGACTTAATCGGGGAAGCGACCGTAAGCATCGAGATGTGCGCCATGGCAGACGATATCGCGCGAACGATTCATCCGCATCCAACTCTGAGTGAAAGCCTGATGGAATCTTTTAAGCACTCGGTCGGAGAAGCGATTCACATTCTGAACGGTCGATGACGGGCGGCGTTCGCGATTTGGCCGTTCATCTATTGGGAAGAGT
Organism: Deltaproteobacteria bacterium; assembly: GCA_016929805.1. GTDB lineage: Bacteria > Myxococcota_A > Polyangia > Polyangiales > JAFGIB01 > JAFGIB01. The sequence goes on along the minus strand of JAFGIB010000067.1, from coordinate 949 downwards.
CGACTACGGCGGCTCGCTCGATCTGCAGGAACGTCTTCTCCAAGCGAGGATTAGCGATGATATCAGCGATTCGCTGCTTCTACTGGAGCATGAACCGGTGATCACAATGGGCTTCAGCGCGAAGCAGGAACATCTGCTTCAAACCAATAGCGCTCTTCGCGATCGAGGCATCGAAGTAATTAAGGTCAGCCGCGGAGGTGATGTCACCTATCACGGGCCCGGCCAGCTCGTGGCTTATGCCATAGTCGATCTCAAACCGAATCAGCGCGATGTCAAACGTTACGTTTGGAATCTAGAAGAGGTTCTGCTTCGTGTTACCACCGTCTTTGGTCTGTCAGCAAGACGGATCGAAAATCTTCACGGCATCTGGATAGAGGACCGGAAGATCGGCGCGGTTGGCGTAAGAATAAAGCGATGGGTTACGATGCACGGCTTTTCCTTAAATGTGAGCACTGACTTATCCGCTTACGATTTGATCGTGCCGTGCGGCATCGAGGATAAGCAGGTGACCTCCTTGCAACGGGAATTACAGCAAAACATTAAAATGGATACTGCATTCCACCTCACGGCCGAAAAATTCGCCGAGGTTTTTGGCCGACGCATCGTCTGGATGTAACGTCGCCCTCGCCGGCTCCGCGCAAGCGGCTAAACCATCGCCGTCCTCTCCCGACCGCACACCTACAGGGCTCTCAAGCTCAATCGCGTCTTGACATCCAGCTCCCATTCTCAGATCCCGTCTCCCTATCCGGGCGCCGCGATGAGGACAGAATTAACCGTTCAGGGTGGTATCGATGTTTGGTTACGACTGCGCCCAATTCATCCCTTACACCGGCTTTTATCCTCGGGCCGACTCGTCAGGTACACCTTAACGTTGCAAAAAACGTCGAGCGGAAACGCGAAAAAGCGTATGAAACAAGGGCGCGCGGAACTTTTTTTGGACCGCAGCTTA
>JAFGIB010000066.1 GCA_016929805.1 Deltaproteobacteria bacterium | reverse complement strand
CGTCAACTCACGGTCGTTGAGGCCACCCTGGTCCCATGATCCTGAAAACCGTGTGGTCCCATCAGGGTGAAAACTGGCACGGTGCTTATGGTAACTGACGAAGGCTGCGGTAGCTGTGGTTCCTAGTCGTTTCCAAATATGAATTATTGTTTTGAGAACAAATCCTTTTGGCTGTATTTTTACAGCATTACAGCAACATGTTGTTCCATATAGAAGCGTGCGTGCTCACGATATGCTCATGGCGCTCGGTCGAATATCCGTCAGGTCGTTTTGAATTGACCGCTGTGCGTCGTGAGCTGCCGTGGTTAGACATCTCTGCTGATAGTCGGACACTGGGCGAGGCTCTGCACGGAAACGCGAATCGGATTGAAGCGATTTCGCATTCCTCGTACAACATGATCTCCGGTGGAATGTCGCCCAAAATACGATAATAGTGCGTAATTGTCTCGATGCCCTGACGCAACGTAGTGACGTGAGTGATTAAGTGTCCAAGTAGGTCGAATGCACTATATCCCCACTGTTCTCCCAGATGCAGTCCGAGCGCCTCGTCACCTGACAACTCCAAAGCAGCGAGTACCGCGCGATTGTACTCGGCAAGTGTGAGGCGGGTATGACTCTCATCGAGTCTCTCTGGATCGATGCCAGCCGCCATCAGTAGTTGATCTCGAGACACGCCTACGCATTCGAGCCCTTCAACTAAAGCGCGCACCAGCAGGATCGAAAAACTCGTCGACATCGCATCATATACGTATCACAATCTAGAAAGGCGACCGAGCAGATTACGTTTTTTCCTTTACATAAAATGTCGGGGCGGGGCTTGTCGCCGACTAAAAAGATAGTTATTGCGATTTCTCGTTAGAGATTTCTCGGCGCCTTTGGAACGTAGCTTCTAGAACCATTCATTTGTAGCGGTGGGATTGAGTCCAATTTTGGACCAAATTGGTCTTTTTGGGGGAGACGCTTTGGAGACTTAAAGGTTGGAAGCTAAAGGCGGAGATTCGCTTATTCTCGCTTTATCGTAGAACACCAGCGTTACCCGGACGTATACGCACGTCGGTCCGAGATCTCGTACACGAAACTCCCAAATGTTTTTGGAAATCGCTGTGATTTCGGTGCCGACGGAGTTTTCGCGGAGCAAGCTACTCATCAGAAACGGAAACATGCGAACAAAAACCGAAATACTGAAGTCCCACCCTGCGTATTGTTTTGCCTACACGTAAATTGCGTGTTATACGTATTTTATGGCATCGACGGGCCGTAATATCACCCTTCGGATTGATGAGGAGACTCTTAGGGAAGCACGGGTACTTGCCGCGCAGCGTGGTCTTTCGGTTTCGGCATTTTTACGGAGCGAGTTGGCCGGGTTGGTCGAAAAAGCGCGCGGTTACGCAAAGGCGCGCGAGTCGGCGATTCGACGGCTTCGTCGAGGGCGGTCACTGGGCGGCGGGCGCCTGGTTTCGCGGGAGGAGTTGTACGACCGTGTCAAGCTTCGTTGACACCAATATTCTCATCTACGCCGAGGACCGCGATGCGCTGGCAAAACATGAGGTCGCGCGCGAGCTAGTCATACAGCTATGGGAAAAGCGCGAAGGCGTAGTAAGCGTGCAAGTCCTGCAAGAGCTCTACGTAAATGTCACGCGCAAGCTGAAAAAGCCGGTTACCAGCGCGAAAGCGCTTGAGATCATCAGGGAGTATCTGACGTGGACCGTCGTAGACAACACCGGAGCGCTTCTGACTTCGGCGATCGTCCTTCAGCAGAGAACGCGGCTTTCGTTTTGGGACTCGCTTATCGTCCAAGCCGCAATCGATGGCGGCTGCGATCGCCTTTACTCCGAGGACCTTAACCCCGGCCAAAGGTTCGGTGAGGTCGTCGTGATCAATCCATTCGCCTAACAGGAGATCACCTAGCCGTGACGGATCCAAGTAATCTTGTTTTTTTTGATCACGCCATTGCAACGACGAGGCGGTAGGGGCGACCGGCCGGCCATCCGGGGATGAAGGGGACGGTCATGCAAAGTCGCATTATTCATTTTAAGGTGATATCTAAAACGTAAGGCCGCGTACTCGCCGAGTGTATCTCCCCGGAGGCGATAACCCGACCGACGTTGAACGATAAATGAGTTGTTTGGCTGCGGATACCTGTTACTGAAACCAATGGGACTCAAAAGCCTTCTCGACGAATATCGGCGATTCGCATTTTCTATGTGAACCGCCGTGTACGGAACCGTACGCACGGTGGTGTGGGAGGACGGCGGGGCTAACAACCTCGCCTCCTACCCGATTTGAGGGGCAACTTCCCCGGGCGACCCGCCAGATTATCCTTACTCGGGACGAGACCTGAACGCAGGTATTTTCGATCTGCGACCGATGCGTAGTCGCTTACATTTTAGTGAAAAAAATTGCTTCCAGAAACTTATTGGGGGTATCGCTTTTTTTCTTCTTATGAGAAAGCGTACTTAGAATCCCGCCGAACCGAATCTTCTCTCCTGGTTCTAAGGTGGTACCGAGGTCGCAAGCGAGAATCGCTTTAGGTCCTTGCATCGTTGGGGTATCGCACAACTCAAAAACGGCGAATCGTTCGATCAAAGAAACGGACTCAAAAGCCGTGCCACCTCCGCTCGAAACGGCCATACTCACGCGCGCGTGTTTCACGATTTCGTCCTCCAAGTCTTTCGCATATCCCTCGACTATAACTGCCTTACCAGCCTTTCCGCGCTGCTCGATTTCAGATGGCAGCACCGCAATCGGACGATCTTTTAGAAACTCCTTTTGCAGGCTCGGTTCGAGCGATTTGACCGTTTGCGCTCGCGCATCATCCGGCAGGTTTTGTTGCGACATTTCGAAGAATAAAAATGCGTATATCCCCGTGGAAATCGCGCCCGCGGCTTTTGCCAACTCTCCATACGTAATGACGTTGTCCCCTCTACGAGACATGATGTTGTATAGATGTCCTCCGTTATCTAGAGCCTTCATCAATTCGCTTTCTGTACGATACGGGTTCACTTCGCGCATATTTTAACCCTCCGTTGTTGCTTTCAAATCGATTGTTCGAGCGTCTATCCGCTATTTGGTTACCGCGACGGCTGGCCACCTAGTAAAACCACTCGTCCTCGGTTTATCCGGTTCGTCAATAATCGTCTATCCTCGCCAGCGCTGCAATCCGAAAACCGGATGCTCCTCAAACCTTAGCGATCCAATCGTGCAGTGGCGATTTTTTTCGGTTGGTTGTATTCTCATCGCTTGCGGTACCTGTACCATAGGGAGTGGTAGCAAACGAAAAGCTGCGGCGATCTAAACTTGAATTTCACGATACTGATTATCGATCGCTCCGAAACGACATTAAGCGGAATCCGAGAAACACTACATACCACCGGTTTAGTTTTTCGCATTTTCGAGGCCTAGAACGGTGTAGAAGGCTTTAAAGTTCTGCTAAACGACCGGATCGACCTGGTACTATGCGATTTGGATATGCCTTAACGTTGCAAGAAATCCGTCGGCGTAAACCGCTTTCGCTCGCGAAAAATAGCGAGAACTCAGGGCGTGTTCACTTTTTTTTTGACCTCACTTAGAGTGCACAAAGCTCGGGTCTAAATTTGAGAAGGTGCCGGCCTGTGGCACGATCTTGTTGAAATCATTAGCATTTTCTTTTTAGATCGAAGCCATTGTTAACGGCCTCGATCTAAAACCAATCCGCTATGAAACTCTCTCCGGGACTTGTTTATCCAACGTCTTTCAAAACAGAGCTTCTCGGTCACGGGCAGGGGCACGTTTTTTACATCAATAATCGCCAAAGGCGAGGCTAACGCTCGAGCTCTCCCTCATCCTTTGCATGCGGCGCCGGCACGAGCGCAGCGATAAAAGAGACATGTCCGCGGTCACCTTGCGACTCAGCCCCTGAGACTCCAACTCGAAGGCCAAATCGAGCATCACCAGATTCGCTATGTGCGCGAGAGGCTCTCTCGCCGCGTATGGGGCGACCCGTAAAATACAAGATTACGGCAGGCGACGACGCAGGATCGTTCCGTTATCGCCCACGACCCAAACCACACCCGAGGGGCTACCCCAAAT
>JAFGIB010000005.1 GCA_016929805.1 Deltaproteobacteria bacterium | reverse complement strand
CCTCGAAATAGCGCTGCTATTGCTGCGGTTCCGCTCAGTCGTCGATAAAACATTTGACCCCGAGCTGGGCGCTAAAAATGTGAAATTGATTTTGCGCGAGCCCTAAGAACGTGTTTTTGAACGTTACGAAAACTCCACCCGTAAGCCGCTCCGCTCGAAAAAATAACGCGAATTAGGCGTGCTCACTTTTTTTGAATAGCGACCCCACGGGGATTTGAACCCCGGTTACCGACGTGAGAGGCCGCCGCTCCCACGCCGGCCATGGCTTTTACCGGCGTTTTTCCACCCGATTCGCCAGTCTGAGCCACCTTGGATCGCTGTGATTCAACAAAAGGAACTTTTCGCGGGAACTTTTCGATCCCAACGCTAATATCCGGTTGGGCTTCTGCTGGAATCCGTTCGGTGAATGCCATCGCCTTTTGCGACTCCCCGGGTGAGAAACTGTGACTGAATTAACGTTTAGTACTTGTTTTTGTAACTTCGCGTTTTTATTCGCTTTTTCCGTCAGTAATAACAGCTAGCAGGGAACGAACTAGGACAATCTATCGCGATGAATCTTGAGGCTTCGCTGGGATGAGAACGTTCCGTCGTCCGTTTCATATGGAACGGCGTTTTCGTCGCCGAGCACATTGACTTCTCGGATGAAGACTACGACTTTCTGGTTAACGGTCCCCTCTCCGCCTCTCAACGATGCGCCTCGAGAGGGGCGTTTTTTTTGTACGTGAATGAAATATCGCAAACCACAACTTAGTTCACCGAGCGATCGGGACCAGGGTAACTGACGACCACGAAGTCTTCGCGCGTGATGCGTACCTTTATGGGCTCCCGCACGTCATAACCCCGATGGTAAACCGCGTTGACCAACGCTTCCTCGACAGCCTCGAACGGGTAGTTGGAGACGCGGTCCGCCTCGGCTCGATCGGCGTGCTTCACTACCGTAGTAGAAAGAAATGTCGTTCTAATGTAGCTGAGCGCCTCGTGGACCATCTGGTGCAAGGGTCCGCGGAACTCCTTCTCGGTGAAACGGTTGCCACCGCGTCCTTCGGGGAACCATACAACGTCGATCTGCGTCGTGGGGAATAACCGCCACGGCTCCGGGTGGAAAAACAACAGCCCCGCATTGATCGGGAACGGCGCCTCGCGCGTCCCGCCGACTACGCCCATCCGGCGCCCCAGCTCGGCGAGCGGCAGCCTCTTCGCCTCCTTGGCGAGGTCACTCTTCACCTCGCGCAAGTACTCGATCATCAACTCGCGCGAGAGGTCATCGACCTTGGCGAAGATATTCTCGCGGTCGTCGAACGGCACCGTGGCCGCGAGTCCGAGCAGCTCAGTTTCGTCGGCGCCGCGCGCCCGAAGGGCCGGCGAGGATGGTACTTGCTGTACCTGACGAGCCGGCCCGAGGACGAAAGCCGGTTTTGCGGGATGAATTGGCCGTCGTCGTAGCCAAACAGCAATACCCCCCTGAACGGTTACGAATCTCCTGCCCGCCTCGGGGGTGGTCGTCGGGGACAAAGGGGCCGATCAGAACGGCTTATAGGGCTTGAACCAGTTGGTTGCGGATGCTTTTCTCAACTGTCGTGTTGATCGACTTCCCTTGTTCATCGCTCCTTTTTAACGTTACGCGAGCTTTATTGTAAACGAATTCAGCGAAGTTGAATAAGAACCCCCATTTATGATAGAAGAATTACAGTCGATTTCGAGCTCGCGAGAGCTTCTTTAGCTGCTAGAATGGATCAAACAGTAATTTATCACACCGCGAGATACGGCAATGACGCGCCAGGAAGTAATCGACATTCTTTCGCTACATCGAGAAGCCATAGCGCGCTTTAGAGTCCGCTCGATCGGTCTTTTTGGCTCGGTGGCACGTGACGACTCTTTACCCCGTAGCGACGTGGATATACTCGTTGAATTCGAAGGGCCGGCGACGTTCGATGTTTATATGGATCTTAAGTTCTTTCTCGAAGACCTATTGAAAACCCGGGTTGATCTGGTCACGCGTCGAGCCCTTAAGTCCTATGCAAAGGCGAGCGTCGATAAGGACTATATCCGTGTCGCATGACCTCACGCTTACTCTGATCGATATCGTTGAAGCGTGTCAAAAAGTGCTTCGATACGTCGAAGAAATGACGAGGGAACAGTTTCAGGGTGATGAGCGGACCGTGGACGCGGTGATCCGGAATCTGGAGATAATCGGGGAAGCGTCCAAACAGATTCCAAAAGAAGTTCGCGATAAGTATTCCGAGATCGAATGGCGTCGGATATCGGGCTTGCGCGACATATTGATCCATGGTTATTTCGGAATCGACGATGAGATCATTTGGGATATCGTGAGCACTCGGGTAGCGCCGTTGTTAGAATCGGTAAAAAAGATTTTAGACACAGAGATGCCGTAGAGCGCTGGCTTGCCCCGCGCGTTGCGAATCGTTGAAGCACACCATGTATCGCGCGGGCTTGTCCCACGCAAAACGAGCCGTTGAAGCACACCATGTATCGCGCGGGCTTGTCCCGCGCAAAACGAGCCGATGAAGCGCACCACGTAGCGCGCGGGCTTGTCCCGCGCCGTACATTTGTTATGAGCATTAGAAAAGCTCGCCCTGGCCTTCGGGTGTTTTGGATTTCTTGGATTTGGACTTCTTGGCGGGCTTGTTATTTTTTTTATTCGTTAGCCCCAAGCGCTCTTCCTCGCGGGCGCGTTCGGCGTTGAGAACATAGAGCCGGTCAATGACCTCGTCTTCAAAGGCTTGAAGCGCCTTTTGGTCGTCCTCGGTCTTGATGCAATAGGGCGGGACCGCGATATCGTCCCAGCCGTAAGCCTTGAGCACGGCGCGGTCCATCTCTTCGTGTAGCACCCTCAGCTCGACAATGGGTTGGTCTTCGCAGCTCGGGTCTTTGAGTTTGTTGTAGGTCTTGGTCAGCCCTTGGTCGGTTTGTACCATGTAGTTGGCACGGGCTTGGTAGAGCTTTTCGCCAATGTCTTCCAGCTCGGGGATAACCGTGCGCGGGTCGGGTTTGGGGAATGGAAAGTTTTCGAAGCAGTCGCTGGTGGCGTAGCGCAACCGATCTTCCAACGAAGACGACAATAGCCGCGCCCAGAACTCGTGAATACGGGATTGGAGGACGGCGAAGGCTGACGAGGATTCAAATACGAACAATCGAAACTGTTACTGCAGCGTCACCAGGCCAGGTAAAATTCGTCGTTGCATCATAAATGGAGAAATTCTGATCTGATAATTGTTTAAGTCCCGTGGTTCGCGTATCGCCCTGTCCGATCGTGTTAGTAGCGATAAGTCCCATCGTCCCGTGAAATCCCAACAACGATCCTGCGCGACGAAAAAAGTGAGCAACCAAATCTGCATTTCCGTGAGAGTTTTCGTGAACTGTAAGAAGCCAATCCCGATAACCATCGCCGAAGTTCGATGAGATAGAACTTCCCTCTAAGAACGGTGGATTCCCAACGACGGCTTCCATAAATGCCGCTCGGTTTACCGCATCCTTGTCCAACGGATCCGACCGCTCTTTATAAAACACCTCGGGAAATTCGATCATCCAATGAAAAGGTGACTGCTCCGCACAGATAGTATCCGCAAGCTCTTCAAGCTCGGCCCGCACCTCTTCTTTCCCCCCAAGATATGCCTGCACCAACCCCATACGCCGGTTGCGTTCCGTCTCACGGGCTTTGTCGCCCGCCTTGGCAAAGAAAGCTCCCACGCAGACATCGGCTATCAGTCGTATATGATCGATCGCCTGCTGGGAATACTCCAATAAACGCCGCTTCTCCGATTGCGACACCGGGTCTTCTTTGTGAGCGAGAGCCAGAATCTCGGAGCGATAAGAGAGAGACTGCTCCAGGGCGTCGGTGAGCGTCTTCTCAACGAAATCGAGCTGTTTCTTGGGCTTCCAGTGAAAGGCCTTTATCTGGTCTAGATCCAGGCCCACCAAGCTATCGCCGTGGCGCAAGGCGTGGTCCACAAAGGTAAACGGTAGCGTCTTACTCATGGTCACGAGCCACAACGAGAGCTTCGCAAGCTCCACGGCCGCAGGGTTCTTGTCCACGCCCTAACGACAGCGTTGCGACACCAACCGTCGAGCGTGTAGATAGGGATCGCGATGCGCTTCGGTAATCGCGATACCCGGGCTGTACGCGAGCAGGGTTTCGAGCAACGCCTCGTCGTCGCCCTGAATCGTAGCGCGGGGGCTTGTCCCCCGCATCACATCGGTTGGGCGGGGGACAAGCCCCCGCGCTACGATTTCTTCCTCAAGCGAGGCGATCGGACCGGGGTTCAGACCGGCAACTTCCTTGAAAAACCTCTTGCGCTCGGCCGGCTTCATCTCGCGCAAAGCCGAAAGCTCGACCCAGACGCCGAACTTGGTGTAACTCGATGGTCGCGCCCGAGGTCAGCTCTGCGCTCTCGGCGTCGTAGATGGTCTGTTCGGCAAACCACTTTCCATCCTGATGACGCAGGCCGAACTGGTTGAGACGGCGCACCATGATCGGTTCCAGCGCCCCGCGGCCTTTGACCGGCACGCCTCGGGTAAAACGGGCCGGGTCGAGCAGCTCCAAGAGAGCGCTGAAACTGTTGGAGTGGCCGTTATGCGGCGTGGCGCTGAGAAAGAGTCGATTGTCGAACCGGGGCGCCAGATCGCGAACCGTGCGGGTGATATCGCTGTCAACCGCGTACTTGCTGGCCGAAGCGGGCGCGGCGGTGTGGGCTTCGTCCAGGATCAAAAGACCCTTTTTGGCTCGCGGCCCGAGATGCGCCAAAAGCGGGTCGCGGTACTCGGGACGGCGGATCAGCGAGTGCGAGATGATAAAGCGGTTGTGGGTCGCCCAGGGATTGACGCCGAAACCGCGCTCCTGCCTGCGATAAGAGATAGAGGTGCGGGTCATTACCTCGAAATGCAGACCAAAACGGCGCTGCATCTCATCGCGCCACTGCAAGCAGACCGACGCGGGGCAGACCACCAACACGAAGTCGGCCTGCTGGCGGAGCAATAGCTCTTGAAGGACCAAGCCCGCCTCGATGGTCTTTTGCCGAGCCCGGCGTCGTCGGCGATGAAGACATTGGCACGCGGCAGCTCCAGCGCCTTCATCAAAGGGGTGAGCTGATGGGCCATGATCTTGATGCCCGACCGGAAGGGCGCTTGAAAGCGGCTCGCGTCCGCCGCGCTTACCGCGCTCCACTTGAGAGCGTGAAGGTAAGCGCCGAAGTGCGACGGCGGGTCCAGCTTGTTGACCGAGCCGAGCCCTTGGGTTTGAGGATCGATGACCCGAGCCCCAAGCTCCAAATCCCAAAGAACCTCGAGCGGCCGGCCCGGGTCGTCGTCATCCAGGCAAACCAGTTTCACCAATGCTGACTGGCCCGGCTCTCCTGGTTCCACCTTCTCGACCAGCCACTGCCGGTGGCGGGCCTGCACGATTTGGCCCTCTTCGGGAAGCCCGTCGACATGCCGGGGCGGAGGAAACGAAGCCATAGACGACGGGTCCAAGCCGGCGGCGACCAGCAAGCGCTGTTGAAGCTCGATTCGCGCGCGGCCTTCATCGGAAAGCCCGTGGAAACGGCATTGTGCGCGAAGTTCCTCACGACCCAGCTCCCCGAGAAGCGCGGGCAGCCTTTGATTCAACTGCTCTGCTAGACGCTGAATGATCTCCGCTTTGGCTTCCTTTGGACCGCGGAAGCCGTAACCGAAAACGCGGCAGAGATCGAGAAGTCTTGGAAGCGGTAAGGCTTGCAGCACCGATTGCGCGGTGGGGGCGTTTGGCTCGGTTGCGGCGGGCAAGCTGGATTTCGTGAAGGAGGGAACTACCGAGGGAGTGGCGCCGTTGGAAGGTTGTGCCGAAGGGTTGGAGGAAATGCTCGGATGAATGAGTTGCTCGGGTTTGGAGGGTCTCAGCGATTTCTTATCTTGTTCCTCGCCTATCAGTCGGGAGACCAGAACCGCTTTCTCCCGACCCGAATCGTCGAGTCCGAGCTGCCGGCAACTCTCCTTGAGGGTTTCCCGACTGAGTCGACCGAGCAGTTCGGACAATCGCGCTCGCTTTGACGAGGCGAGTGCGTCAACCAGATGTCGTGCACCCGCCGATCGACGACGTCCAAACCGAAGTAGTCCACCAGCGCCAAGAGATCCTGCTTCTTTAGCGTCTCGACGATTCTCCGTTTGGTTGGCACCGGTCTCCTCTATTCGATCCCAGAAACGAGGTTGCCGGTCTGGGTACGAACACACCCGGCACCCGTTTCTCGCTACCGCCCTTTTTCCCAATTGATTGAGGCGAATGATATCAGGGAAGCCGTTCCGTTTGGATCGTTTTCCAAGTTTTGTTGTTTTGCGCGAGCTCGAAACGAATGTATTCCGATGTAGGAGGAATAATGGAGCGTTGAAAAATAGGAACGAAGCGATAAAACGTTACGACCAACAAATTCGGCGGCGCGAAGCAGACTGGAGCGGTTTAGGTTGGGCCATTTCGCTTGTCATTTACTGCATTAGATGACACGCATGACGTCATGCCGAACACGTGGATAACCGATCTTGAGCACCTACCGCCTCCGGATGTCGAAGTCCCTAAAGCTTCCCGCGTGATAGCGGATTATTTCTTCCGTATCGCGGATGAAGCAATTCGGCTTAGAGTCGGTATAGAAGAAATAACTACCGACATTCACTGTCGGCGACGGCCTGGTCGGCGTCCTTGTAAGGGATTGATTTGTATGCAAGTGGCGGAAGACGGCCGTCTGCGATGGCGTTGTCCTGAGTGCGGAGACAACGGTCTAATGTCCAATTGGAACGACCAACCCTGCCAGGGTCCATATCCGCTCTATCTCGAGGAAAAGCAGGTGTCACTTTTATTGCGCTATCTCGATGATACCGAGTGGGTACCGATACTGAAAAACGGCCAACCCGAAGAGGGCGAATTGAAATTCGAACTTGATATGGACGAACTCGATGACCTGTGGATCATCGTCGGCCACATGATGGATGAAGCCCGCGGCGCTATGGTAGATAAACTAGAAGTCATTCAAGACCGCATCGGTTGGGCGATGGACGGGTGTTAGGGAACGTTGATAGAATGTGTAAAATCGAGAGCTTCTCGAGCTAGACCTCAACTTTTATTTCTATTGGCATACCCACCTGGATCGCTACAGGAGTCCAGATATCGACGTCTTCCGCGTCGGTTTCAATCGACACGATAAGCGAGTACCGAACGCCCTTGTCGTTGCGGTCACGCTTCTTCAGTTCTTTCCACCATCCTACGCGCGCGTTCCCAGGTTGTTTCGCCGCCACTTATTGAGAAGATACCGGAAGCATCGATAACCTCTTGAATTTTCAAGAGATTTTGAATGGCGACCCCACGGGGATTTGAACCCCGGTTACCGACGTGAGAGGCCGATGTCCTAACCACTAGACGATGGGGCCATGAGCGCTGAGTTGTGGGCTCGGGGACCAGGATTCGAACCTAGATAGCCAGAACCAGAATCTGGCGTCCTGCCATTAGACGATCCCCGAAAGATCGACATTTGGGCCGATATTTAGGCTTATAGCGATACCGTGTCAAGCGAAGGGCAGCATGCTCTGCTCGCGCGACGTTACGGTCGTCCCAACGCGCGGTCGAGATGCGCTTTCGCGATACGCATATCGATGGCCGCCCCGATGAGCTGCATGCGCGCATCGCGCAACTCCGATTCCGCGTCGATTACCTCGGTGGCGACCGCGGCGCCGGCGCGAAACTGTTCGCGCCGGACGCGATAGCTCTCTTCCGCTGATTCAATCCCGGTTTGCGCGGCTTCCATGGCCGCGCGGGCCGAATCGTATTGCTCACACGCTTGAGTAAGCTCGATAACCAAAGCCTCTTCTAGGCTCGCGAGATCCGACTGCGTTTTCGTCAGATCCGCTTCTGATTCAGCGACGCGATGCCCCCCTTCGAATAGGTCGTTAGGCGACCAGGTCAGCACCGCGGAGATATCCCACGAGGGTTTAAATTTCTCCTCTTGAGGGAAGACGCGTTGGTTTGGATTCGCGTAATCGACGCCCGCAGATAGAGCGAGATGGGGGTACCTCGTAGCGGAGCTGGCATCGATGCTCTCGCTATGCGCTTCGATGATCTTGTGAAGCGCGAGTATCTCGGGACGTTGTTGAGAGGCTTGTTTCAGCATCTCTTCGGGGCTTTTCGTAAGCGGCGGTAGCGGCGAATAGAGCGGTTCGGCAATCGCTATATCCCCCTTTAGCCTTTGTCCGATCAAAACGCCTAGACCGGTTTTCGCAATCGCAAGACCGCCTTGACTTCGCGCCACTAGCACGCGCGCCGCCGCGACCTGAGCGTCCATACGCATGAGCTCGACCGAGGCCACGGTGCCTGCCGCGACCAATGCCGCGACATCGCTTCGGTGCGCCTCGGCCTGTGCCAATGCAGCCCGGGCCACAGCCAACGAAGCGCGAGCCAGGGCGTAGTTGTAGAATGCCTCGCGGGCCTGCAGCGCGATCTTATGTTGCTCCGCCTTGACGCTGAAAGCCTGGGCCTCGGAAAAGCCCTCGGACGCTCGGTATGCCGGCAAGATAGTGAAAAAAAGGTCGGATAAAGGATAAGTCACGCTGGCGCGAAAGACATACTGATTGAGAAATTGGGGAAACCTCATCCCTTCTCGCATTTCTTCAGGTATCAAATCAGCGGTTGCACCTCGTAACAGGCTTCCTTGCTCCACTTCGCTCAATCGCGTGTACCTAGCGGAAAGCTCTAGTCGAGGATATACCGCCAGCCACGCTTTTGCCGCTCCCTCTCTGCTCTTATTCAGCGCCGCCTGAGCGCTTGCCGCCGCCGGCGAACGAGCCACGGCCAACCGCGCGGATTGGTCGGCGGTCATCGATACCTCTCCTTCCTTTAGTAAGTCGAAGAGATCGAAGCGGTTGGTCTCCTCTTTTTGGCCCGTATCCGCGGGACCGCGATTCGCGGCCGGCGAAGCCGGTTCTTGCTCGCGAGTTGTCGCTGCCGGGCTCTGACTATCCGAGGACTGGGAAAAGGCAGCCCTAGAGTGGAGTAACAAAAGGGTTACGACTGCGATTCGAAGAGCATGAAGTGTAGTAAATCTCGAGATATGCATGCTACGCATGCTGGAAAATACCGAGCGGTCGCGCAAGCACATTGGACAAAAAACCAATTCTTTTCCCTCTCGCCGCGAAATCAAAGCTGTTTCAAGCTGTTCGCCGCGTTATGATCGACTCAATTGACTCTTTGTCAGATCCTGATATCGGATAGACAAAAAATGCGTCACAATGTCGCTAATCGATCCCTTTTGTTGGAATTTTCGGGTAGAAGCAAGGCTGGCTCGCTCTTTGCATGAAAGGATGCTCATGGATAAAAAATGGGCGTTTCTCATAACCTTGGTTTCGGGAATTGCGCTTTGTCCGCCGGCTCAGGCACAAGGGTCGATAACAGAGTGCAAACTCTCGTACCTCGGTAGCGATATCTATACGGGACAGACGGATATCGGCAAAGATGACTGCGAGACGAAAAGCGTAACGTTCACGGTAGTAGGTATGGCGGGAACGTCATACACGGCTTATACCGGACGGAGTTGCGGAAATCAGAGCACGACAGACTGCTTACAAATCGAAGAAAGCCGCGAAATTTCGAGCACGGGATCGGATACGTTCGAGGTGGAAATCAAGACTCTTGTAGAAAAATACGACACGACCTGCGAGCAAACCACGCAGACTATTTACGTACGTCTTTTCTACCAAAACGTGGAACTAATCGACACGCCGGTTGAGTGCACCGCGTTAAAAATCGACACGGAAGGCCCCCAACCTCCCACCGGCCTTAAAGGCGAGCCGGGCGAAAACGCGATTAAGGTCTCCTGGGAGGCTAGCGACGGCGCCACCAAATATAAGGTTTTTTACAAGGTCCTCGATGACTGTGAAGCGACCGTCGAAGCGGCCGCAAAAGCCCTTGAATCGGCACTTACGGCGATTGCATCTAACCCGGACGCGCAGGTCTTGGACGACGAGGGTTTCAGTGACGCGAATATCAAGAAAGTCACCGACTTCAAGCACTCCGAAAACAGCGACGATACGGACGTTACTCTAACAAACAAGGCGGAACCCGGGGAAGAACTGTTGATAAGCGTAAAAGCGCTCGATAACGGGGGAAACGAAAGTCTCTTTTCGATTCCGATTTGCGTCCGGGTTATTAGAACCTATGGTTTTTGCGACGTGGTCGATAACTGCGAGGACGGCTGCGCTGTCAGCACGGTCGGCGAGATATCCGCGAGTACTGGAGCCGGAATCGTAATAGCCCTACTAACCCTATTTGCGCTCGTCCGGGCTCGCCGTCGGAGTAGATCATGAGCATCTTACAAGAAAGCCATTCGTCCGTCGGCACTCTCTCTGGTTCGAAACCTCTTCGCCGCGGTTCGTGTTTGAATCCGATGACCAGAGTTGTATCGTTGTGCTTTTGGTTGATCGTCGTATTTTTTTGTTGGGGCGCTTTGGTCGACGTTGCCGGTGCTCAATATAGAGACAGCGACACCCCGTCCAGCAAAAGCTACGATTCTCCCGAACGCTTCGCGCTCGAGTTAAAAATAGGCCCGTACGTCCCCGAAGTCGGAAGCGACAGGTTTGAAGAGATCTATCGAGACGATTCGGGGTTGATGCTGGCGTTTCAACTCGATGTCGTCGCCTTTCGCCTAAAGGATATCTTATACCTCAACGCGGCGGGCGGGATCGGTTACGCGGATTATACCGGACCTGCTCGAGATGTCGATACGGACAAAACCACGGGTGAGGAGGCGAACTTCGATATGATTCCGCTTTCGTTATTGGGCGTGCTGCGCTGCGACGCGTTAGCCCGATTACTTGAGATTCCATTTATTTTTACCGGCAAGCTCGGGTACATCTGGTTTATCTGGGACGATGAGAAGGGAAACGCGGATATCGCCGACGGCATCAGCCACGGGTTGCTCTGGGCGGCACAAATCGCCCTTGATCTCGACTTCTTCGACCGGGGCGCCGCGCGTATGCTGGACGATGAATGGGGTATCAACCATTCCTTTATATTCTTTGAGGTATACGGTACTAATACCTATGAAGGGTTACCGCTAGACGAGACGACTTGGTCGGCAGGGCTTGGATTTGTGATGTAATGCCGAGCAATGGTGTTCGGCTGTTAGTCGCGTACGACGGAACTGATTTCGCGGGCTTTCAACTTCAACCCAACTACCGTACGGTCCAGGGAGCGCTAGAGGAGGCTCTCCGTCGAGTCTCGGGAGAGCCGACTCGAATACGCTTCGCCGGCCGAACCGATGCCGGCGTTCACGCCCTGGGTCAAGTCGTGGCCTTCGACACGGATCGCGACCTCAGGATGCGAAACTGGGTTCTCGCTCTTAACTCCAACCTGCCCCACGACATCGCGGTTCGAGCCGCGGATCCGTGTGAACCGGGATATGACCCGCGCCATGACGCGGTGGAAAAGCGTTATCTCTATCTGTTGCACTTGGGCGTGGTTCGAGATCCGTTGCTGAGAAATCGCGTGTGGCACCTTGGAAAGCTGGTAAGACGCGACTTTCCAGACCGCCGCAGCCTGAGTGGAGCGACAAACAGGCTCGACATCGAGGTAATGCGACGAACAGCTCAGCTTCTCGTCGGGACTCATGATTTTCGCGCCTTTAGAGCCACCGACGACAAGCACAAAACGACGATTCGAACCATCCACGCGGCGACGCTTCTCGAAAACCACTGCAACTCGCCTGATCTCCTCGGTATTGAGATATCGGGTACCGCTTTCTTGAAGAATATGGTTCGTATCGTCACCGGTACTTTAGTCGAAGTAGGGAGAGGAAGAATGACGATAGAACAATTCGCGGCCCTACTACAACCGGGCGCGAAACGGGTGCAAGCCGGGGAAACGGCCCCGGCGCGCGGTCTGACTCTGTTGTCGGTAGAACTCGGACGAAAGCATCATAGTGGTTGAAAAACGCATATTCGTCCAAGTGAGAAATACAATGGCCGATACCTTGGTCAGGGGGGTTCGAGCGACCGTATAATATAGTGTCCGAGAACGGGTCGCTTTACAGCTCTAAAAGTGCTAATCTTACCTAATAGGCGTTGATATCTAGATCCAGATGCCGTGGTTAGATTGTATGAAGGGCGCTGATCGACTCCTGTTGTATCGTTGGAGAAAAGCAGTCGGGGTGGTCGTCTTTACCGCCGCGGTGTTCTTAGTAACTAGCCCTGTTTGCGCGGCTGAAGAAGACGCGGATTTGTCCTACTCTATTCCGTCGGGCTACATCGCCGAAAGGCACGGAGCGGTCGATTGGGTCTTTCAACCATCGACTCGGTCCGAAACTGAAGAGTTGCGCGAGATCGCGCAAAGCGCGTGGAAGCGAATAACCTCGGATCTCGGAGGGGGAATAGACCCTAAAATCGAGATCCGAATCGCGATCAACCCCGAGCAGATGCAAGCGTTGGCTCCGAAATCCAGCCGCTTGCCGAGCTACGCCGCGGGTGTGGCTTTCCCCGGGCATGGGCTTATTCTACTGACTCTTACCGCGCCCGAAAGCTGGCAACCCGTGGAGGTAAAAACAGTTCTGGTACATGAGCTTTCGCACCTCGCGCTGCACCGCGCGGTAAACGGCGCCTCTCTACCTAGATGGTTTTCCGAAGGCATCGCGATTTATCACGCTCAGGAGCACTCGTTCGCGCGCACGAAAACGCTCTGGGAAGGTAGTCTTCAATCCCGGCTAATACCGCTGGAACGACTGTCGGAATCCTTTCCGTCCAGGCGACACCAGGTTAACCTAGCCTATGCACAAAGCGCTGATTTTATTGGATTTTTACTAGATGGAGAGGACAACCATTACCGTTTTGCCCAGTTGATTAATAACCTTCGTCACGGGATGGTATTTTCCGAAGCCGTCGGCAACGCGTACCACCTACCGCTGGGGTACTTGGAGCGAGAATGGGTAAAGTCGTTGCGGCAGCGTTTCGGACGGTGGCCGCTATTGCTTACAGGAATGGGGACGTTATGGGTCTTGGCGTGCGTTTTATTGCTCATAGCCTACCTTCAAATGAAGCGAAAGCACAGAGCAACTCTAAAGCGCTGGGAGCTCGAAGAAGCGCGAATCGCTCAACTTCAAAAACCGGCCCCAACGACAAACGAGCTACAGAAAAAGCCCCACCTAACGATAGGCGAGGCTCAAGCGCAGACCCCGGATAGAGCCAGCATTCCCACCATCGAATACGACGGCCAACAGCACACGCTGCATTAGGGACCCCCCCTAGCCTTATCGCTTCTTAGAGCGTGTTTACCTTAACGCTGCGAAAACTCCATCGGCGTAAACCGCTTCGCTCGCGTAAAATAGCAAGTACCATCCTCGCCGGCCCTGCGGGCGCGCTCGGTTTTACGGGCGAATTGGCCGCCGACTTGTTTGACCCCTGAACGCTCACCTTTTTTCGCGTTTCCGTTCGACGTCTTGTAAAACGGTAAGGTGAAGAATCGTCAGAGCAGCGTCATTTCGAGGAGCGAGCGACGCCGCAGCTTGGGCCGTCCCGCCCGAAAGACGAACGGAGTACCTTTTCTAAACACGCTTTAAGAGTGAAGAGGCCGGCCGAGAGGATCTCTACTCGCTTTTCTCTTCAGGATGTATGGGAAACTTGGGTGTTCCCGCTTTGATCCGGGCTTTTTTATTCTTCTTACCCATTTTCAATAATTTACGGTTGCGTTTTGACTTGGTCATTTTCGTATTAGAAGCCATTTTTCTCCCGAAATAAAAAGAGATGTGGTTTTCAGCGTACGAGCTCTGTTCGCCGGCGTGAAACTCGGTGGTTATTACGCGGACCGCGGCGAGAGTCTACCCTAACGCTGTAAAAAATCCCTCGTTTCAATGTAACCGTTCAGGGGGGTACTACTGTTTGGCTACGGCGGCGGCCAATTCATCCCGTAAAACCGTCTTTCGTCCTCGCGCCGGCTCGTCAGGTACAGCAAGTACCATCCTCGCCGGCCCTGCGG
>JAFGIB010000065.1 GCA_016929805.1 Deltaproteobacteria bacterium | reverse complement strand
TAAGCTGCGGTCTAAAAAAAGTTCCGCGCGCCCTTATTTCATCGCTTTTTTCGCGTTTCCGCTCGACGTTTTTTGCAACGTTAAGGTTGAAACAAAATTGTTAGAAAAAGGCATAATCGATTGGTTTCGAGACGATTGGTTTGTTGCATTATTTGGATCGGTCTCTTACTGTCGCGTATAGCTGCTTTTTAATAATTGTTAAAAAAACCTGAACGACTAATGGCTGACAAAGGAATTCGATATGGTTCTCTTTGGAGCGGCCGGCTATACCGGTCGAAAAGCAGTGCGATATCCGATGCAACCGCCGGCGTCGGACATCGGTTGTGCGGCGATTGCCGGGCGTGACCGCGCGAAGTCGGACAGATCACTCAAGAACGCATCGGGTACCGATGATCTCAATACCATCAACGCGGACAGCCCGGATGGCGCTTCGCTGTTTGACGTGATCGCTCGCACGCGCGTATTGCTTGACATTGCCTGGTACAGCGCCCATAGAAAAACCTATCAAGGATAAAAACGAATGAACAAAACAACAAAGGGTAAAACGGAAATTCAATTTATCTATATGACAACGGGTAGCAAAGATGAAGCCCGAATTATCGGACGGGAACTGGTACAGTCCAGATTGGCTGCCTGTGTCAATATATTTGATAATATGAACTCTTTTTACATGTGGGAAGGCAAGTTGCAGGATGACAATGAAGTTGTTCTTGTGGCTAAAACCACAAGGAAACAGGTGCCGAAGCTCATTGAGAAGGTAAAATCCATTCATCGCTATGACTGCCCATGTATTGTGAGTTTACCGGTAATAGACGGCAATCCGGATTTTTTACGATGGATTGAAAATGAAGTCGATTGATTCGAAAAAATTAATATAACGGAAAGCGAGGCGCTGCTTTGCTGTATTACTTTTTGAAGCTCATATATCGTCGAGTTGGAAAAAGCAAAAGCAGTTAAGCATCGCCCTCGTGGTCCATAGTATCAAGCGGTCGCGCTCGCGGCGGCTCTAAAGCCGCAGTTCAAAGGCGTTGTCGGAGTCGTTCAGGAAGCTCTCGTAGAAGGGCGAATAGGTAAAGACGTGGAAGCTTTCGGCGTCCTTGTCGAGCTCATAAATTCTAAGATACCCGCCGCCGCCCTCGACCTCGTGACACGGGCACAAGACACAACGCTGATAGTTGGCAAGCACTTCGTGCACGACCCTTCCAGACGGGTGCAAGGCTTCTGAACGGGCGACACCGTCGGGGGTCACGTGTCCGCAAAGCACGAGACGGACGTTTTCGTTCGGCTCGACCAGCCTTTCCCAGACATCTTGGCCGTCCGCGATCCCCTGATCCGGGGTGACTTGATAGCTATCGGGATGACTTGGTTGTAGCGGCTCTATTTCGCGGTCAAAGCGAGTATTGTCGCTGTAGAGGTAAGCGTGTGTAAATACGACGGCGGGTATTTCAGAATTTTCTCGAAGAACCCGGTTTGCCCATTCAAGCGTTTCGTCGCGCGGGGCGAATTCGATGCCGATGAAAAGCCACGGCGAGCCGCGCAGCTCGACCAGGGCATACGCGTTTTCAATGTGGCCCGGTTCCTTAAACGAAAGCTTCACTCTTGCGTTTTTCTCCAAGTCCTCGCGTGTGAAATAGTCGTTGAGCAAGGATTCGCGCTCGGCATTGAGATCGTGATTGCCCGTTACCAACAAGTAGGGCACACGGCCGTCGAGCCGATGAAGCGCTTCCGACGCAACATCCCACTGATCGCTCTGGTCGCTGTCTACGATGTCTCCAACGTGCAACACCAGCGCGACGCCCAGAGCGCTCCGGTTGTTTACAATCCAGGTCGTTTGCTTTTGAAATATCTCCTCGTAATAGCAGGAATAAAACTGCGTGTCCGGTAGGACGATGAACGCGCTTGCCGGCGCGGTCGAATCGGCCAAATCGAACGAAGGCGGATCGGATGACGATACATCGCAGCTCGCGAGCGTCGCGCCTAGAATAAGCAGGCAAGATAAAGCGCTGACGGTTCTCCGCGATACAGACGATCCGGTTTCGAGCGCGTGGGCGGGCGCGCTAAAGGTTCTCGTCCTCGGAAAAATCCTCGAAGGTGCACTGCAATTACTGCGGTTTGTCCTCCGGGGGCGCTCGCGATCGCATCCCGCCGACCCCCCCGGCCTTGTATCGTTTATTTTGCGGAGAGTCCTAGGCTTTCGCGCTACTCGACAAGTAGCACTATCTATCGCGTTTTTTTTCACGTAAGCGCTATCGGAAGAGAGATCGCTTACCGACTATCCTATAATCACGTCGGCTTTGCAATTGGAGGAACAGCCGTCGCCGTCCCGGTTATTTCCGTCGTCGCAATCCTCCTGCGAGTCCTTGTGCCCGTCGCCACAGTACGGCCCCATCACGCAGTTTTCCTGGCATTCGCCGTATCCGCCGTCATTGATGCCGTCGTCGCATTCCTCGCCTGGATCGAGCCAACCATTGCCGCAGATTTCCAAATCGCACCTGGGGCTGCAGCCGTCTCCCGCGCGAGTATTGCCGTCGTCGCATTGCTCTCCGGCTTCGACGCTTCCGTTGCCGCAACGTTCCAATCTGCAGTCGGAGCTACAGCCGTCGTCGTCGTCGAGGTTGCCGTCGTCGCACTGCTCGTGGCCGACATCTTTGTGTCCGTCTCCGCAACGCGGACCGAGCACGCATCCCGGCGCGCACTGGTCGTAACCGCCGTAGCCGCCGTTGCGCACGCCGTCGTCGCACTGCTCCTCGGGAGAGTCCACCTCTCCGTCCCCGCAATAAGGACCGCGGCGAAGGCAATCCGACATACATCCGCCGTACTCGCCGTTGTTATCACCGTCGTCACACAGCTCATCGCGAGTCACGATGCCGTCCCCGCAGACCGTATGGCAGGCGCTTTTCGCCTTTAAGAATCCCTTGATGGTCAGGTTGAAGTTCGATGCGTTTGTGTGGCGTTCCGCGTGGAACAGAACGATTTCATAGATTTTTCCAACGCTCATCCCAAGGTCGACTTGTCCGTTAGATCCGTTTTGTGTCCAACTCGCGATCCCGCTGCTATTAATCGTGATCGATCCATTGGCTCGCGGATGCAATCCGCCGATATCGAGCGCGAGCCTGCGGTTGATGAAGACCCACACATCGTCATCGCCCGAAAAGTTCAATGACTCGTCTCCGCCGAATTCGAACCAATAGCGTAGCTCGCTCGTAAAACCGAAATTGTGATCGCCACCGTCGTCATCACAAGAATTCGCCGTGGCGCTGGGAAAGATACATGCTTGATGCGTGTCTTCTTTCGCGGGCTCGCCTCCTTGCGTGACGACCCATCCCGCTCCATCCAGCGGAAAGAGGTAGGTCACGGGATAGTAGTAAGAACCATCCGTCTGCTTATTGAGCGGCAGCCGCTCGACGGACGTGATGTTCACGCCGTCTGTATCCCGATACCATTCGTCAAAATCTTCCTGAGAAGTGGTCTGTTGCTCATACGGACAGGTGGGGGTCGGCTCTTCCTGGTATTCGTCGCATATTCCCGTATATACCGGTTTCCCGTCAGCCCCGAGCGTGTTTTCCAAAAGGCCCGGCGTGGCGTTGTTACCGGAATAGGCCTCGAAATCAGGATGCCTGACCCCGCCGTTTATCGGCAAAGCGATAAAATCGCGATAGGTAATCGGAACCTCGAGCGTGTCAGGCAGTTCTGTCTCGACGACCTCGCACGCATGCCCGGGCTCGATTTTGCAATCGGACGAACACCCGTCGCCGTCCAGGGTATTACCGTCGTCACACTGTTCGTCGTCCGTGGCGAGCATCATGCCGTCGCCGCAGGACGAGACGCAACCCTCTTGCGTGCAGCTCGGCTCAACCTCGCAAAACGGATTACACCCGTCGCCGATGACTTCGTTTCCGTCGTCGCACGGCTCGCTGCCCTCTTTGACGCCGTCGTTGCAGAGCGTCTCGCGACACGCTTCGCCCACTTCCTCGCACACGTAGCCCTCTTCCAACATGCAGTTCTCATCGCACCCGTCATCCGGGTCGTCGTTGCCGTCCTCGCACTCCTCGTCGCCCGCGACAATGCCGTCGTTGCACTCAGCGGCTATACAGCGTATGCCCGCAATCGGACACACCCATCCCTCTTCGAGCTGGCAGCTCTCATCGCAGCCGTCTTGTGATTCCGTGTTCCCGTCATCACAGCCTTCGTCGCCGGCGATAAAGGTGTCGCCACATATCGGCGTACAGGCTTCCCCCGCCTCGTCGCACTCGAAGCCGTCTTCCACCGCGGTGCAGAAAGCATTGCAGCCGTCGCCGGAGACCGCGTTGCCGTCGTCGCAGGTCTCGTGATCGTCGATCGCACCGTCGCCGCATTTTTCGCAAGGCGAGCCCGGTTCCGGACAGGCGTAGAGCGGTTCCATAAAGGTACAGGTGCTGTTGCACCCGTCGTCCGATTCCCGATTCCCGTCGTCGCATACTTCCCCCATGCCGACCTCGCCGTTGCCGCATTCCTCACAGGCGTTTCCAGGCTCGAGGCAAGAGTACCCCTCTTCGACATCGCACGAATCGTCGCAGCCGTCGCCCGAATCCCGGTTGCCATCATCGCACTCTTCAGTACCTTCAATCTCTCCGTTTCCGCACGCCTCGCAAGCAGCTCCGGCCGTCGGACACGTATAACCCTCCTCGATTTCGCAGCTAGCGCTACAACCATCGACGGAGAGCTTATTTCCATCGTCGCATTCTTCGTTGGCTTCGACCACGCTGTTTCCGCAAACCGCAAGCTCGATATCCGGCCGCGCGGCCGAGTCCCACTCATACGGCGGATAATACGCGTCGAGCTCGCTCGCGTCGACGCTCGCGTCGCTCATGTCGAGATTCTCGTCATCCGGCTTTAGAAAACGCGCGAGGTCGAGCTTGACTCCGTCCCAACATCCAGCGGCTGAAAGCATCACCGCGCCGAGCACGAAAAAAGAGCGAATTGAATGCATAAATCACCTCTCTATCGGTGTTTGATACCGGAATACGACAGGTAGGCCGAACCGTCCCCTGGGGCGGTAACTCTGACGTGAATATCGGAGTAATACCGTTTCTTAATCAACTTCGTCAATGATCACTATTCTATCATACTCGGCCGCGCGCTTCATCTAATTAGTCGGCGAAAGCGCGAGTACGACGCGATTGCGCCCGGGGATTAGCCGAGTCAGGTGAGTTGCGCAGATTTCGTAACGCGAGCCGGCTGTAACCACTGGACATACATATAATAAATAAACAAAATAGATGGCTGTCGGTGGCGGGGCAGATCACGCTAAATCATCCGATAGTGTCGCACACGTGAAAGAGCCGAAAAGCACCTCTGAAGAAGAAGACAACGCGTCGACCGATCTCAACCGATAGCGCCGCAATCGCCGCGGTAACGCTCAATTGTCGATAATATATTTGGCCCCGAGCCGGGCGCTAAAAATGCGAAACGGTTTTGCGCGAGCCCTAAGGTGAACCTCCGACCTTTTCGTCTTCACACAAACGCGATATATATTATCGGGTTAGGTTTTGTCGTGCATATCCCGGACAGAACCCGATTGCGAAGGATCGATCGGTATGGTCAATAAACCTAAGACTGTTAAGAACGCTGGCGACTCTTCGACTCGTTCCGTATCTCAAGGAACGATGTGCTATTCAGCCGAGGGAAAAGTGAAGCCGTCGAAAACAATTAAGAATCGCTCGAGTCAGAGCGGAACCGCGGAATCAAGGGTCGATTCCGCTACATTAACCCGTGCTGACCGCCGTTTAGAGTCAGACGAACGCCGCCTTGAGCGCAACGCGCTGGAACGTGCCTATCTCGGAGTGAAACGACTTACGAATCGATCGCGAGCACGCGGCGCGGGAAAACCGTCTTTATCCGTTGAAGCAGTCGCCGCGGCTTGCGACGCCGCCGATCGCGGGCTCGCGGGGGCCAAACGGGGTCGTTTGCTCGCCTCGCCGAGCTTTGATATTAGTTGGGATCGGGATGGAGAGGTCGCCGGCTCCAGAGAGGATGTCCAACCAGAGGAAATGAGAAGCCTATTCGGAAATCGGTTCAAGCCGGCAGCGACCTTGGACCTACACGGAATGGTCGGCGAGGAGGCAAAGAAAAAGGTCGCCGCGTTCGTAATTGCTCAGCACGAGCGGGGTGTGAAACAGTTATTATTCATACACGGCAAAGGAAAGCATTCGGAAAGCGGCGTCGGCGTTTTGTTAGATCATTTGGTGAAAGCGCTGACGCGAGGCACGGCTTCTCAATATGTACGCGCCTTTTGCACGGCGGACTTAAAGCACGGAGGTGGCGGGGCGCTTGCTGTGCTTTTGATTCCGTAGAAAACGATATGGAGACACAAGAAGGTGGCGGCGTCTTGCCGAGTTGTATCGTTCGGATCGAAGGGCTACTCGCCCCGATTGACGACCGTCTTGTTTCTGCCGGTATTCTTTGCTTCGTACAAAGCCTGATCCGCGGCAACGAGCAAGTGTTCGGCAACTTTTACCTCTTTATTCGGAAGTCCGGCAATCCCAATACTCACCGTTATGCGCATCGGTTTTCCATCGTATTGAAAGGCGTACTCTTCCACCGATTTACGGATTCTTTCAGCGACACGATAAGCCGAATCGAGGTCCGTGTTGCGAGACAGGATAACAAACTCCTCGCCACCGTACCTTGCGAATACGTCTTCTCGTCTTATGGCCGACACGACGATTTTCGTTACGGTGATGAGCACGTAATCGCCGGCCGGATGTCCGAACGTGTCATTGGTCTTTTTAAAGTGGTCCAAATCGAAAAGCAAAAGCGACAAAGGCGAATCGTGGCGTCGCGCGTAGCCGAGCTCGGTGTCGAGGTGGTCTAAGAAATACCGCTTGTTAAAGACGCGAGTGAGGCCGTCGCGCGACGCCGAATCATACATTTGGCGCTGAAAGTCCTCTTCGAGATCATCGTGGTAGGTGAATTTTAAGATAATCGAGTTGCCGACTTGAATCTTATCTCCGTCCTTGAGAGCGACCCGGGTTATTCGCCTGCCGTTTACATAGGTTCCGTTCGTTGATCCCAAATCCTCCAATAAGACTTCACTATCCGTGGTGATGATTCGCGCGTGTTGTCGTGAGATTCCGTCACCTCGAATGCGCAAGTCAGCCTGTTGCCCTCGTCCGAGCACTTGGACCTGTTTGAGCGCGAACATTTCGCCCACGCTGTTGCCCGCCAGCAGAATAAGGTAAGCACGGTTACCGCTTTTGATTCCGACCGGTTTCTTGTCGGAGATGACGGTTTTAGTTTCCCATTCGTCGTCGAAATTCATGTTCTAAACAATATTAGAGCCGATGACCCTCTTATTGAAGCACAATTGTAGCCTTTTGGCGCTTAACAAAACGGCGTTCTTTTTTTTAATATGTACTCAAGTGTAGGCTATTCTAAGCCTACTTGACCTTAACGTTGCAAAAAACGTCGAGCGGAAACGCGAAAAAAGCGATGAAATAGGGGCGCGCGGAACTTTTTTTGGGCCGCAGCTTAGTGCACCCTAAGTGAGGTCCAAAAAAAGTGAGCACGCCCTTAGTTCGCGCTGTT
>JAFGIB010000004.1 GCA_016929805.1 Deltaproteobacteria bacterium | reverse complement strand
GCTACTCGCGTGACTTGTTGCAACAGGTGACGCTCGATGTCCCTGCGGTTCGTCAGATCGTTTTCGAAGGTTTGTTCAGCTCCAATAGATTTAGCCGCTCGCTCCGGGATTACCAAACGGTCGTCGATACCGCAGGCCAAGCGTTTGACCTGCTGGCCCCAGCTACCGAGCAACCTTTCGAGCATCCCCAAGTCGGCATTTGCCAGCTCGCCTATGGTTTTGAATCCCGCTTCTCGCAGGCGTTTACTCGCCACCTTGCCTACTCCCCACATCCGATCGATCGGCAGCGGAGCGAGAAAAGCCCGCACGTCATCGGGTACCACTGTCAACCCGTCGGGCTTATCGAGGTCACTCGCAATCTTGGCGGCAAATTTACAGCTCGCAATCCCGGCCGAGGCGGTTAGATGGAGTTCATCCCTGATCGCCTGTTTTATCTGTCGCGCAATTGTCACCGCATCGCTAAAAAGCGACAGGCTATCCGTGACATCGAGAAACGCCTCGTCCAGCGAGAGGCCTTCTACCAATGGCGTAAACCGGTGAAATACCGCGAACACCTCTTTACTGACTTCGAGATATCGATCGTGTCTTGGCGGGATTACTACCGCATAAGGGCAGAGGCGTAACGCTTGCGCCATGGGCATGGCCGAGTGTACTCCCATAGAGCGTGCTTCATAGGAAGCCGCGGCGACTACTCCCCGTTTTTTGGAGCCGCCTACTAAAACGGGCTTGCCCTTGAGCGAGGGGTCGTCGAGTTGTTCCACAGACGAGAAAAACGCGTCCATGTCGATGTGGAGTATTTGCCGCACGTGCAACCAAAAGGTGTTCGGAACTATCAGGATACTATACCACCATCGGAAACCGAACGACCTCCCGAATCGCACTCTGGCGAACCAGAGCAGGTCCCAGTCTACGTATGATCCAAAATATGGTTTGCTTTTGTTAGTATCCCGACGTTACGACGTCACGCCACCGACATCGAGCCCACGAGCACGCAGCAGTTCCGCTACGCGCGCCGGGCGATCACCTTGCAGTACGATCTCGCTCTTACCCTCGTGAGACACAACGCTGCCGCCGCATGCGAGCTGCGTTTTCAAGTGTTTCGCTAGCTCGGCGATTGCGTGCGAGTCCCAACCTGATTGCACGTCGAAACCGGAAACGATAACGACCGTTTTGCCGCCTCGATGCTTGGTCTCTCGACGTAGGATCAAGCGTCCGCGTAATGGCGTCGTAGGGGCGTTATCCCGTCCAGTGCTCAACACCGCATCTGCAACCGCAGGCGCCGTGCTCGACTCGTCTCTATCAGCCAGTTTCTCCTGTACGCCGGTCAACCCAACAAACGGATTGTGCTTGAGGGAGCTACTTTCGTTAACGTTGATCCTGTCCTTCTTGGCCATCGGTCTGTTTCTTTAGGTCACCAAAAAAATCGCGCTGAAGCGAGCACTGGACTAAAGGTCTTTTCGGTTTGAAGCATCATGCCACGGTATTTTTGGCCGTCCAAGAAGCCACTCCTGATTATTCGAATATCGGGCGTCGACAACCGTAAAATGAGCTGGCACAATCGCGACATGAAATCTATCGATTTTAGTTCTCCGCTGAGTGACGATGAGTATTCGCGTCTAGCCGATTTCTGCGACGAGCACGCTCCACTAGGCATGGACGGGGTGATGGGACTTTTACACGCGGTTGCCGTTGCTCCTGGGCTGATGCCGCCTTCGGCGTGGTTGAGTCATGCGCTTCCGGATAAGAACCTCGGTAAAGCCAGAAACTCGCGGGATATCATCGGCTTTGTTTTCCGATGCTATAACGACGTTCTATCGAGTATTCAAAAAAGAATGACGATAACTCCCGAAGACGACGATGAGGATGCGTGGGAGCTTTTCGCCAAGGGCTACATCGCCGGTGCGTTACTCGATCCCGAGTGGGTACGCCACGAGGATCGATGGACGTTTGCAGCGCCGTTTGCCTATGTGAGCGGCCGCCGTGATCTCGTACCCGAGAGATTGCTTCACAAGATGGGATCCGAGAGCTCGCAGCAAGAGCTTCTGAAGACGCTTCGTAGCCAGATGGCATCTGTTATTGTGGCGACAGACGACTCTTTCAAACCTGTTCGCCGCGATATCGCGATTGCCGCTGCTGCGGCGGCGCAAAAGACGCGTACGACGACTCGCGTAGGACGTAATGAACCCTGCCCATGTGGCAGTGGCAAGAAATATAAAAAGTGCTGCGGCGCGCACTGAAGCTTGCCAAGCGTCGAGACGATGCGAGTCTTTTCCGTTCAAGATCACAGTTCGTGATCCTGAATATTCGCCTATACGCGTATCTTATAAATCCGTTTCCACTCTTCTCTTTGAGCGCCCCAATCTTCGAGCTTCAAGATTTCGCGAACCTTGCGTTCACTAACGGGCTCCACCCCATCCACGCGCTCGAGGAACAATATCTCCTCCTGAATATCAGGTGCCAACACGAGCAATTTTAGGATCTGCGATATCCGAGCGCGGGAGTTACCGAGCTGTTTGGCTGCGTCGGCTAAATCGCGGTATTCACAGTGATCAATCGCCTTTTGGATCTTGTGGGCGAATGCCAACAGGCGTGCGACCCTGGCTGGCTTCCGAACCGGTTTTCGGGGTGGCGGTTTAGGCTTGTCGGTAAAGGTATGACCGTGAATGTTTTACCGGCTGACGTAATCAGACTTCCACAGCCAGTATCTCCCCCGGACATTCGCTTTATACAGCCTCGCAAGAAAACTACATATATTTCAAACTGTCCGCAAATTTATAACTACTACAAGCTCGACCACCCGTTCTTTATTCCAGCGCAACGGATGTACGTTGCCTGCGGATTCGGAGAAGTGGATAGAATACCTTGGGATCGCGATACCAGACGAAGTATCATTTGCTATGAAAAAGAACTGAGGTAGGGGGCGCGCCGAGCGTCGCTCACCAACTGATCAATCACTCCGAATCACCCCGCCCGTTTCCGGTTTGCTACGGATCGTCGGGGGTTTCGATCGACGTGTTTGCGGCAACAGAGAGATAAACGACGCGATCGGTGTCTCGATTTGGTGCTCTCTACTT
Source organism: Deltaproteobacteria bacterium (assembly GCA_016929805.1). Taxonomy (GTDB): domain Bacteria; phylum Myxococcota_A; class Polyangia; order Polyangiales; family JAFGIB01; genus JAFGIB01. The sequence goes on along the minus strand of JAFGIB010000004.1, from coordinate 4,165 downwards.
GAGTACTGATCAAGATAGATTACAACGAATACCTAGCAAACTAGATTTGATAGGAAGAGATTCGGAATGAAAGGAAAAGTACTTCTGATCGGCAACTCGGACGGCATTGGCCTCGCTCTAACCCGACAGCTGCTCGAACGTGATTGGTCGGTTTACGGCATCTCGCGGAGCGCGAGTTCGATTGTATCCCCGCAATACTCACACAGCGTATCGTCGGTTTGCGAACCGAATTATAGAACATTACTCGATAAAATCTTAGGTTCGGAAAAACTCGATCTTTGCGTTTATTGCGCTGGAATAGGAGACCTTTTCAATGCGAAGCAAATGGAACGAGATGTCGTCACGATAGAAACCAATCTAATTGGTTTAGCGAAAACGGCTGAAATAGTTATTCCCCGCATGTGCGCAACGCCCCCGGGTGTGTTCGTCGGCCTTTCTAGCATGGCCGATCTCATTCGGTCCGCGAGCGCGCCGGCTTATGCGGCTTCCAAGGCAGGGATGTCGGCATACTTGGAAGGTCTTGGTGGCGCGCTTCGGAATACCGGGGTCTCGGTTGTCAATATTCGTTTGGGTTTCGTCGATACGAAGATGGCTAAGGCTCCCTTCAAGCCGTTTATGATGTCTGCGGAACAGGCCGCTGAACGCATTCTTCGATCGGTTCTCGCGCGGTCGCCGAAGAGCCGAGTCAATATACCCCGTCGCATGGCGCTTATCATGCGATTCCTACATATATTACCTAAAAAAACATAGATGAAACCGAGGAGCGCGTCGTGCATCACTTGCCGCCAAATGTCGGCACCAAGAACCTTCCCGCCCGTTTCCTGTTTGCCACGACTCGCCGGGTGGTTTGATCGAAATGGCATCTTGAATCCCCCCACCCGTTTCCGGTTTGCTACGACTCGTTGGGGGTTTTTCGGGATATTAGTGGAAAAAGATGCGGACGAACGAGAGCGAGTCGGCTCGGGTGTTTTTGGGTAGAGTGTTGTCGCAGTTGCGACACGGATTGTTAATAATATTCTTTTTTGCTGCGGGGCAGGATACGCGGAAGCGACCTGTTTACAATTTCCAGAAATACCTGGGAACGCGTTTCTGGTACTTCTGATATTCCGGTCCGTATCGCTCGATACAATATCTTTCTTCGTCCAGTATCACAAAATGGCACGCAATCACTTCGATGGTATGCAATACGACGAGAATCCACGATCCGATGGAAATACCGATTCCATAGCCGATAAAGGTATACGCCACGTAGATGGGATTTCTGCTGAACTGGTAGAGGCCTTGAACGATCGGTTGATCGTCTGGAGAAGAAGCATAAGTCCACAAAGCTTTTATCGTAAATGCGATCCCGACGAGATAGATAGCGATTCCGGTATAGAAGAGGTAGGTATCCGTCCTAATAGGGGAAAAAAATGGATACAGAATCGTTCCCCACCATGCTAATTGCGTGGTCCAAAATCCCATCGCTTTTCCGATTGTCCGGCCCTTCTTGGGCCACGTGAGCAGTCTCGATAAAGCACCTTTTTTTGACAGAGGTATTGAAATGTGGATAACGAGATAAAAAAGCGATAGACACCCGCCGCCGCAAAGAGAAAAACCGTGCTGAGGGAACAAATCCATAATTGCCTCGAAAGACAATAATCTAAAGATCCGTTCTGTCGAGCGATCCCGTCCTCTATCGAGATTCGAACCTATTACTCGTTTCAACACCTAAAATATCATCAGATGCGTCAGGAGGCGCGCGACGGACGGCACTTACCCGGAATACCGGCACCCTGAATCCTTCCGCTCGTTTCCGGTTCGCAACGACTCGTCGTATGTTTTGATCGAGGTATTAGTCTAAGCGTGGGCACGGTGGGACCGTAGCGAATTAGAGTCGCTGCGACCGATTAGCGTCGTTCACATGAATTCGGCTTTCTTAGGATCCTCCCCCAAGCGGTGATCATTCAATTAAAAATCCCGGGGAGTGCTATGGCGATGGATGATCAACGTGTGGCCGCTTGGCGAGGCGCAACGGCGTACGAGAGCGCCGATGATGTCTGACAACCAACAATGGCTGGGGCCTCGTGGACCAGCGCGTCGTTCTCGATCGCATCCACCATAAAAAGAGCAAAGTCGACGCGCCTAGTGATGTTGCTTTTGAGAATGGGATCGCCCACGTGCCGACTCCACACTGGTAGGCCCTGACTATCGCCCTCTTCAAGATCGCTTCCCCGTACGACGGTCCAGCGTGTTTCACTGGCGAACACCCGTCGGCACGCTTCCACCTGGTCGTCTATTTCCGCGAACCGAACGAGTCGCGCAAGCCAACTTGCCGCACCCACGAGCCATTTGAACGTACGCGAGTAAACGTCCTGGCCGTCGCGCGTAATGTGCCACCCGCATGAGAATACGAGACGTGCTCCCGGACGCGCATGGTCTAAGACCGCCTGAGCGGTTCCCGACGAATACTTATGAACTCCCCAGGGGACCAGCACCGTAAGCACCGCATCGCAACCCGCGACCGCTTTCTTAATAACCTCCCGGTCGTTCGTCGCTCCAGGAATGACCGTGATACGATTCTTGAACCGGTCGAGCTTTAAGACGCTCCGCTCGCGGCACACGCCAACCACTTCGTAGCCTCGATCGAGTGCGTGCTGCACCATGTATTGCCCGAGCTTCCCAGAAGCTCCGATAATGCAAACCTTCATCGTCCGCGTTCCTTTCTTTCGAAGGATAGTAGTCCTATTTTAAATGAAACACCTAGACTATTACGCAAGGGAGGTAAATCCAGCACGGCGGACGGCGCTCGCCTCTAAACAACGGCATCTCAAACTAATTGTCGTTCGAAAACAAGGGCGCATCGGGCAGCACTCACCAACCGATCGCGCGCCTTGAATCCTCCCTCCCGTTTCCGGTTTGCAACGCCTCGCCGGGAGCAATGATCGAAATAGCACATCGACCCACCCCGCCCGCTACCGGTTAGCACCGACTCGCCGGGTGGGTTGATCGGAATAGTGGTCTAGCACTGGGCGCGGTGGAAGCGATTTCCTGCTCGGCTAAATCGGAATCGAACAATTTCTGAAATACTGTATGTGCCACATTGTGCCAAGGATGGGTTGATCCTGTTAGTAGCAGGAAATGATTAATATAAAAGATCCTTTGTTTTTAGGGCTATTTGATTCAACCTTTGATTGGTACAATACTTGCTTACTATCTCCATGAGCTAAATATTGAAATGGTATTTTTAGCCCGATAAACAGACGGCTAATCAGAGCGTTATTCGGGTTGGAGATTATTCATGGAACGAATAGAAAACATTACCCAAGCATTGACTATTGCTTTCCTTGTCTACGTTTTGACGGTTTCTTGCAACGAAGCTGCCAGCGAAGACAATATTGCTGAATCGACGTTGCTTAGCGAAACAGATAGCGGAGGAAACACGGAAGCCGACAGCGCCGACAAGACTACTGCGCCGATATTGCTAGACGGAACAGACAGCGGAGGAAGCATTTTAGTAAGTGTAGGCCAGGAGCTTCAGATTATTCTACAGACGATTGGACCGGGGCGTTACGGTGTTCCGGAAACCACTTCTTCGACCGTTCAGTTCATTGGTGAAGGCGATGCCGGATTACAAAATCCTGGCGGACCGAGGCAAGTATTTCGTTTCTACGGTGTTGAACCAGGAGAAGCAGAAATTCGTATTCCTAACGAAAATAGTATTGGTGAAAAAGAACCCTTCTCGCTCAATATCACCGTTTACGACGTAATGAGCCTCGACGACACAGGCGTTTCATTTTACGTCGGCCCTATTATCGAAATCGAACCGACCCACCGAATTTGCGAAATCGATTCGGACTGCATTACGGCGATGACCCATTGTTCTTGTCATTGCGGTATGCCAGTGCACAAGGACTATTGGCAGATTTATCTAGATAAGAAGGCTGAGGCCTGTTCCGACTACGACGGAATAATGTGCAAAATGTCGTGTGAAGAGGAACCGGTTTGTATCAAAAAAGAGTGTGTCTTGGTAGAATCGGAGTAAATTGGCGGGCTGAATACGTGTAACCGTTCAGGGGGTACTGCTGTTTGACTACGACGGCGGCCAATTCATCCCGTAAAACCGTCTTTCGTCCTCGCGCCGGCTCGTCAGGTACAGCAAGTACCATCCTCGCCGGCCCTGCGG
>JAFGIB010000064.1 GCA_016929805.1 Deltaproteobacteria bacterium | reverse complement strand
TACGTACCGATGGGTGTTGAGCGCTCGGTATGGATGGGAGATGGGTGCGATGCGGCGTGGGTGCACGCGAAGTTCGGTGACGAAGCTCAGGTTGGAGAAGAAACGCTAAGAGCCGAGGTAAGAGTCTTGTCGCGGACGGGTCAGACGCTGATGGCATTGGAGGGATTACAGCTCAAGCGATGTGATCAAAGCATCGTACCAATAAAAATCTACGAGCGAATCGCTAAATGGCTATATAAGCTCGTTTGGAAGGTATCGACGGACTCGATACACCGCGATATTTCGTTTGAGCCCGGCGGACTCTGGTTGATATTATCCGATAAGAAGGGAATGGGCAGAAGAGTACGAAAAGCGTTGGAGCAGTACGGGCAGTTGTGTATAGAGATAATGCTCGGATTCAAAACTACGGAGATAACGGAAAGCCTATTCACCGTAGATAGGCAGTCGATCGGAGAAATAGCGGATATCGTACGACGCGTTGCCTTTGACAAGGGTTCGGTGAAAGGCATCGTTCATTTATGGTCGTTAGAAAACGATGTTATGGAGCTTGAACATTGCGACGTTATGTACGCTCAGCGAATCTGTTGCGAGAGTACGCTACAATTAGTTAAGACAATCGGCATTTTTAACAACTATCCTCGATTATGGCTCGTTACTTTCGGCGCTCAGAGCGTTGACGGGGAAAAATGTATACCAACATCGGCCTCGCTTTGGGGTCTAGGAAGGGTTATATCACAGGAACATCCAGAATATAAATGCGTTAATATAGACCTCGAATCCTCGGACGATACGAATCAAGTAGACTTTTTATTTTCAGAGTTGTCTTTAGGTGACGATGAGACCCAGGTTGCCTATAGAAAAGGAATTAGATATCTAGCGCGACTCGAAAGAGGCGTAACGTCTTGTTACGTACAAAATAAAGGTGAAGATAACGAGAACGAAATCTTAGTTAGCTCTGATGCTACTTTTTTAATAGCGGGTGGTTTTGGAGGTTTGGGACGCTACGTGTCGAAGTGGCTATTGGATAAAGGGGCGCGTCATTTGGTCTTATTGAGTCGTACACAGGTAAGCGATGATCGAGAATCTCAATTAACTGCGTTACGCTCTAAAGGAGCAGCGATAATAGCAAGACAAGCGGACATATCTAATCGCGAACAACTCGAGGTAGTATTAAGAGATATCGAAAAGAGTATGCCACCGCTTCGCGGAGTTGTGCACGCGGCAGGTGTGTTGGATGATGGCATGTTGACAAGCAAGCAATGGTCGAACTTTGAAGTAGTAATGGCGCCAAAGGTGCTAGGTAGCTGGAACTTACACGAACTGACGAAAAACCAACAATTAGACTTCTTCGTTATGTTCTCGTCTAGCGCTGCTCTATTGGGCTCAAACGGACAAGGAAGCCTCTCGGCTGGTAGCGCATTTATGGATGCGCTGGCGTACTACCGGCGCGCACAAGAATTACCAGCTCTAAGCATCAACTGGGATCCGTGGTCGCGGGAAGGCTTATCACGAAATCTCGGAGAACTCCAGAATGAAAGATGGTCGAAACGGAGTAAAGGTTTTATAGAACCTGAAGGAGGATTAGAGTCTTTAGATTTATGCCTAAAGACAGGCTCGACACAGTTAGCGGTGCTACCTATAAACCATAGTCGTTTAACTGAACGTTTTTCCTATGGTCAAAAACCTTCTTTACTCGCGGAATGGAATGATTATAGGTCTCAATCGACAATTTGCAAAAGGACTTCAGAAGACTTTAGAAAGTTAATCTCGAGCGCTTCGCCAGAGGAACGATATGATCGTATTTTAGAATCGACGATTCCTCCGGCTAGAAAAATACTCGGATTAGAAAGGGATGCGAGTATTGATCCCCGTGTTCCTCTTCAAAAACTTGGCATGGACTCTTTAATGGCACTGGAGATCCGTAATACTATTTCGAGGATAACGGGGCTAGAACTACCGCCAACGCTGTTATTAGAGCATCCGACTCTTAGCGAATTAGCACATCAACTCTTGCAACTTTTATCGTTTCCATATGAAGGCGATCGGACTTCGAAAGAAGATAATAATAGAGGAAAAGATTCAACGACAAAACAAAATATTCTCATATACTTATCTTGCGTAAAAAATCCTCGACTACGTCTATTCTGTTTCCCATGGGCTGGTTCGAATGCTTACGTATTCCAATCGTGGGTATCGCAATTACCTTTTGAAATAGAAGTTATCAGTTATTGTCTTCCTACGCGGTCGCCTAAAAACGAAAAGACCTATAATAATATAAAAGAACTAGTTGACGATCTCGAAAATGCAATAACTCCATTAACTTCAATACCGTATCTCTTTTATGGCCATTCTATGGGCGCGATAGTAGCCTTTTCGTTAGCATATCAGCTACAAAAGAAAGGTATTTCTAAACCCAAACGTCTCATAATCTCTGCTAGTCCAACTCCTGATATTATACGTGCACATTCGCCGAGACCGTCGCTTCGACTAATTCCGAGACACATTCAAAAAGAAAAAGCTTTATTGTCCTACTATATGTCGCTAGTAAAGACCGATGTCGACTTACTAAAAACGTGTCGCATAAGCGATGAGGCAATTGTCGATATTCCTATCACGACGTTTGCTGGAACTGAGGACCAAGAGGTCTCCCCTTCCTTGGTGCGTGAATGGCAAAAACGTACGAGAAGCGACTACGAGTCTCGGGAGGTTTCAGGAGGTCATTTCTTCGTTTATAGTTCGCAGTCGGAAATATTAAGGTACTTATCTGATTTGGTAATTGAGAATTGAGTCTGGTTGAACGGATTAATCGGATAAATTATTAAAAAAGGGCGCTACCTAAGCGTTAGCACATTTCTTCCAATTTATCTTTAGACGTAAGAACGAGTCTAAATATCTAGAGGAATGCGCGTTAGGTCTTTCTTTCGTGGCGGCGTAAAACCAGAAGGTCAAGAGTATCGGATTATCTCAGTATTCCTAGAATATCTTGATTAATTATAGGCTGTAGCTACTACGTCGAGATTAATATTAATGATGTCCTACTCTGTAAGCTAGACGAAAGCCGTGAATGTTCGGCGGAGTGTAATACTTACAAGTTTAAGGCGCAGATTGTCGCGGTCTTTGAGAAACGGCGGATTCAACGAGCGCGTTCGAGGAGGAAGGGATATAGCGATTCGCAATAGAGGAGCGGCATATTTCGCCAAATAGTCGGATACGTAATCGTCCGGTAGAAAATGCTTTCGCTGCTTTCTATTTGTTATAATACCTACGAATCAATATTACGAGACGCCAATTCAAATATTTGGTAAAAAATACTTAGCGTAGCGGTATTAATATTTTTTAGAACCGGACGAATATGAAAGAAATGAAGCGTGACAAATTAATTGATTACGCGGTATGATTATGACAATGGAAGCTTCAAAAGAAGATAAAGAAGCGCGACGTATAGCAGACCGGTATCAGGTGAAGGATACCGTAGGAACGGGAGGTATGGGCTCGGTCTACCGTGTACGAGACGAGTCTACAGGTCGGACGGTTGCGCTCAAGCAGTTAAGTAAAACGGCGTTTGAGAAAAAACCGGAATACGTAGCGCTTTTTCAACACGAGTATTATACGCTGGCGCAACTTGCTCATCCGCTGATTATAGAAGTATATGACTACGGTGTCGACGAACAAGGACCTTACTTCACGATGGAGTACCTGCCCGGAGAGGATCTCCAACAGATGGCTCCGGTAGATTGGAGAAGAGGTTGTGCCGTACTCAGAGATATTGCCACGTCATTAGCTATCTTGCATTCACGAAGGGTCGTTCATCGGGACGTATCACTACACAACGTACGCTGTAATGAAAAGGGGAGAGCTAAACTAATAGATTTCGGGGCGATGGTCCCAATGGGAATCGTGAAAAAGGTAGTGGGAACTCCGCCATTTATCGCTCCTGAAGTCATGACACAACAACCTATTGATGGAAGAGCGGACCTATATTCTCTAGGAGCAGTAGCGTATTACTTGCTTACGGGACGTTACGCCTTCTATTCGAAAACGATAAACGGTTTGATCGACGCTTGGAGGTCTAGGCCGATCGTGCCCTCCAAGATAATAACCGATATTCCAGCCGCGTTGGATAACCTGGTTATTTCTCTTTTGAGTTTAGATAAGCTAGCGCGTCCGATTAATGCGGCTGAAGTAATCGACCGACTAAATGCGATTGCGGATCTTCCAGAGAAAGAGCCTTTGGAATTGTCGCAGGCTTATATAAGCACGCCACCACTGGTTGGACGCGAACGTTTTACTACGCTTTTTCGCAAAATGATGCCTGGAGTGATGGCTTCGCGTGGCGGCACCGTCATGGTAGAGAGCGTAGCGGGAGTGGGGCGCACGAGACTGTTAAACGCGCTTGTTCTGGAAGGAAAATTGGCGGGAGCGTTAGTGATAACCGCTAGCTCAGTAGATGCGAGAATGGGCGACTACGGGGTTATACGCGCGTTGATTGAAGATTTACTAACAGCGACGCCTAGCGAAACCTTAGCCGAAGCGGAAAAGAATGCTGCTATCCTCAGCCTTGTATCGCCTGAGCTTCACGAGAAGCTAGGTTCTCCGAGGTTACCGTCTTATAACAATCCCATTGAGTTCCGTGCGCGTGTGCAGACGGCTTTACAGTCCTTATTTACTTCGTATAGCGCTAACCGTCGATTGATGATCGCGGTAGATGACGTTCATAAATGCGACGAGCCTTCCGCGGCGGTATTGGCCGCTATTAGTCGAATGACCCATAGGCTTAAGCTCGCGTTGGCCGTAACCGCCGAAATCGAAATCGATAGGCCGTACTCGGAACCGGTTCGTATGATAAGAGAATCGGGTACTGTTATCGAACTTCAACCACTGACACAAGAGGATAATCAAAATCTAATCCAGTCGATGTTCGGTGAAGTAGCGAATATCAGTATTGTAGCAGATTGGGTATACGAGATATCGAGGGGAAATGTACGCACTGTAATGGAGCTCGTAGAGCACTTGGTAGATAGCGGTATCGCGCGATATCAAGACGGCAACTGGATCCTTCCGAAAAATTTACGAGAACAAAACCTACCCAAAAACCTTGAGCACGCGTTAGAGGCTCGTATTCTTAAGTTGAGCGAACCTGCGAGAGCTCTCGCGGAGTCGTTATCGTTAGTTACAGAACAAATACCTCTAAGGCTTGAGCACTACGTAATATTGAGCGAAGACTTAGACGAGAAAAAAACGTATTTAGCGCTAGATGAATTAGTCGCTTCGCAGATATTGGTAACCGCGGGTGATCACTACAACTTCTGTCAACCGGGCTTTGCGGATGTTCTACGACATAGTATCAACGACGATAAAAAGAAAAGTATTCATATCAGATTGGCGCTAGCCTATAAATCGGGAAATTATCGTAGACCGCTCGCTCTTATTTATCATATGCTTCAGGCGGGAGAAGAAGAAAAGGCGCTAGAGTTATTAATACCGCTAATAACGAGCACCGATATTTACAAAGAACCATACTCGATTCAGGTTCAATGTTGCGAAGCAGCTCTTAAGCTAGCTTCAAAACAAAATAGCAGGAAAATAGAAATGTGTATTTTGTATATGTGCTTAATACGACTAGCGAAAAGATATGACATTTTGCTTCTCAAATACGCGAAACCACTGGAAGAACAACTCCTAAAAGACTCGGGTCTAGCTTTTTGGGATGAAGTCGGAAATCAATTAGATCCGTCTGAACGTATCAAGCTGTGTATAAATAGAGCTTTCGAAAACTGGTCGTCTACGCCGGAACAGGAAAGAGGACTCGATCCAGTCGAAGCTATTCGACAGTTAATCCTCTACGCTGTCTCAGTTACATCGGCTATCGCTTCTTCATTTAACGCGAAGATACTATCCCACGTACACTTTTTAGTAGTCCCTTTTGCTACTATATCGGCTGCGGCGGACTTCATCGAACGAATAATAAGATTAACTTTGGATCAGGTACTCGGATATTCAGTGACTCAACAACGCTTAGAAATGCAGACAATATTCAGTCAACCCATCGCAGAACTCGACGAAGAGTATCGATGTGACTTCGTCAATCACACAAATCCATACACTCTAGCTCTTGTAGAAGCTTCTAACGCGAATCCGTTAGCTCTTGAACGAGCGGATTTGCTGGAGCAGGATCCGCGGTTCGCAACACATGCCTGGGAAGTTCGTCTAGTCGCAAATCTTTACGCTGGTCGTTCGCAACAAGCGTTCGCTTGTTTAAGGCAAAAGGAGCTACTAGCCATTCAGAATCCTGAAAGCGATTCTCATCTATTAGCCGGATTCATATTCGAAGCTTGGGCTTACGGCATGAGCGGCGATCTCATGGGGTTAAAGCAGGTCCTTATACCAATCAGCGAGAAAGCCGAAAAATATCCGGGATGGGTACCGTTTTTACTAGCGGTTCGCGGCAACTACCACCTACTTCGAGGCGAATTAGCGCAAGCGCGGCGCGATCTTGAGAAGATGATGGAAATCGCGCCGATCGGACAACACTTTGCCTGGCATCGGGGCATACCGGTTTTGGTCGAAACACTAATCGAGATGAGAGAGTTCGAACGAGCGTACAAGGTGGCGTCGCAGTCGCTGGAAACGGCGGAAGCGATATGCCCGTATCCGGAAGCGGTCCGGGAACTTCACCGCGTTTTGGCTCTTGCGGATGCAAAATTAGGAAACTTCGCTGAAGCGACCAAACGCATCGAGGCGACGATCGATAAGGCGCGGAATGAAGAGGTGGGTGGAGAGCCGCTCGGAGTGCTATACGAGGCGGCTGCGTGGATAGCGCTCGCGGCGCAAGATGACGAACGGTTTGGCGCGTATACGGAACTCACGGCTAAACAGTATAAGCCGGGTCTAAACCCGTCTCTAAACGCGAAGGTCGAGAAACTAAAGGAAGAGATGAAAAGGCGTCAACTACCCGTGTCGGATGGATATGGGTATAGCCAAGGATGGACCGCTGACAAAGAGTTTGGACCGACGGTGACGGCCAGTATCATGACGTCAATACCTCCGCTTGTTAACAGTGTTCTTAAGAACTACGAAACGCAAGAAGATCGAGCGGAGCAGGCATTGAAGCTGTTGATCGAACATACGCAGGCGGATGAGAGCTACTTATATGCCTTAAAGACCGAAGGCTTGGTGCTCGTGGCGCCGCTAAATCGAATTCCGCCGCCGGGACTCTCCTCGCGAATGTCGGAATACCTGAACGAGTTGGAGATGAACGACGGGGAAAAAACCGTCACGATGACGAGCGATTTTGATCAAGCCGTGGAAGATCAGCGTAAAGTCATCATTTCAGACGACGGCTATACATTTCAACCGGTGGTATTAGTCGGGTCGTATGCGGACGGCTATAAGATAGCGGGCCTAGCGGCACTAAAAATAAGACAGGGTACTCCCTTCAACCCGGCCTGGAATGCGATTTCAACGATCGGTAAGCTGATCGCGTAGGCGACTTTAAGACAAATAAAAAGACTTTTTTACTTCTAAGAGCGTGTTTAAAAAGGTCCTCCGCTCGTCTTTCGGGAGGGATGACCCAATCTGCGGCGTCGCTCGCTCCTCGAAATAGCGCTGCTAGTCCTTCGTCGCGGCTCCTTGAATCTTGGACCTTCGCGCTCCGAAATACTCGGTCGGACCTTATAAAGCACGCTCTAAGATAGACGATAGCGTGCCGTGAATTTTAGCGTCCGCGTATTGTTCGCCTTAGGAGTTACGGCCCGCCTCGAACGCAACGCGCGTTGGCCGGGAAAAATAGAACATTGTAGGCGGCGTATCCGTTCGTGAAATCAACGCCCCAGGCCAGCTCCGAGGATTCGGCGGTGGTCGTGGAGGACCAAAAGCCTACATTTGCGGTATTCGGAAAAGCATCGCCGTCAATTGCCGGCGAATTCTTGGAGTAGTCCACGATGGAGATGAGCTCTTTAAGATTCGGTAACCGCCAATCATTATAGCCGGCATAGCCTCGAGCGTTAAGCGTTCTGCAAGAATCGACGGCGTCGGGCGAATTAAAAAGCGTGCCGGTACCCGAGGCGCACCCGCCGCCGCTCCGGCCAATGGGACAGGCCAGCCAGGTAAGGCCGGTGGACGGGTCGCTCACGATGTTGCCGTCGGGGGATTCGATTACCGTAAATTGCCCTAACCCCAATTCTTTTCCGCGAACGCAACGTACCGCGGCCTTCATAGTTGATGTATTATTGTCAACAAGCCCATCGGTGAAATTAACGCCCCAAGCGCGTCCGGAACTTCTAAGGCTGGCGTCGACGTAACCTGAGGACGACCAGTAGCCGGCCACTTTTGGCGTCGCGGGAAATACCGTTGTATCGATCGCGGGCTTCGCCGTCGAATAGTCGATGATCGAAATAAGCTCGTGTATCGTGGGCAATCGCCAATCGCTGAAGTCCCCCAGCGTAAGAGTCTCGCAGAACGCCTTAGCATCCTCCCAATCGTAAGCCGTCGCAGTATCGGTTAAGCAATCCTCACCGCTCTGCCCGGCGCTACATTTTTGCCAGATTAGTCCTGTCGAAGTATCATAATACAACGACCGGTCGCGATTGACCTCCGATCCGGCGCCTCCGTTTGAACCGCTAGAACCATCTGTACCGGACTCGGCGCCGCCGTTTGAATCGCCGCTATTGTCGCCGCGGGTCCCTCCGGTATTCTCGGACGCGCCGGAATCGCTCTCAGAGCTCCGCTCTTCCGATGGCTCGGCACTCTTGCCTCCCGAGCCAGGCGTCGCGCTACCGCCGGTTTCGCTGTTTCGTTCAGACCCGCCTTTACCGCCGGTGATACCGATAGCGTCGTCGCCTGCTTTCGAATCCGGTTTCGAGCCGGCAGCCTGTTGCGTATAAGTATCAGAAGCGTCGTCCCTATCTCCCGTATCTTCTGACTCTTCTGTCGGCGGTTTTCGCCAGCAGAGATTGTCCTTACCGCAGGTCAGGCCCGGAGGGCATATGCCGTTTTTTCCGCATTGGTATTCGCCGTCCGGATAGGATGCGGAGCAGGCAATCGGAAGTAGAACGATGAAAAACCGTAACGCGAGCGAAGAGAATACGGAAGAAAAACGAGTCGTAAAGAAAAACCGAGAGTGGATGTTTTGAGAAGCTCTAATACCAAGCTTTGTCATAGTTAAAACCTCCCTATCCAGTGTAGCTCCCGCCGTGCGAGTCGTAATAACGAGCGCGCCGTTGTCGACGAATCGGGAAGCGAAGAGTCGCTATCGGTAGCAAAAGATATAATGGCGATGGTCGCTAGAACCGCACCCGCGCCCAGCGTTACCGCGCCCGCGATGGAGAGTGGTTCGATCATGTCGTTCCTGTCCCGTAGATCTGTTGTCCAGGTCGTACGCGCTTCGGGCGAGCTGAGATCCGAGGCGGAAGAAGCTGCTATGCCCAATAATATCGCGCCCGTAATTATTCCGACGCCGCCCGCCGAAACTAGAACCACGTCGAGCGCGGACAACCCCGCCGGCTCGTCGGTCGGTTCGTTGTCGACCGCTTCGATGAACCCCGGGCTCGCGATCGAGGCTTCATCCGGTTCTTCCGAAAGCGGCGACGCTCCGGGGCCGCTAACCAATATATCCGCCATCGTGCAGGAGCGGCTGTCAAACGCGGCGATTAGATCTTTTTGCGAAATCTCAACATCGCTCGGATTAGCGACGGTTCCGAATCTCACCGTCGCCTTACGCTTCCACCATTCGCCGCGCAACTTCACCTGTACCGGGGTCGTTCCGTAAGACTGACCGTCAATCAGCAGCTCCGCGTCAGACGGCGTCGAAACGAATCTCGCGTCTATCGCCTGAAGCGATTGCAAACACTTGGTAACCTCTACGGGGGGCGTTTGTAGATATCTTTCTATCGAGAGCGCTTCGTCGAATTGGCGGGTTCGTACGTAGGCTAAATAACAGGCATTGGCCACTTCAGCGTCGTCGAGCACTGATTTAGAGCACCAGCTCGCGGCTTGTAGCGCGCAAACCCCGGCGACGTGCTTTTCGGCCGCGCACCCGGCCTCGTCGCGTTGGTCTCGATTGAACCAACACACGGCTTGTTTCTCGGGGCTCTCGCTGGCGTCGAGCTCGGGACAAATCATACGCTCGGTTTGTGCCAGCGCGGCCGGAGCAGCTATCATACAAATAAAAAAAATAATTAACGTCTTCATATCTCATACCCATGATTCAACGAATGTCGAACCCGTTATCCGCGGCGTCAAGCCGCGCGGGGCAGACCGGACGGCCCACCCCGCTGCAGCTTACCTCGCAGCTTTCTCTCGGCAGCACGGTCGATAAGTCGCTCATCGCGGTGACGCTCGCGGTTGAGGAACTACTTCCGCATCGGAAAGTCACTTTCACGTTCGAACGCAGGCTATTGCGCAGCGTTACGCTGCGACCCGTCGAGGCTTCGGATTTTCGTTCAGGTGAAGATTTTAAGCTTTGCCCGGGAGAACCGAAGTTCGTCGAAATATTACCCGAGATATTCCGTTGGCCCCGAGAGGCCTGGCGCTTTCTTGTTTCACGAAGCGTCGGCTGAGACTGCTTTTCACTCGAACTGGGAGCTTTAAACCGCGCTTTTTTCTCGAAGCTTTCGGCGATATTTTCCGGCGCGGTCGGCTCGGATCTTTCTATCGGTACGGTAGGCGAGCGCGCCTCAATCCTCGACTCTGGAGAGGGGCTGGCGTTCGTCGATGGATTGGGTTGAGATTCGCTCGAGACGGTTGGTTCTGAAGGCGCGATCGGCTTGACGAGATTATGATTGCTACCATATCCATTGATGAAAAATAGAACGATTATAGCGATAATAGCGCCGCCCGCGAGCGCGCCTGAAAACAGTAAGGAGTTGCGTAAGAAGCTCGGGCTGGCGCGACTGGCGCTACGCTCCCATACGGGGGGCCAGGGGGTTTCGCGCAATACGACACCGGATTGGGTAAGTTGCGGAACGGAACTGTTAGAAAAAGGCGCTAACGCCTCGGCAAAATCGGCCATCGAAGAAAAGCGCGCGTCGCGTTTTCTACTAAGAGCTCGTTGAACCACCTGATCGAGCTCAGGCGGTATATCCGAGCGTAACCCCATCAAAGAAGGGGGTTGCTCGTTCATGATCTTCATAACTAAAAGAGGGTAGTTCGTCGCTTCAAACGGGATTCGGTTCGCTAACATTTCGAAGAGTACGACTCCCATCGCATATATGTCCGCGCGAGGGTCGATATCGCGCGTTCCGTTGATCTGCTCGGGAGACATATAGTGCGGAGTTCCGATGGCGGTTCCAGTTCTGGTTAAGGACCCGTTTTTCAAATCGGTACCGCTTTCGACCATTTTCGATACGCCAAAATCGAGTATTTTAATCAACTCGGAGCCGTCGCTTCTTTGGGTGATGAAAACGTTTTCGGGTTTGATGTCGCGGTGCACAACCCCTTTCCTATGAGCCTTGCCTAAAGCGCGACAGCAATGAATGGCGATAGCAACGGCGCGCTCAATCGTCATCGGCCCGGTCGCTTCCAGCTCTTTTCTAAGGTCGCGGCCGTTGAGCAATTCCATCAACATATATGGCGAACCGTTATCGAGTTTTCCGACATCGACGACCTCTACGATTTGCTCGTCGTCTATCGCCGCCGCCGCTCGCGCCTCCCGGTAGAAACGGGAAATCGCGTTTGCATTGTTAGCGAGCGACGGATCGAGTACTTTAAGCGCAAGACGCCTGCCGATCAGCGTGTGCTCCACCACGTAAACGACGCTCATCCCGCCCTCGCCCAATCGAGAGACGATGCGATAGCGGTCCTGTAATACGGTACCTAATAGGGGGTCCAATGCTTCAACTCGTTCGGTAAAACTTGTATTCAAAACGTTAGCGATAGCCACAATGTGTAGTTAATATCCGCGTTTTAGTCGCTACTTAGACCAGATAAAAATCCTCGGACAGGTCGCCCTAAGCTCGGGATGATGACCTGATGAAAACAATCGAATGAATGCAGCACATCGTCACCGGCCGACTTTGCGTTTACCTCGGTCGACCCGTATGAAAGAAGATTCGCTTTTCGATGCCCGTTTGAATCGTTGCATTCGAATCGCAGGTTTCTTAGCCATGCGCGTTCTTATTCCAATAATCGTGCCAAATAAATATGACGCGGCTTAATTAGGCCGTATAGAAAACCCCGTGTTTTCCGATGATTGCGAAACGTACTGAAAAATAAAAAATTGATTGGGCGTTACGATCCCGGCCGGACGTATAAAAGTTGCCCAGCGGGCAAAGTCTGCTCGGGCAGAAGTTGCCCGTTCGAAACAATTTCTTTTACTCGATGCCCGCGCATCAAAAAAGCGACAATAGGGAGATCAAGGACTGAGATAGATAAACTCGCAATTGATGGAAACGTTGATGAAAGGTAGAACGCGGTATCTATAGGACGGGCTCTGATTTTGATCCGAGGCCTTAGTTACCGACGGACGCGGTCAGCCCCGATTTTTCGATGATTCGCTTTAATCTATGAATATCTTCCTCATCAGGGGCTTTTCCTTCAGCAAATCCGTAGGTTAGACCGAGTTGTTCGCATTTTGACTTCCCCCCTTCGTGATAGGGCAGAAGAGATATTTTTTGTGCACCGATTTCCTTGCCGAGTTCGGCGATCTTTTCGAGATGCTCCGCGGAATCGTTGAATCCGGCGATCAGGGGAACGCGGAGCCAAATCCGGCTTTGACTCGCCGCCTTCCGGAGATTATCCAGAATCAAATGGTTCTTCACCCCGGTCATTCTCTGATGCTCATCCGCATCGAGGTGCTTGATGTCGAACAGGACTAAATCGACGAAGCGAAGCACATTTTTCATTTCATCCCATCTTCCGTGCCCCGATGTTTCCAGAGCGGTATGCAATCCCTGTTTTTTGCATTCGGCCAGCAGGGCGCTTACAAATCGACTTTGCGAAAGGGGCTCGCCTCCGGATATGGTTATGCCGCCGCCCGAGTTCTTATAAAAAAGCTTGTCTTGAATAAGCTCCTCAAGAACCTGCGGAACCGTCACGTATCGACCGCAGCGATTCAAGGAATGATAGAGACAGCTATCGACGCAGATCAAACAAGAATTGCATTTTTGCCAGTCTATTTTTCTGCCGCTGTTTTTGTCGATAGTGATCGCTCCTTGTGGACAGGCTTGAACACAGACACCACAACGTCTACAATTTATATCTCGTACGATAAGGTTGATGGAAAAAGCCTGCGATTCTGGATTCGAGCACCAAAGACACTTGAGCGGGCAACCTTTCATAAATACGGTTGTTCTGATCCCCGGACCGTCGTGTATGCTGAATTTCTGAATATTAAAAATCAGCCCCTTAATATCTTTGTCAGATTCTGAGCTCTGCATTGATGGATCGTATCTCGATTCTGATTAATAACAACGCGGCGCGCGCTCGTTTTCTATATGCCGCTCGATGACGAACGCGGCGACTCAACCCGTCGCGATATAAAAAATAATGCCTCGACACCATGCGTTCGCTTTTACCTCAAACTTTGCTCCGTACGAGCGATAATATGATCTTGCAGGCCCGAAGATAAATCGACGAAGTAAGCGCTGAATCCCGCGACTCTCACGATTAAGTCGCTGTATTTTTCCGGTTCGGCTTTTGCCCTGAGCAAGGTCTGCTTATCGACGACATTAAATTGAATATGAGGGATATTCAACTCCTTCCACGTTTTCAAATAGCCGAGGAATACCGGCTTTAGATCGTCTTCCAAGAATTCGGGTAGGATCTTCTGATTGAGTAGATGATTAAACGTATCCACGGTGTTGATTTTCGATACGGATTTTAAAACAGCGGTGGGACCATTTTTGTCTCTGCCGGGCGCGGGCGCCAGAGTCGAATCGGCAAAAGGCTCGCCGTCCAAACGGCCGTCCGCCGTGGCCGGCGTGTCAATCGCCAATCCGTAAGTCGCGGACACGGCGCTACCGTCGCCTCGATGCGAAAGCCCGAAACGGTCTTTGACCGACTCCATGGCCGCTTCGCCCCTGACCTGTACCTCACCGGCGATTTGATCCGCGTAGTCGTCATCGTTGCCGAACTTCGGGGCGTCGAGACACGCTTGCCGAATGTCCTCGCGGCCTTTCCAGTTTTCATCCATGATTGTGATCAACTCCGTAAGCGTGACTTTCTTGTCTTCGAAAACAACCTTTTTGATCGCCGTGATGGCGTCTGCTACATTTGTCCCTCCGATCACCTGCGCGAAATGATGAACCATGGAATCATAGACCCATTTACGGCAATCCTTTCCCTGTTCGATACAGCCGTCGAGAACAGCGGAGTAGAACGGGCGGGGACAGTGTTCGGCCAGAAGCTCATTGTTGATTCTCTCGAGTTGCTCTATCTTGTTAGTAAAGAACTTTACTTGTTCGGCATAGGCCTCAAGAACATCTCGCCAATCTTTGAAAGTCGCGGGATCGGGCGTTCTGGCTCCATGCTGCTCGCCGGTTTTCGGGTTCACGCCCTGATGCAGCGCCCACCACAAGCATTTCGGCAGGACAAAATAACCGACTGAACGCCGGACCACGTTTTTTCCAGGAATCTCGATGTAAACGCAGCCGCTTATGGCATATTGCTCGGCGTCGCGCCCGGTAATGCCCCAGCGTTCGAAAAGCGGAATCAAAGCCTCGTCGTTGAACAGGGAGGGATATCCGATTCCGGTTTTTATAACGTCAGCCGCCTTGGAATAGACCTCGTCAGGCGTCCCCTCGTGCAATCTCAAGGCGATGCTCGGTTCGATTATTTTTAGCGACTTCGCAGCCTCCAGGGTCAAATAGGTCAGGTCGTTCGTCACATCCTTGCCGTTTTCATCGGTGCCGCCGATGGTCACCGCCTGAAGCGACGCCACCCCCCCGTACACGGAGCTCACGGTCGGGGAATATACGAGCCCGAGCTCGTTGAGCTTGATCCAAAGCAACTGTAAAATCCCGAGCGTCTCTTCTTTCGTGATCCTTTTTTCCGCCAAATCCTTTTCGTAATAAGGGCGGAAGATATGGTCGATTCGAACGCCTATTCCCAGGGTGGAATATTCCAGATAACGTACCAGATGTATAAAGTAGAAAAACTGAACCGCTTCGATGAATGTCCCGGGCGGGTTGGCCGGTACCCGGCGGCAGGTCCGGGCGATTTCCTCAAGAATTTTTTTGCGCTTTTCGTTTTCCTCTTTGGCAGCGGAGTTTTCGGCCAACGCTGAATAACGGCCCGCGAAATCGATCACGGCCTGCAAGGAAATCACGGCCGCTTCGAGAAAGTTTTTTTGTTCGAGGTAATCGCCGGGAATCTCTTGATCCAATGCGGAAATCTTTTGCTTTATTTCTGAAATCAACCCGTTCAATCCCAACTTGAACAACTTTTTATAATTAGGAATGCCTAACTCGGAGAGCTGAGTCCAGAGAAACGTCCCCTCGTATGTCCAATACTTTTTTAGATGCGCGGGCAACGACGCCTGGTGGCGGTCGCTTATGGATTTACCCTTCCAGTACGCGCATAGTTCGTCGAGCTCCTTTTTGCCGGCGTCGTCGAGCAGCGTTCTGCCGGCTTCACTATTGACCAACCTTTGGGGCGATTTCCAGTTTTGCTCAATCGGGTGAAAAATACCGTTGGGATCAGCCGTTTGATAACCAACGATCCTCTCGTATTCCCGAATGAAGATGCCCATCTTGTTTAGAATATTAGCCAGGGCCTTGGCCCGCCGCAGAACCATCGGCTGCCCTTCGGTTTCCCGATACGATTCCGTCATCAACCTTGATCTCTGCAAATCCAAACGGATTTCCGGCCGAAACATTCCTCGCCGGGAATCATCGTCGGTGTTTCCCCGTTTGATATTGCGGATAGCGCGGCTGACTACCTGCTTGCGAAGTTTTTCGGGAGCCAAGCTCTGTGTCTGCATACAACCTCTCCTTTATGCTTATTCTCTATGGATTGTATAATTGGTCCGGATTCATGCCATTGCATTTATAAAAAAACGTCCGTTCGCGGTCGTTCGCTGTTCCGATAAAAAAGACTTTTTCGCGGCAATGGTCGCATTCTTTTCGCCGGAACAACCGATAGCGCAGCATAAGCCAAAAAACGATTTTCGGCTTTCGAATCAATGATTAATAAAACATAGCGCGGCGGACGCACATGAAAACGCAACTCCACCTTAGGCCTCGCCACAAAATAACTTATCCATCTTTCGGGCGGGACGGCCCCGTCTGCGGCGTTGCGACTCCTTAGAATATTGCCGATATTTCTCGTTGTCGCGCCTTGCATCCGGGACCGTCGCGCTCCGAAATACGAACAAGTTATTTTGGGGCGAGGCCTTAACGTTGCAAAGAACGTGTAACCGTTCAGGGGGGTACTGCTGTTTGACTACGACGGCGGCCAATTCATCCCGTAAAACCGGCTTTCGTCCTCGCGCCGGCTC
>JAFGIB010000063.1 GCA_016929805.1 Deltaproteobacteria bacterium | reverse complement strand
GTCGAGCGGAAACGCGAAAAAAGCGATGAAATAAGGGCGCGCGGAACTTTTTTTGGGCCGCAGCTTAGTGCACCCTAAGTGAGGTCCGAAAAAAGTGAGCACACCCTTAGTTCGCGCTATTTTTCGCGAGTGAAGCGCTTTACGCCGACGGATTTTTTACAACGTTAAGGTAAAGTCACGGCGTCGCCTGACTCGAGAAAGGATTTGCTCATCGCGATGATGGCTTCAGCCGGAAGGTTAAATTCTCTATCCGGGTCGATGCGCAACACCGCAAGGCCGGTGATCGCGTAGCCTTCCTCGCTGTTGTGGCCGATCAACACCGGCTGAAAGGTTTCATCTCGCGAGCCGGACCAGACGACCTCTTCGCTCGTGTGCTCTATCAAATCCGCCACGGTCACCGTGGCGTTGCCCATCTGTCCGCACTCCGCTTCGATGTAGCTTCTAGCGCTCGTATCCATTTGGGCCGGGGGCGGCTGGTTGCCTACTCGCGCGCATAATTCGGGACCGCCCTGCCGAACGAGGTAAAGATAGCCTCCGGCGCTATTGCTGGCATTGACCAGTAGCTCGAGCGCTCGTTGCGCGCGTTCTTCACGACCCTTGCAATCCGTCATCACGCTGCAAACGATATCGGAATACTTCTTCTGTAACTTCGTTTCGATACGCGCCTGATTCTCTGCATCGTCTTCAAGTGCTAACCCGGCCTGCCGCGCTTGATGCATCAACTTGTCGTACTTCGCGACCAGAGCGGGATAGTTCCCCGCCTTGTACTGTTCGGCGCACAGTCTCGAAAAGGTTCGAAAGCTCGGATCGTCTTTTAACAGGATCGCCACGCCGGCGCGTGTTTCATAAGCTATCCCGAGCGCAACGCCGGTAGTACCGAGGGCGAGATACGTATCGATGACCGCTTGAGAGTTTTCGACGGCTTGCTCAGAGTCGCCTAACGCCGCCTGAATCAGAGCCAGCGATAAGCGAATCGGGGTGGCATAAAATTTGAGGCCGATTTGCTCGGCGATCCGCAGCTCCTTTTCGCCGATCGCTCTTGCCTCGGGCAAGCGTTTTAAATCAAATAGGGTATTCAAATAGGAGCTGACCAGCATCGACCAAACCAAATGCCGTCCCGCTGTCACCAGCGCCAAGCCTTGCTCTAACTCAGCCAGCGCACAGCGGTAATCGCCGCGAATTCGCTGGTATTCGCCCCGCGCGAGATGAAGTATCGGCTTCCAAGTGGCGAAGCGCTCCGCCATGGCTTGTAGGCCCGGTATTATTCGTTGAACCCGGATCAAGTCCTCCGCGAGAATATAGACCGTCAGCTCCGCGTATTGGTAGGTTCCCTGGTAGAATTGCGTCGGGTTGTTTTGGATCTGTAGAAGCTCCATTTTTTTCTTACTTGCCTCGGCTTGCTCGATGTCTCCCTGGCGCAAGTGGTAGACCATGCGGACGCACCACGCGTTGACCCGGTGAAGCGGGTGCTTTTCGATCGCGTCCGCCCACGCGATCGCCGACTTGATGCCGAAGCTCGCCTCCAACAGCCCCAGACCCCAGCGATGCCCGAGGTCGGTGTACTCATGAATCGTCTCGTCCAGTCCCGCTCGATCGGGTTGCGAAAGCCGTTCTACGATCTCCCGCAGGCCTCGAGCGGAAAGCTCAAGATGGCCGGAGTTGGAATACTGAACGGCGCGCATGCTGTTGTTGATCAGGCCCAGGGCCGGCGAAAGCGGCGCCAGAGGCTCGAGAGACGGCATGGCTTCGAGCAGATCGAAGTTGTAGGCCGCGGCGGAAATGCCGATCGCGGCGCTCGTAATTCGCGCCAAGTCGGCCACAGACTCGGCCGGAGAGAGAACCCGGTCTCGCTCGGGGGTAGAATCATACCTCTTTTGCGCGAGCTCGAGCGCGCGCCAGAGCCGTTTTTCCGGCTCGATTGAGTCGTCTAATCGGCGGTAGATATCCAGGCCGCTGTCACGCACGAGCTGTTCCGCGACCTCGATCACGTGGCTGGTATTGCCGATTCCCATATGATCGCCGATTCGCGTTATCATCATTTGAAGAATATAGATCTCTTTTCGAGGACGGCCCGAGCGACGACAGATCTCGAGCGCTTGCTCGTAGACCGCGAGCCACTCGTTCGGCAAACTGGTCACAAAATCCGAATAGGCTTTCGCGTTACGTTCGATTTTCTCTCTGTTGCTCACGGCGTCATTTACTAATAAATCCAACCCACGCTGCTCTTGTCCGGCGGCGAAAAAGTGCCGAGTCGCCCGACAGGCTGGAGCCTCGCGTTTCATCAATATCTCGGCCAGACCGAGATGCGCGGCCCGTTCGCTCGCCTCGCCGATCGCTTGTAGAAGCGCCGAAGCCCAACCCTGGTGGCTTAGCGCGTAGCTGCGGCCGTCCGAGCAGATGACGCCGCAGGCCTGTAGCTCCGTGAGCACCTCGAGCACTCGCCCCTTGTTACTCCCGGCCAGAAGCGTAGAGCACTCCTCAAAAGAGAAGCTTGTGCCCGGACATAGAGCCAGGGTTTGTCCCAGGCGGAGCGCCTCGCCGCTCAATCGGTCCAATTTCTCTTTTAGCGCCTCGGCAAAGCTGCCCGGGATTTCACCGGCATCGATCTGATGGGGCAGCGTCCAGGTCCCGGCGCGATATTGAATCACCTTCGTGTCCACTAAATGCTGCGCCACCTGTATAACGGCTTTCGGGTTGCCGTCGGATATTTTATAAAGTCTATCTGAAAGAAGCCTCGCTTGGGTATGGTCGCCGAAGACCGAGGTGACGAGCTCGAGGGTGCTTTCCGCGCTCAGGTTTCTCAGCTTGAGGCTGAAGGAGGCCGAGCGCAGCAGCGCGGTCGCGGCGGTCGGCGGCGCGTCGAGGTCGACGGTTACGACAAGCATCAGCTTTTTGCTCGAATTCTGGTTGGCTAAAAGCGCGATACAGGCCGCCGAGGGCTCGTCGATTCCTTGAAAATCGTCGATCGACATTACCAGAGAGCGTTCGTCGCTCACCTTGAGCAACCACTCGCAGAGCGCCGCCTGCACCCGCGGGCGCATTTCCTGTGGATCGCTGAACTCCTCTAAAACGATCTCGGGCCGGCTCGCGGTCTCGCGCCGCCGGTCGCTTCGCCGGCCGGGCGGAGCTTCGGCTGAACGCGGCGACAAGGGGTCTTTCCGAGAGCGGTGTCTTCCTCGTCCGGCTATCGAGCTGACCTCGGTATGCGGTCGCTCTTCGCCAGGCTCGAGCGTGCGAGTCGAAAAACCGGATTTTGGGTACCGGGTAACGATCTCGGGCAGAATATGGCCTAAAACCGGAAGATAGGGTTTCGCGGCCTCCATCGCGATCACGGGCAACGCGGTAAGAAGCTGTGCGGTTATAGTATTCATTACGCCCCAGTTACCCGTCTGGGCGTCCGTCGCATCCGCTCTTAAGATGGTTGCGCCGGCCAGCTTGCTTTCCAGCACGCAGGCGTCGAGAAACCTCGAACGACCGGTTCCGGATGCGCCTTCGATGACCAGGGTGCCGCCCGAGCCACAAAGCGTCCGGCTCGCCATTTTTCTGAATTTTAGCAGTTGTTCATCCCGGCCGAACAGCCTGGGTTTCA
This sequence comes from Deltaproteobacteria bacterium, assembly GCA_016929805.1. Taxonomy (GTDB): domain Bacteria; phylum Myxococcota_A; class Polyangia; order Polyangiales; family JAFGIB01; genus JAFGIB01. The sequence continues at coordinate 6,079 of JAFGIB010000063.1, read as the reverse complement.
GCAAATAGGCTTGCGAGACCAGCAGATGTTCGTCGAGTCTCACTGAGGCGATCGCGCTCAATCGCTCTATCACCTCGGCGGCGCTTATCGGGCGAGCGGCGGGGTCGAGACTTATCAAAGACATGACGAGCTCATCCAGCGACCGCGGAATGGAGTCAAAAAAGTTGGAAGGCGGGCCCGGTAGGTTGCGCCACGAGCGGCGCAGCTCCTTGAAGCTACGCGCGGGATAGGCGATGCGTCCGGTTAGCGCATAGTACAGGGTGGCTCCCAACGAATAGAGATCGGTCTGCGCGTCCAACGGCTGTAGGGCCAACACCTCCGGCGCGGTGAAGGGTGGGGTGCCGATAGGCTGCTTGCAGGTTCCCATCGGGCCCATCGCGCCGAAATCCATCAGCTTCGCCAGTGAATCCTTGGTGGAGCGCACATTACGCGGCGTTATATCGCGATGGATCAAGCGCCGCGAGTGTAACAGGCTGAGCGCCGAGCAGACATCGCAGAAAAGCGAACACGCGGTCTGCCAAGGCAAAGGGGATAGCTCGCGCAAGTCGCCGCCACCGAGTAGCTCCATGGTGTAATAGGGCGCCTCATCAGCGATACCGAAGTCGTAAACCTCGACCACCCTGGGGTGCGCGAGCTGGGCCAGGGTGAGATATTCGTGCTCAAACAGCTCGACCAGGTGTTTTTGTTTTTCGCCGGTTTCCCGCTTTTGCAGCTTCTTGAGCGCGACGTTTTTTTTAGTCGCGGTATCGATCACGCGATAAACGACCGCGATTCCCCCTCGACCGAGAGTTTTTTGTATCAGGTATCTGTCGGCGATAATCTCACCACCGTTTTTTGCTGAAATGTCCCTCCTGGTTTTTAGCGTACTCGGCATACGTTTATTCACAGCGGCCCAGACGTCCACACCAGCACGTCGTTAAGACCGTCGTCCTACCTATCAGATATAGGTACGACGATCGAGATTCGCGGATAAAGGGGCGCACGCCTAAATCGGCGTTCGTCGCCGTAATTGCTAGAGACCAGCGGAGGACATTATTAAACACGCTCTTTAAAAGATTCTACATCAGAACAACGGTTTCACACCCCAAGATGACGAAGAGCTGGCCGCTTGAACGCTGGAACGTCTGACAGGTGCTATCGCAGGCGATCAGTCGCTCTTTGGTCTCGTTGTAGTACGAGCCCCCTCGATCCGGACTGCAGCGACTCGCATCGGGAACGTTAGGGATAATGTCTTCCTCGCCCCCCGTGGGTCTTTTTCCTTTTTAAAAAAACCGCACGAGCGGTATACTTCTATCATGTCTAGCTGCTCCATATGTTTACTTCCAAAAAACTACCCTGCGATTGTCTTCGATGAGAAGGGCGTATGCAATTATTGCCGATACCAAGCCGAGGAGACGACGAAGAGTGTCCACGCATGTAGCGCCGAAAGAAGGCAGGTGCTTCGAGAAGATCTGGAGAGGACCCTGCGTAGCACGCGGGGCCCGAAGGACTATGATGTATTAATCGCGCTTAGCGGCGGTAAGGACAGCACGTATCTTTTACACAGGATAAAGAAGGAGTACGGTCTAAGAATATTGGCCGTCTCCGTAGATACGGGCTTTTTAAGCTCCGTGGCGATTGATAATATAAAAACGATTATACAAAGAATAGGCGTCGATCATCTATTTATTACTCCCGGCAGCGGGTTTTTTCTCAAGTTATATCGGCATTTTTTTAACCATAAGATCGGCAAAGATTTCGTTCATTCCGTCTGTTACGCTTGCGGCTGCGTAATAGAGGCGATCGCAATTAAATATGCCTTGCAATGGGAAATTCCCTTGATCATTCAGGGGTACGCGCGATGGCAGCCGGATAATATCTTCTATGAGATGCCTCGAAATGAAATCGTCAATCGAGATTACTTTATCCCTACTCATAAAAAAGAGATGCTCCAGGGGCCCTTCACCGAGCGCGACTTGGAGAGCGTGTTACCGTCGCCGGATATCTCTTTTATGGATAACGTGCCGAGAGTCCTTTGCCCGCTGCACGTTTGGGATTACAGTGTCGAAGATATTCGCCGGACATTGCAGGCGGAAAACCTTATCGTCAAAAGTAAGTCGTCGACCCTTAAGACCAACTGCCTGCTCAATATTCCCATGCTATATCTGGATTACAATATTAATGGATATAACCCGTATATTTTCGAGCTTTCGTGTTTGATCCGAGAGGGACATGTGAAAAAAGAGGAATGGAAGAACAAAATGGCTATAGGAAATTTCTTATTTAAAACACGAATTTTTTCTCTTCCGATACTCAAGGATATAGAAAAGAAGTTAGCCATAAGCTTCGACGATATCCTCGCGATACATAAAGGCTAACCGTACTTCTTAAAGGAATCTCATCATGAAAGTCACACCTGCTTACCGCCGGACCCGCCGCGACTTCGTCTCTTTCGGATTCGTTCTTATGGTCGCGTTTTCCGCCGGCTGCTCCGACGCTGGTTCCGGTGTGTCGGGGAGCGCTTGCACCACGGACGACGATTGCCCGAGTGGCTACGCATGCGTGCCTTCCGGCGGGTCGGCGGTCTGCCGGAGAAACGGCGGCGGGGAAGATAGTAGCGGCGGCGGCTCACCGGGCGCCGGAGGTTCATCGGCCGCGGGCGGCTCGGGCGGCCACTCGGGCGAAAGCGGCAAGGGCGGCTCGGCTGAAAGCGGCGGCTCGGGCGGTATCGATATCGGCTCGGGAGGCACGACCGACGGCGGTTCGGGCGGTATCGATATCGGCTCGGGAGGCACGAATGGCGGGTCGAGCGGCGGCGACGTGAGCTGCGCGGGCTACCCGGTCTGGAATTCGAAGGTGATTTACAATACGGCCGGCGAGCTGGTCGAGTACAATTGTAAGCTCTACAAGAACCAGGGGTTCGCCTACGAGGTAAACCCCGAGACCAACAACGGCCAGTACTATCAATGGCTTTTGATAGGATCCTGCAGCGAGAGCGATTGCGCCATGGGCGAGGGTCCGTGGATCGCGTGCGGCAACTACGATCACTGGACCAGCGGCGACTACGAAATCTACAACAACGTCTGGGGAGGCGGAGCCGGCACTCAGTGCATCACCGCTTGGGACGAAGGCCACTGGACGGTCCAATCCACGCAGCCGGCCACGAGCGGCGTTAAGTCCTACCCCAACAGCGGCTTCGTCAACGTGGGCAAGAGCATCAGCTCGCTCGTAACCTTCACCAGCAGCTTCGACATCACGGTTCCGAGCACAGGCGACTGGGAAGCGAGCTATGACATCTGGGTCCCGAGCGAGATCATGATCTGGATGTACACGGTCGGCAACGTCGGTCCCATCGCAACGTCCTGGGACTCGGAAGGTAAACCCGTACCGAGCGCCACCGATCTCACCCTCGGCGGCCACACCTGGAACGTCTATCACCAGAGCGGTGGGACCAACGTTATCTCCTTCGTGCGGACCGCTAACACCACCTCGGCGACGGTAGACATCCTGGCCCTGCTGAATTGGGCGAGGGACCAGGGGTGGATCCAGGACGGAACCATCGGGGCGGCTCAGTTTGGCTTCGAGATCAGCGGAACGGACAACGTGCCCATCGACTTCGCTTGTAAGAGCTTCTCGATGACGATCAACTGACGCGCGAAGCCGTCAATAGCTCGCGAAAATGTCATCGGCCACCCTTGCGCTACTCGGTCGATCCGCGCAGGGCGACGGTGAAGTTTCGCCCCGGCGCGTAGGCGCCCGAGGCGTAGCTCTTGTAGCCGCTATCGAGCAGGTTTTCCACGCCGAGCGACAGCAGAAGGGTCTTGTCGAAGCGCAGGCCGGCGCGCAGCGTGATGTCGACCCAACCGTCCGCTTGATCGCAATCCTCGGGGCCGTTCTCGCAGATACGCACGTCGTTCTTGTCGCTCTCGCTCAGGCGCCACTGTGGCAGCGCGCCTGTAAGCCGTGCCTCGCTCCAATATGGCGTGCCCCTCGGATCAAAGCCCACGAGCAACGCCCCGATGGGTGGTGGAACCTTGGACGCGGGCTCGCTCACCTGATTGCCGTCGGCGTCGGGCCGCTCGGTCACGCCCCAGTTGGCAAAGCCCGCCACGCCCGCCCGCAGGCCGAAGTCGAAGCGCCGCGAGACGCTCAGCTCCGTACCCAGAAGCACGCCCCGGCTGGCGTTGGTCGGCGTCTGCAAGCGTTCGCCGTCTATCTCGGTCAACCCCATGAACTCAGTGGGTATCCGCTCGATCAGATCGGTCAGCAGGCTGCCGAATAGATAGGCTTCAAGCTGCCAGTGCCTCTCGTCCCACTTCATCCCTGTCTGTAGCGTCCACGAGCGCTCCTCGTCGAGATCGGGGTTGGGGATGGTGTACCCGCGCGCGCCTCCGCCCAGCGCCTGGAAATCCTCCAAGATAGGCGCGCGGAAACCACCGAGCAGTCCCGCGGTCCATGACAACGTCTTGCTCACGTCGTAGCGCACGCCCGCCGAGCCCACCACCCCGAACATGCGCCGGTCGAGCTGGCGCTCGACTCCGATATCGGGTTCAAAAAGCGGATCGACCGGCGCCTGGGCGTCGATCAGAGTGCCACGCGCTCCGGCCAGCGCGGTCCAGGAATCGAACAGCATATAGGAGAACAGAGCATAGAGGGCATAGGTATTATAGCGGCTATCATCCACGTAGCGACCGCGCTCGCGGGTGACCGCCCCATTTGCATCGACGACCTCCATACCGCTTCCGACATCCTCCAGCACAGTTTCTGCTCCGACGTCGAGGCTCGAAAGGCTGGACAGACCGACCGCCGCGTTCAGGCCGGCGTGATAGCCGAGCACGCTGTCGCGTTCGTTCTCCACCTCTCCGGAGCGCCGCCGCTGTCTCCATTCCCGCCTCGATGAAAGCCCGAGGTACGACCTCAGCCGAAGGTGGTTGAGCTCGGTAAAGTTCCCCGAGTAGTCGACGATCGCCGCGTCTCTGTCCAGTTGCTTGGTATCCCTCTGATCTTCGGCTGTCGAAAGATCGGAGCGCGGCACATCGAGTAGGTGCCCCGACTGGCACGAGAGCGAGATCCGGTGCCGCCGATCCGGCGCGGCATCGATGCGCCATGCGGCCGACCACGCGTCATACCCGGTGAACGGCTGCTCGCCGAGTCCCCCCCCTCGCAAAATCTCCCCCGCGTGCCCGTAACCGCCTGAAACCCTGGCGCCGAACGGCCCGAGCAGGCCCCGGACCGCCCCCTGCGCCCGCCCGGACCGCTCCGCGCTCGCGCCCCGCGCGTAGGCCGTCGCGTCCGCCTCCCCGGCCGCTCCAGGCCTGGCGCCCGATTCGTAGGTACGCAACTGCACCACCCCGCCCAGCGCATCCGATCCGTAGAGCACGGACGCCGGCCCGCGGATCACCTCCACGCGCTCGACCGACTCCGGGTCGACTAGATTGAGGAGCGCGTTGCCCCCGGGGCGCGTCAGCGAGTCGTTGAGTCTCAGTTGGTCCTGCATCAACAGCACCCGGTTTCCGGTCAAACCCCGCAAGATGGGAGCCGACGAGGCGCTCGACGTCCGCTGTACCACCACCCCCTCGGCCAGCTCCAGCCTGTCGCCGACCTCGCCCGCCGCCGCCCGGTCCCCCTGCTCCCGTTCCACTTTAGATTCGCTCAGCGTCGAGTCGAACTGCTCGCGCGCCACCCGGGCGGTGGCGGTGTAAGTCTCGTCGGTCTCGCTTTTCTCGTCAGCCTGCGCCCGAACCCCCTCGGCAACGACCAACGCCAGACCAGCGAGCCAGAGCCAAAGTACTGACGAGTAAACACGCCTTTCCTTTGTCATAACAACCTGAAAATAATTACAGTAGGCCTCGTAACCGGCTGAATGTAAACGTTGCAGTCGAGGCAACATACTACGCGTATAGGACGAGCGCGAAGTTTGCAGAGCTTATACCGCATATGCCTAAAAGTATCGAGGCATATCGCGGCGTTACGCTTGTTTTTCACACCCGTTAGAGCGCAGGTTTTTGAAACGGCGTAACCGTTCAGGGGGGTACTGCTGTTTGACTACGACGGCGGCCAATTCATCCCGTAAAACCGGCTTTCGTCCTCGCGCCGGCTC
>JAFGIB010000062.1 GCA_016929805.1 Deltaproteobacteria bacterium | reverse complement strand
GCTGCTAGTCCTTCGTCGCGGCTCCTTGCATCTTGGACCGTCGCGCTCCGAAATACTCGGTCGGACCTTATTAAACACGCTCTAAGGGATATCGCGGCCGTTTCACAAAATATCGCCGCATCCTCGCCGGTACCGGTTCATCATTTCCCGGCCTAGTTATTATTCCTCATAGCCTCGATAAAACGTTTGAGCTGAGCCGTTTTTTCGTCGCCAAGCTGTACGAATCGGATGCCGATGACAAATCGTCCGTCGTCGCAGGGAGCGCTCCAGATGACTTTGGCCCGGGTCTCAAACGGTTCCTCGTCCGGGTCTTCAATGCCATCTTCAGTGAGAATCAGCGCGAGCTCGACAACGCGCTCTTCCTCTAATTGACAGTCGATGCTGACGGACGCGCCTCCTAGCGAAACATCGCGGGTCTCACCGATTTTCGTCTCGCCCTCGATTTCGATCTCCGCCGCAACAGCGACCTGGTACCTGGTGTATTGACGTCGATTCGGTTGCATAACCCTCCGAGCTATGGCTAGCGCTTGTTCGATATCATGCTCCCAAATGCTCCGTTCGTAAAGCTGTTCAGTAACGCCTCGATCTCGGCGATCCGCATCTCGCGCTCGATAGGCCAATCGAGCCCGAGATCGCGTTCGAGCTGTAAACGTCTCCTTTCAAAATAGAGGTTGATTACGCCGCGAACCAGCTCCGCGCGCGTTTCCCTCAAGGAACGTTCCTCTCTCGATATCGGGACCTCGTTCCTGTCAAAAACCAATCGGTCAAACTCAAAGGTCAGCGAGGCTTCCAGTGCCAGATCGTCGTCGGTCGAGAGGCTGGTTCTATCGGTCTCGATCGTTTGGTACTCCGATAGGTCTTGGGCGAGTCCGCGACGCACCGCCAATTTGACCACCGGCAGCCAGCCCGCCGTGCGGGCCCGAGAAGCCATTTGTTCCGCCCTTTCGGGATCGGCCTGTGCGTACTTCACGGCTAGAGCGGCGACTTTTGCCGCGCTCGGCTCGTGTGCGTACTTACGCAGCGCCCGAGCGATCTCGGCGGGCGTAAATCGCGTCGAGGACCTCGCAGCGTTGCTTGGGCGAGCTGCTTGCGACGGTTCTTTATAAATTTCATTACCCGCTTCAGGACTCTGCGCGCGGCCGGTCGAGCTGGCTACAAGGGGTAAAAGCGCGGTGGTTATCAAGGCGAATAGGTCGAGTCTCATTTTGCCCAGCTTTCGTCGGTTTGTGCGATTACGCGGTTTCGCTCGATATCTTCCCATCGGCATAAGCAGTGGTGGTGGCAGCGATTACGGTCGCTCTTTAACAATCGAATTTTTCGGTCGTAATCGGTTTTTGCGAACGGGTAGACCTCGGCCGGTTCTAGCTTCCATAAAAGGTGCGCATACGCTTCTAATAAGAACTTCTTTCTCGCGGCTTGTTCGTGCTGATACTCAGTGCGATCGACGCCCGCCACGGCGATCTTGGCCGACGGCAACCAACCGGTGGTTCCGCAGCCGGTGGCCAGCAGGAGGGCGACGCCTGCGAATCGCTGTATTGCCGCTTTTCGTAAAGTCATGGCTACCCTTGAACGCGCACGCGCTACCTGACCGAAAGACCGAAGAAGCGCCTTTCTTCGGCATTATCGGCCTTTTGTTCGTTAAGAGGATTCGCGGAGAAATCCTGCTTTTGCTTCCTCCGCGTTTACGTCGTTGGTGAAAACGCGGGCTTGTAGCTTGTATCGGTCGTTTTCACCCCGGCGTTGCAGAAATCCGAGCCTATGCCGTTCGCTCACATCTCGGCAAAAGGTATGTGAGCAATGGAGGCGAACCTTTGTTCCGCTCGTACGCCGACCGCAACCGATCGGCGGGATTCGACCTCCAACTCGGTGGCCGTCCAGCTTCCGTTATTGGGCACCGGACCGTGTTCGATAACCCGCGTGCGTACGATCGCATCGGAATCGGTTAAAACCTCGAAAACGCGGATCACGAGCTCGCCCGGCTGACCGAGCACACTTTCGGCCCTTAAGCGGCCTTCGGGCGTAACAGTCCAGCTTAGCCTAAGCTCGCCTTCGCTCGAATCGAGCAGCGTGATCTGTTTTTCGTCGTCGAACAGCCCTACGCCGCTATCGGCGGGTAAATGATCTGAGAGCCGGACGAATTGATCGCATACGAGCTGTCCGTTTCGGACCTCCGCCGCCTCCTCTCGTAGATCTCGTTCTTCGGGATTATGCTCGATGAGCTCTTCGTAGATGGACAAGGCCAAGTCTCGGTGCCCCTGAGAAGCGAGCACGCGTGCCATGAAGCGAGACCTTGCAGGCGTAAGGGTAAATCGATCTGTTCGCGCCATTCTATCCCTTGTCTCAAGAGATATCGGTTCGATCTCAGAGCCGGGCGTACTCTCCCGCAACGGTTCACCCGCGTCACCGGACGCCATTTCAACTTCCGGGGGATCGGAGGGAACAGATGAATGCTTTGCCCTCTGATCATCGGAAAAGGGCGCGGTCTCGACTATCTCAGAAGCGGAAGGCTCTAAAAAAAATGGCTCATAGTTCGGCTCTCTTGACGGCGTTGTTATAGGCCGAGCGGGTCGTACGCCCGAGGGAAGCAGCCGAGACCATCCGCGCAACAACTCGAGCTGTCGCGGAATCGCGATGGTCGCGGAGCTGATAGCCGTTTTCATTAATTCTCGCGCTCGTTCGAGCCCGGGTATCTTAGCCGTTACCTCTTTCGCGCGGCGGTTAACCGAGTGGCTGCTATACTCCAATATCTGTTTGAAACCGAGTTGCACAGCCGAACCCAACGACCCCTTTTTCTGACCTCTTTTAGACGGTCTATCCTCGGGTTGCCATACGTATTTTTGATTTATAACCACGATAGTTCCCCTTTTTCTATTTGAGGCAACAACGCTCGCGCCAAGTTCGAATCCTTTTCGATCTGCTTTCTTAGTTGGTCCGCGGTTTGATAGCTTTTCTCCCCGCGAATTCTCGTGACGAAGCCGATACGCAACGTCGCCCCGTACAGATCCTCGTCAAAATCAAAGAGGTGAGCCTCAACCGAGCGGCCGGCTTGAAAGGTCGGCCGCACACCGATATTTGCCACACCGTATAACAGCTCCGAATGTAGCGGAGAGATCTTTCGGGCGGCGACCGCGTACACCCCGTCGGGAGGCAACAAAACAGAGTCACAACTCAAGTTCGCCGTTGGAAAGCCCAGCTCGCGTCCTCTTTTATCTCCCGGTACGACTTTACCGCTCACCTCGTGAACACGCCCGAGATAACGCGTGGCCTTTTGTAGATCTCCTTTGCTAATCGCGTGGCGAATGGCGCTGGAGGAGACGATTTCCTCTGCATCGCGTATCGGCTCGACCACCAGCACTTCGAAATCGTACTTTTTACCAAGTCGACGCAAGGTTTGGACATCGCCTGATCGCCGATTTCCAAAACCGAAGTTCGGGCCCACGACCAAGGCGCGAGCGTTGAGCGATTCGAACAGCCATTTTTGCATGAAATCTTCAGGGCTGAGCGAGGCGAACTCCTCTCCAAATTGCTGAACGATGACCTGATCGGCGCCGGCGCCTTTCATCAGCTCGCAGCGCCGTTCGATCGTGGTTAAAAGAGGGGGAACCCGATCGGGGGCTAGGATTTGAGTGGGATGGGGATCAAAGGTCAAGGCGACCGCGCGCCATCCGCGTTCGCCGGCATAGGCTCGAGCCCTATATATCAATGCACGGTGGCCTAGATGGACCCCGTCATGGTTGCCTGGAATGATTACCGCGTGGGCGTATTGTCGCTGGTTTTGTCGCTGTGCTTGATCGTCGGACATCCGTTTTCGCTGATTATGCTGTCCAAAACAGGCTGGTCAACTGGACCTATTAACCGATAAACCGTTCGTACGTGATAGCCTTTTCACGCGATTTTATCATGGGTGGATAGGTGTGTAGGCAAAAGGGTTATTGACCAGCGGTGGCGGTCTCGGGCATCGTTAATTGCAAGGAATCTTAACCATGGCCGCGAAAACAAACCAAAAAGAAACAAAAGAGGTAAACGACCTCAGCTTTGAAGAGATACTCTCGAGGTTGGATCGTATGGTTAAAGAGCTGGAAAAGGGAGATACGCCCCTCGAAAAATCGCTCTCGACGTTTGAGGAGGGGGTGCGCCTTTCGCGTCTAGGCGCTCGTCGCCTGGATGAGGCTGAACGTCGAATCGAACTACTTTTAAGCAATGAAAACGGGGTGGAAACGCGCCCCCTGGACAAGGAGCCTGACGCCCAATGAGCGAACCTCTTACCATCAAGACACAATTTAGTGACATTTCTCATCTAGCCCAAGGATTCGTCGAGCGGGTCGGCGAAGACCAGATCATTTTGTCCTCCGCATCGCGGGTCGTAGAGGGCGAATGGGCACAATTCATCGTGTATCTAGCGGATGGAATCCCCGCGTTCGCCGGTGTTGGGCGATGCCTGGAGGTCATCGATAACGGCGTCGATGCTCCGGACGAGGCGCGGTATGATCTGCTGCTCGACTCGTTGCGGTTCGAGGAGGACTCGCAGGCAGTGTTTGACCACCTGTTATTGGTGAAAAACGATCTACTCAGCGATGTGCAGATGCTCGATGAAACTAATGAGTCTGATGCGTCAGAAGCCTTTCCCGTCGATCTCAACACCGCGGAGCTGAAGGATGTGAGTTTAGATGAGGTGTCCTTTGTAGATCTTCGCGAGCCAGCGGACCAAGCGCGCATAGAGCTTGTCGATCCGGCTGCGCTTAAGCCAGCGGATATTCATCCCGAGCAGGCCGAGCGGGCCGGCGATATCGCCGAGCGTGACGAAAGCGTTGAGCAAGCGCGAGACGATCGCTCAGAAAGCGAGTTCGTTCCTCAGAAACCGATCCCGGGTTTGATTCTGCTGCGGCCGGTAATCGCTCGTGATTGGCAGCCACAAGCTCAAGCGCGACCGGAACCTCGCCCTTCAACAGAGCTGTTTCGTTATAACGGCAATGGGTTGCCTTACCCCGACCGGCCGCCTCGTCCTGAGTTGGACCCTTCTCTCTGGGTGCATAAGGCGGCGCATCCAAAGGAGCCCAGGACAACTTCGCGCGAGCGCGTGACAGAGGCCCGCGCGGCGGCGGCCCCTTCAGCTTCGATCCCGAGTGAGGCCGAGCAGAAATCGGAGGAAAAGCGCTCTCATTTAGCGAGTCAGTTGGCCGCTAAAGTGGGACGAATGGGCAAGGCAGCAAAACGAGTCGGGCGCGCGGATCAGGGCGACGAGGAGCCGTTTCCGGAGGAGATCGGCACCGCGGAGATCATCGACGGAGATCTCGAAGAAATCGACGAGTAGTATCCTAAAACTGGGAACGAATGCGAGTCATGCGACTGATTTTATCGATCTTTATCATGGCGGCCTCTATTGCTCTTACAACGACCGTTTTCGCGGACGCCCTCGTCGTTGTAACATTGCGCGATTCCAAGGGAAAACCCGTAGAGGGGAAGGTTACGTTGATAGCGAAGGACAAGAGTAAGATATATGGCTGTCAGACTCAAAAGGGAAGCTGCGATATTTCCGATGTGCCCGGTGGCTCATATCAGGTAAACGTTCAGCTCGCGAATGGCTCCGCGCCGCCCTTGCGTGAGGTAATGATCCCTCCGTCGGGAAAGGTAGAGCTGTACGTCTCCGCCGAAAGACCAAAATAGGTCGTATTGGGAACGGTCCACGGTTATCCTTAACGTTGCAAAAAAACCGTCGGCGTAAAGCGCTTCGCTCGCGAAAAACAGCGAGCCCTAAGGGCGTGCTCACTTTTTTTGGACCTCACTTAGGGTGCACTAAGCTGCGGCCCCAAAATAGTTCCGCGCGCCCTTATTTCATCGCTTTTTTTCGCGTTTCCGCTCGACGTTTTTCACAAGCGTTGGTTTGTTTTAGATCTCTCCATTCGGTTGAGATGACCGTGCTACACACTCTTCGTTTCTACAAATGAGCGAGATCTCATGCGGTCGTTTTGCCACGACTTTTTTGAGCCACCTGTCTTCGTTGGTAGGCCGTATAGATGACGCGATTAATCTTTTCCGCTGTTGTTTCTCTGTAGGCGTTTACGCTTCGAACTGGGCGGCGCAAAATTTACCCGGAAGATCGAAAGAGCCCGCGGCGCCTGTGAGGGTTGTGCTTGCTGTTTCGGGCGAAGGCGGCCCGAGATGATCCGAGGGTTTGAGGGTACCTTCTTATAAAGCGGTGGCGTAACGACCCGGGAACGTGGCCATCTTGGCCGCATTATGAAGAAAACGGCGAGAAATGCGGGTCAGACGCCCGCGCTCCCAGGTATCCTTTTCTGCGCGCCACCACTTTTTGAGTAACCGTTCAGGGGGGTACTGCTGTTTGACTACGACGGCGGCCAATTCATCCCGTAAAACCGGCTTTCGTCCTCGCGCCGGCTC
>JAFGIB010000061.1 GCA_016929805.1 Deltaproteobacteria bacterium | reverse complement strand
GAGCCGGCGCGAGGACGAAAGCCGGTTTTACGGGATGAATTGGCCGCCGTCGTAGTCAAACAGCAGTACCCCTCTGAACGGTTACCTCTGTTTTTCCGATAGTACTTCGCCGACCTGGACAGCGAAGCGAGACTGAGTCTAAATTGAGGACTTTGTTCGAACCTTAGACCCCGAGTAGCCCGCGCGCTTTCCCAAAAAAACCTTTTTTTTTACACTCTCTTCCTGGACTAATCGTGCACCTAAAACCGTCGCGCCTGGAAAGAAACACACTAGGAATTTCCGATCGGATTCGGCCGCCGTCGGGGCGGCGGAGTCGACGCGTCGTAACGCGATAACGGGATGAACGTACTGATCGCCGGTGAAAGCGTGGTTGGGATTCGCATCAGCGCGGAGCTGATGGTGAACCATCACGTGGTCTATCTCGCTCCCGAGGCCTACGCTGGAACGCGCCTGGAGCGACTCGACGTGGAAAAGATCTCAGGCGATATGTCCTCGCCGGAGAGCCTTCGTCGGGCGCGCGTGGGCGATGCGGACGTATTTATCGCTTGTTCCGACAGCGACGAGCAGAACATCGTCACCTGTATCGCGGCGCAGCGTCTCGGGGCGAAGCGCACTATCTGCATCTTACGACAACCGGGGTTTTTGAATGTGGGCGGTGACGACGCGGAGTTGGCCGACTCGTTGGGAATCGATCTGGTCATCCGTCCCGGCGAGCAGCTCGCCGAGGAGATCATTCGTATCGTGACCGTTCCCGGAGCGCTGGACGTGGAGGAATTCTGCGACGGGCGAGTGCGCTTGCTGAGTTACGCCGCGGACAAGGAGTCGCTGATAACCCGGGATACGCTCGCGAACCTGAAGCTGCCCAAGCACGTGGTTTTAGTCATGCTTCGGCGCGGCGATGAGATGATCGTTCCCATGGGTAATACGATAGTGCAACCGGGCGATAAAGTGATCGCCATGGGTCGCTGGAAATCGATCAGGTGGCTGTTGCAGCGGTTTTTGCGCAGTGAGTCGCGAGCTAAGGTCAGCCGTACCGCGACCGTGGTTGGGGGAGGAACCGTGGGCGTGGCGGTCGTGCGGGGGCTGGAGGAAGCGGGCTGGGAGGTCAAGCTGGTTGAGAGCGACAAGGAGCGTTGTGAGCAGATCGCCGCGGGCGTGCAATCGATGGTGCTGTACGGAGACGGAGCGGATATCGATCTTCTCGAGCAGGAGAGGATCGGAGAATCCTCGGTGTTGGTGGCGACCACGAATAACGACGAAAAGAACCTGCTGGTTTCTCTCCTCGCGAAACAGCTCGGCGTTAAAAGGATCGTCACTCGCGCTGATCGTCTATCTAACGAAAGGCTATTTGAGAAGGTCGGCATCGACGTGGTGCGATCGGCGCGCGGCGCGGCCATCCGTTCGGTGGTACGAACCATCGACCAATCGCACTCCGAGATCCGCGCGGAGCTGGAGCACGGCGATGCTTGCGTGATAGAGCTCAAGCTTCCATCTGATTTTCCCGAAATCAGGCTACGAGACTTAAGACCACCGACTTTTTCGCGCGTGGGCGCGGTGGTGCGCGATCGGCGGGTTGTAGTCCCCGGAGGCAATGACGTGTTACGTGGAGGCGACGAGGTGCTGATCTTTTGCACCCGCGACGACGAGGAGCACACCCGAGAGTTCTATCTGAATCCCACGAGGTCCCAATGGAATAACGACCGGGGGTGATCTAAGCCATGCGCCTAGTGCTCGTTTTCGGTGTGGTCGGACAGCTTCTACGCGTTTTCAGCGTCGCCTTTGTCCCGCCGGTATTGCTCGCGCTGTTCGACCGGCAGTGGTGGTCGGCCTTTCATTTTACCCTTGCCGCGGTCGCGAGCCTGGTCGCCGGCGCGCTCGCGAGCAAGGGGCTTCCGCGGACGCCTGTTTTTCATCGAAGCGAGGCGTTGGCGGTAGTCTCCTTTGCCTGGTTGTCGGTCGCGTTGTTCGCGGCCGTTCCCTACCTGGCCGCGGGACTTTCTCCGGTGGACGCTCTGTTCGAGTCCATGTCCGGGCTGACCACCACCGGCGCCACCATTCTCACCGATTTCTCGCGCTACTCGAGGGCCTTTTTCCTCTGGCGCGCCATGACGCAGTGGTTCGGCGGCTTGGGCGTGATCGCGCTCTTCGTCGTGGTGCTCCCGCGCTTGGGAATCGCGGGCCGACAACTGTTTTTCGCCGAGGCGTCAGGAGCGCCGTCCGAGGCGGTGAGCCCGAAGGTCAGGCACGGCGCGCAGCGTCTATGGATACTGTATTCCATACTGACCGCGCTGCTCGCGACCTCGTTGGTAGTGACGGGGATGCCGTTTTACGAGGCCGTCCTGCACAGCCTAACGACCATGCCCGCGGGAGGGTTTTCGCCCCATCCCCAATCCATCGCGGGTTACGCTAATCCGAAAGCGGAATGGATTCTGGTCGTGTTCATGCTGCTCGCCGGGGCCAGCTTCCCCTTGCAATATAAGGTTTTTACCGGGCGTATTCTCGGTTTTTTTCAGGACGGCGAATTCATTTTCTATTTTGCTATTATGGCCGGTGGAGCGCTCGGCGTCGCCTGTGTGCTGGCGGCGGGCTTGCCGAATCTGGAGCAGCTCAGGATGGGGGCGTTTCAGGCGGCGAGCTTGATGTCCAGCACCGGTTACGCGAGCACCGACTACGAACTGTGGCCGGACGCGGCCAAGGCGCTTCTGATCGTGGTTATGATCGTGGGCGGCTGCGCGGGCTCGGCCGCGGGGGGTCAAAAATCGATACGGGTGCTTCTGGTATCCAAACACGCTCTTCGGGAGATCACCCGCGTGCTTCACCCGCGAGCGGTTTTACCCCTGCGATACAAGCGTAGCCCGATACCCGATGACATCATGCGGGCGGTCTTCCTGCTGGTCGGGCTCTTTATGTTGGGGCACTTCACCGTAGGGACGCTGCTGGTTCTCGGCGGCGCTGATCTGGTGACCGGCTACTCGGCGGCCATCGCCTGTCTCGGCAATATCGGTCCGGCTTTCGGTCCCGCGGGCCCGATGGGCAGTTACGCGGATTTTCCCACTCTCAGCAAACTCTTACTCACCATCGCGATGTGGGCCGGAAGGCTGGAGATCGTCACGGTTCTCGCGATGCTGCATCGAGACGTATGGCGCGGTATCCGGCTTCGGGGTTAGCTACTCGGCTTTGCTCGGTGCTCCGCAATCCGCTTACGGAACACCCATCACATTAATCGACTTTTCGAGCCGTCTATGGGCTATCGGTAAGCTCAACGCTTGTCAGCGGGTGCTCGAGGTCCGTCAGGTTCGATACATTGATGAGATCCAGGGCGATCGAATAGACAAAATCCTCGGATTCACTACTCATGAAGATGCTCCGCTTGACCTTGGAGTTCGAGTCCGTCCACCAGTTGCTACAACCCGACCCGTAATTGCTCGCCGTCTCGGGCGCCTCGTGCGGCACGCCGCCGATCAACTCAAAGCCGTCCTGCAGCGTCACCCGGTAGACCAAAAGGCCGCTAAACGTCATGATGTCCCCGTAGGTTCCTCCTCCGGGACCTCCCTCGCAGATAGTCATCGGCAGCGCCAATAGATCCCTTTGCGGGAAGTAATTAAAGGCCAAATGGTTCGTCGCCGCGTCCGACGAAGACCCTCGGGTGCCGATAGTCTCCTCGCTCAATACCTTCGGGTCGTCGAGCTGACTGACGTCCAATACCCGAAGTTGAAGACCCTGGAACCAGGCAAAGCTACCCACGTCATCCGCGTTATAACCCATGGTTAGTAGATGCGTTTTGTCCATCAAGTGCATATAGGTCGCGTATCCCGGCACCTTGAGCTCGCCCTTGATCACCGGGGCCGTCGGGTCGGATAGGTCGATGACAAAAAGCGGATCGGTCTTTTTGAAGGTCACAATGAATCCGACATCGCCGTTGAAACGCACCGATCGGATATCCTCGGTCGGCGCGATATCGTCCAAGATGCCCACGACCTGTAAGCCGTCATCTGTTTGTTTTAAAACAGATAAGGTGCTGTGTACGTTGGGATTCGGCACCTGACCATTGCTCGCGGCGATTCTCAGGTAGCCGTCCTTCTCGTCCATGGAGAACTGATTGAGAATGCGGCCCTTGGCCACGCCGCTGCCCGCGTACAAGGTTTTTATGTCGTCGGGCGTCAGCTTGAACTTGTGAATGGTCGTGGCCTCGTCGATGCTCTCCGAATCCTCAAAGTACCATCCACGCATCATCGAGCTATAGTGACGCACGGCCACGTATAGCGCGTCGTCCGACGCGTACACCGCTCCCGGCTTGCCCACGACCGTGGTCGCGCCAATCTCGCCGAGCGCGCTCATGTCAAAGGAAATGAGCGACAAGAAGCCTCGGCCGTCGCCCTCTTGAGAAACGTAAAAGTTATCGCAGCTATTTAAGAGCCCCTCTTCCACGGTGGGCGTGCCGCCGATATAGCGCGTGTCCTTGATACCCGGCAGAAAGTTCGCGATCGTGGCTTCATCGATGGTTTTCTGGTTTTGTTCGTCGAGCTCGGCGAACATATCACGCACCTCGTCCTCGGTATAAGGAAACTCATCGACATTCCAGCAGTTGCTGTAGTAGCTCTCCAGCTCCTCGGGCCAATAGACGAGATCGGACACCGCGATCTCCGGAAACGTCGCTACCGTATGTACGATGTCCCCGATGCGCCGTGAGTTGATATAGGAACCGCTGATCTCGGTCTCGCGGAGCAAGACCGGCTTGGTTTTATCGGAGATATCATAGGTTCGGATCAGCAGCTTGCGGCCGTCTCCGCTGAAATCACAGTTATAGCCGTGGGTGCATTCCTTCTGATATCCGTCGTCCGACACGATCGGCATATAGATATCATCACGCGGAGTTGAACCGCCTTGATCGATCAGGTCTAGCGAGGCGTATACGACCGCCCGGTTGTTTTCTACATAGAGTTTATTCGGGGTTCCCCTGACCTCGACCGAGGCGATGGTTTTGGTCTGGCTCGCCGGCCAGGCATCGATGATCTGCAATTTACCGTCAGCGACGATGTAGATGTAGTTGTCGTCGTTCTTGACGAAGTCCGCCTCGTCCACGCCGACGACCTGGACGTTGGTCGTGGAATATTCGCTCGCTCCTTGTTCTTCCGATGACGGAGCGGCGGCACCGCCCCCGGCGCCTCCGTTTGAAAGACCGGTATAGTCAACGCCGGCGTCTGCTATTCCCCAGTAACGACAAGTATTTCCATTCCTTATGCCCGTCAGAGTCTGCTCCAGGTTGGCTTGCAGCTTCTCCTCGGCTTCTTGGCTGAGCCGCTGCTTGATCTTCGCGAGCACGTCATCGCAGTTAATGACTTTTTTTAAAGCAGATAAGCTCTTACCCGTGACAGGGGCTTCGATGATCCCCTCGTCGCCCGCGTTCGATCCGCTAACGCCGCCGGTGCCCGCTCCGCTCGCGCCCGATGAGCCTTCGATGCGTGAATTCGTTCCGGCAACGCCGCTCGTACCAGCCGGACCCACTTCTTCTGTTCCACCAGACCCCGCCCCGCCGGATCCAGACTCTCCCTGATTCGCTATCGTACCCCCTGATTCACCTTGCGGTGATCCCGCGTTATCGTCGTTGGAACAACCGACCGCTTGAACCGCGTAAAGAACGGCCCACGCGGCGATGGTCATGCATCCTCTCACTGTTTTCATAACCGACGCTCCTCTTCTTATCGCTCAGCCCTTGTTTATACGGCAGACATCCACCGTCCAGGAAAATCCCGATATATTTAGAGCAATTATAGTGCCAGACCGATAATATAATGATTTCATATAGTTATCCGTGTGAAAAAGTGTGTCAATCTGTGTCAAAGAGGTCCCTATAAAAGCAACCACGACACAATTGTCATACCGTTATTTGAGACTCGAGCCCATTTCGAAAATACGGCCCGAGTATTTCGGAGCGAGGCGCTAGGGTGCTGTAAGCTGCGGCCCAAAAAAGTTCCGCGTGCCCTTATTTCATCGCTTTTTTCGCTTTTCCGCTCCACGTTCTTTGCAACGTTAAGGTTTACACGGCGATGGCGACCGCGCTGCTGCTCAATGCCGTCGCCATGTCGGTGGCTTCCCTCCACTTCGCCCGCAAGCGCTTGGTGGTCTGGAAGGTTGCGCTGCCGATGGTGGCGGTCGCATCGGCGCTGTCGCCGCTCGGTGCCCGGGTCAACCAGGGTAATCGTTCAGGTGGGTACTGCTGTTTGAATACGACGGCGGCCAATTCATCCCGTAAAACCGGTTTTCGTCCTCGCACCGGCTCGTCAGGTACAGCAAGTACCATCCTCGCCGGCTCTGCGGGCGCGCTCGGTTTTACAGGCGAATTGGCCGCCGACTTGTTCGCCCCCCTGAACGCTTACCAACCGGGGACTGAATCGTACGATATGATCAATCGAGCATTTCTTTTTACGGCCGAGTGGAGAGCCGCCCGGCCATTGTCATCTCATAGGGAAGCGAAAATTCGCTGTCGTCGTCGTTTTCGTAGGTGCCGGTATACGGCGAGTATGTTTGGACCCTGATTTCGTCGCGCCACGTATCAAAGGTCATAATGCGCAATAGACCCGCCCCACCCTGCTCGCGCCCCTGGTAGTCAGCCAGCACCTGATGAACCGGAACGCCTCTACGGTTTATCACCGTCCGGTGATACTCCCCGTCGTTCCAATGCATGTGGCCGCACAGCACCAACTGCACATTGTCGTGGTTACGAAGAAGCCCCTCCCAAATGTAGGAGGTATCGCCTAAATACCTGCCGCAGTCGCTTGTTCCGTAGTAGTTTCCGTAGTCGTCGATCAGCGCATGAGTCGTGACAATCGCCTTGCGGTCGGCATGGGTGGAGAGCACGCCATCCGCCCACTCGAGCTCGTCGTGAGAGGGGCAAAAATCGAGTCCAAGGAAAAGGTAGTCGTCCCGGGCGACTGTTAGAAGCACGAAGTGGTTCGTATTGTCGTTGTAGTCCCCCCCCCACCAGGGATCGTCGTTGAAACGCGACTCGGGGAATGTCTGGTAGAATAGCTCGGTGGAGCCGTCGGCGAGCTGTCCAACCCGGTCGTGGTCACCGGGCGCCATGGTCAAGGGGATGTCGGCGTCGATCAGCAGGCTCATGCTGGCATCGGCGAGCTCCCATTCCGAAGGAGTATTCCACTGAACGATATCCCCTTCGTGCACAACCATTTGAATGTTGAGTGCCTCTCGATGTTCGACGATCCACCGTGTTTGCGCGGTAAAGATCTCGGGCTTGTATTCGACGTACATCTGAGTGTCCGGAAGCGCGACAAGTGTCCACTCGCCGGTCCTAACCCGAATCGGTTGCGGTGACTGGGCCAACTGAAGATCGAAGCTAAGATCATTACTCGCCCGGCTGCTCTGGTGGACTTCAACGGCTAAAACGTTGGTCCCCGCCACGAGAATCTCGCGCGCCACGTCTACCGTGTGGAAGGTCTCTTCATCGCGTCGCGCGACGGTGCTCAGAGCCGGGACATCGTAGCGCATCTTGCCGTTGTCTGGCAGGTTGGTCCGATAGACCTCGACACCGTTGAGGTACACAACCGCTCCGTCGTCTCGTAAAATACTCAGGCTGAGCGCGGCAACGCTCGATGGGTCGCTAACCGCGAAATGGTGGCGAAAATAGGTCGTCATGTGCTTGTCGTAGGCGTTAGGACCGTAGCCGACCGTCGTCGACTCGTCCCCATCACCGTAGCCAAGCTCTGCCGGACCCGAACTCCAGGCTGAGTCGTCAAACTCGGCCGTAACCCAATCCTGTCCAAGCTCGCGACCGTCGTCGAGATACCGCCACCGGGAACCGGCGGGAACGAGAACCATGGGAGCCGGGTCGGGGCGAATTATTTCGCCCCCATCCCCACCGTCAACTTTCGTCGTCGGCTCCTCGGCGTCGGCGCCGCTTTCAGCCGCGCTACCGTCCGCTTCTAAACCAACACCCGAGTCGGTACCGCCGTCGGTACCGCCAATGCCGCCGGAACTAACGAGCGGACTAGCACCCGCGTTCGAGCCGCTAACTCCCGAGTCGGTGCCGCCAATACCACCAATACCACCAAAACCGACAAGCGAACCAACACCAGCATCCGAGACGCTACCCGCGGAAGGCTCATGGGAAGTCGAACCACACGCCCCCACGAGCAGCAGAGCCGCGGCGCTCAGCGTAATGATGCGGCTTCGTTTCGCCCACCAAATCCTTATTTTTCCGTACATCCAGCTCACGGCTAACATAAACCTTAACGCTGCAAAAACTCCGTCGGCGTAAACCGCTTTCGTTCGACGTTTTTTGCAACGTTTAGGTAAAGTTAGCACATCCGTCGCGTACGTTCGCGCGTATTTGAGCAGAATTCCTCTTGCCCAACGCGCGCATGCAAGCGATTGCCCGGCAGTTGAAAGATAAGAGAGGCACCGCTTCACTTATTTACTTTTCGTAATCTATAGTCAGAAAAGAGTGAAAATGCGAAGTACCACCCCTCTTACGAGATGGGGTTACACTCGCATCGTCGGGGCTCTCAAGAATCTGGGAATTACGATTAATCGGACGACCGCGAAACACATTCTGAACGAACATGCGATAGAACCCGCACCGAAGAGAAGCAAGGGTATGGAATCATACGCATTAACCAAAATTAGTCGACGAACATGAAAACGCCGTAGCGCGCGGGCTTGTCCCGCGCTGATCAGACGACAACGGACGTACGGT
>JAFGIB010000060.1 GCA_016929805.1 Deltaproteobacteria bacterium | reverse complement strand
GAGCCGGCGCGAGGACGAAAGCCGGTTTTACGGGATGAATTGGCCGCCGTCGTAGTCAAACAGCAGTACCCCTCTGAACGGTTACGTCAAAGTTAGTTGACGCGACAAGAGAGCAGAACTAAATATAGCGTCGCACGGAGTACCCAACAGCTACGTTTTACACACTCTAGGAGATAGACACATGTCTAGAATTATCAATGAAGAATGCATTAGTTGCGGCGCCTGTGAAGAGGAATGCCCAAACGAAGCCATTAGCGAAGGCGACGAGATCTATGAAATCGATCCCAAGCGGTGCACCGAGTGTGTGGGTTTCTTTGATGAGGTAGCATGCCAGGCGGTCTGCCCGGTCGAGGCTTGCGTACCGAATCCTGACCACCAAGAGACCGAAGCTGAGCTGATTAAGCGAGCGCTTGAGCTTCATCCTGACGATGACGAACTCAAGAAAAAGGTTGAGGCGAACGATTATCCATCCCATTTTCGTTCGAGCTAAAATCCTACATCGGACCACCAATAAGCGTGCGCCTAGCCCGCGTCATATGCATGACGCGGGCTGTAATCTCTGGTCGGTCCTATTGATAGGTGGGCTTAGCGCTTGCGCGCCGGCAATGCCGACTTTAAGCGGGGGCGAAACAACTCCCAAAGAGCGCGTCGATGTCACAATTGGAGGGGCGGCGCGTATTACTCCCGACCAAATTTTTCGCGAGCGGGAGTCTCAGAACACTTTGAGCTATGCAACGGCCGGGGGGGTTACGCCGCTTTTTTCGACTCGCGTTGCGGTTGGCGAAGAGATCGATCTCGGCGCGGGTGTCAGCGGCAGCGCGGCGCAAGTCGAGGCTCGCCTCGCTTTCGAGCTCGCGGCCCCATTGAGAATCATCGGAGGCCTTGCGCCCTACTTGGGATGGTTGCCGTTGCGCGATCCAACCTCGGATGAGAAGGGAAGGGGCATTCGCTTCGGCTTTACCACACCGTGGGTGTTGGCCCTTTCTGCGGGGGGTATTTATGAAGCGTGGGGCGGATTGTGCTTGGGCTTGGATGCGGTTTCGGGATCACTCGACGAAAACGGAGACGAAATAGAATTCTTTGGATATGGAGTTAGACCTGGCGTAGTAGCAGGCTTTGCCGTTGGGTTTAGACGCGTATACGCTCTGATCGAGCTTACCGTGAATCACGAATGGTGGGGCCTCGAGCAAAACCATACGCATAGCTCGTTCAACGGTTTTTCCTTTCTCCCGGCTTTTGCCTTACGGCTGCGTCTATAGGTCGGCGGTTCGAGCCACGCCTAGATCGATACGCTAGTTAACCCTAACGTTTCGCGTTTCCGCGCGTCATCATCTGAACCCGCTCACCCAAGAAAGCCCCTAAAAGAGCCACCATGACCCCTGCGACGCCGCCTACGATGTAGGTGAGAAGCGATGGTTGGAATCCCGAGGGAGTTATCATCGCTAGAAAAGCCACCGTGGGTATAACCGCCAAAATCGCGCCTACCGCAGGCTCGACAAAGGTCTTTCCCGGAGAAATGAGACCGACGATAGCGCCCCCGACAAACCAAACTAAAATCGAAAGCGCCAGCCCCCCGAACCCGATGGGATCAAAGCGCGTGATCACGAGCGGAAGAATGCCTAATACCAAGCCCTGTACCGCGAGATACACACCACACGAGGAAAACGCCCATTTCCACTCGAACGATTCCTGCTGATATCGCTTCGCATCCTCTTCTTCCTTGGTATAGGTCGCGGAATACTCTTCCACCTTTGCGCCGCAGGAGCGACACCGACCAGCATCTGCCGGGTTTTTGAACCCGCACATCGGACAGGTGATTTGGTGAACCGCCATCGCTAATAACTCCAGTAAGCTACGCCGTGAAACTGATCTAAACTGCTTGTAGAGCTATATTCTCCCGCCAGTACGCTATAAACGCAATATTCTTCGGTATTTCGATAGCGGCTTTCTCAACATATCAGCTTGACGCCTGGTAGAGCCGAGCCAAAGGTTCTTGCGGTTTTTCTAGGAGGATGGTTACGTGACCCGATTTATCGACGAACTAAGACGTACCCACATGTGTGGCGAACTGCGCGAAGAGCATATCGGTCATGAGGTCGTACTATTCGGCTGGGTTCAAAATCGACGAGACCACGGCGGCTGTGTGTTTATTGATTTACGCGATCGCGAAGGGCTGGTTCAGGTGATGTTCGATCCGTCGGCAGCGCAAGAAGCGTTCGATCTCGCGAACGTCATGCGCTTGGAATGGGTCGTAGGAATACGCGGAAAGGTGCGCGACCGAGGAGAGATGCGAAACCCTCGCCTAGCTACCGGCGCGGTCGAGATCGTGGTGTTAGAGGCGACGGTTTTTAATCGAAGCGAAACGCCGCCATTTCAAATCGAAGACAATACCGACACCAACGAAACCAAACGGCTAGAATACCGATACCTCGATCTCAGAAGAAACAAGCTACAACGAACCATTACCGCGCGCAGCGATCTCTATAAAGCAACGCGCGACTATTTCTTCGAGCACGGCTTTAGAGAGATCGAAACCCCGTTTTTGATTCGAAACACGCCCGGAGGCGCGCGTAATTTTCTCGTTCCTTGCCGTCTCAACCCGGGCACGTTTTACGCGTTGGCCGAAAGTCCCCAGTTGTATAAACAACTGCTGATGGTCTCTGGATTCGACCGTTATTTCCAAATCGTGCGCTGTTTTCGCGACGAGGATTTGAGGCTCGATCGACAACCGGAGTTCACTCAAATCGATGTCGAGATGAGCTTTATCAACCAGGATGCGTTGTTCGCGATCATCGAGGGGCTGCTCTTTCGAATTTTTAGGGAGGTTGCGCGAATCGACCTTTTGGAGCTCTATCCGGATGGCCGTTTCCCGCGCATGCGCTTTGAGGAATCGATGCGTCGGTTCGGCAACGATAAGCCGGATCTGCGGTTTGCCTTGGAGCACACCGACCTTACTTCTCTCGCGGTTGAGCACGACGGCGGCGGTATTCCCCTTTTTAAGGCGATTACCGATATTTTCAAAAACGGCCGCTATCGCCTCGATCTACCCAAGGAGATCGTTAAGGCGCTCTTGATCCCTTCAAGCGCGAACCTATCGCGTACTGAAGGCGACAAGCTGGAAAAGTTCGCGCGATCCATGGGGTCCGAGGGTCTCGCGCGCGCGAAAGTCGGCGAAGGCGGCGTGTGGACCCAAAGCCCCTTTGCGAAAAACATCACGCCCGAGTTCCGAGAAGCGGTGAACCAAGCCACAAACGCTCGGCCCGGAGATATTCTCTGCTTTCAGTTCGGTAAAGAGGCGAAGGTCAATACCGTGATGGCGAACCTAAGGCTTCATCTGGGAAAGATACTAGGCTATATCCCGGAAATCGGACACGAGGACCAATGGCGCTTTCTTTGGATAGTCGATCCTCCGCTGTTCGAATACAGCGAAGAGGAAGGGCGCTACGTTGCGGCGCACCACGCTTTTACGCGCCCTCACGACGATTGCGTCGAACTGTTGGATAAAGATCCGGGCAAGGTTCTCTGTCATCGTTACGACTTGGTTCTTAACGGGTTCGAAATCGGAGGAGGCTCTATCCGTCTTCACGACCCCGAGGTTCAGGCGAAAGTCTTTAAGGCGCTCAATATCAGCGACGAGGAGGCTCAGTCGAAATTCGGATTTCTGTTGAAAGCTTTGCGATTGGGCGCTCCGCCGCACGGCGGCATCGCGCTGGGGCTGGATCGGCTGACCATGCTGGTAAGCGGCTCGGAATCGATCCGAGATGTCATCGCCTTCCCCAAAACCCAACAGGGAAACGAGCTGATGACCGGATCGCCTGACTTTGCCTCGCCCGGTCAGTTGCTCGAGCTCAAGATTTCCTCCTTGGCATAGGTAACCTTGCAGGGAGGTACTGCTGTTTATTTACGAAGACGGTCGTTGAAGTCAAAATCAAAAAGGCCAGCGCGGAGCGATCAGCGCGGGCTGAAACCATTGTCCGTAACGGGGGTAGAAAACGCGCGATCCAAGGCCAGGTCGAGTGAAATCAATGAGCGTTTTCGTGTAATACTCGTTTGGCCAAGGGTAACGGCCTAAACAGAGAGAAATCAGCAAGAGAATGAGCCTCGTATTTAAACGGCGCCGAAGCTCGAAGATACGCCGCTTGTTTATGGCGCTCGCCATATCGATACCCTTTCTTTGTTATTTGGCCACGGCCTCGGCTTACGGCTATTGGCTGGATTCGCGCGAGTTTATCGCCGCGTCCATCGGTCTAGGTATTGCCCATCCGCCCGGTCAACCTCTCACCGCTCTGGTGGGCAGGATTTTCGCGATGCTGCCGATCGGTCCCCTTTCGCTGCGCATTGCCCTCGCCTCGGCAGCCATGGCATCCATCGCCTCTCTGGCGCTCTTTTGCGCGATTGAAACCACGTTACGCAGCATGGCCGTAGAGAGACGATGGGTGGTTTTACCGATGGCTCTCGGCGTTTCGCTTTTTGTGACCGGTTCTTACGGATGGTGGTTTCAGGCGGTGCGACCGGAGGTATACGCGTTACAAGCAGCTCTAACCTGCGTGATCCTAGAAAGGCTGGTTGCCTTGGAAGCCGCTTGGCCGACAAAAGATTTCAGACCATTGGTTACGAGCGCCTTTGTCCTGGGGCTCGCGTTGGCCAACCATCATCTGCTGGCGATCTTGTTGCTTCCGGTGATCGCGCCAACGTTAATCCGAGCGATGCGTTCAAGAATATGGCGCGCCTACACGCTCGCCGTGGTAGCTCTGTTGTTGGGCTTAAGCGTCTATCTCTATCTGCCGCTTCGAGCCGCGGCCCATCCGATGCCCAATCTAGGAGAGCCGGTATCGATCGAACGTTTTTTCTGGGTTGTATCAGCGCAAGCTTTCCAAAAAAACACGGGAAGCGGTGTACCCTTAAGCTTGAGCGAACGCCATCTCGACGTTTTAGCGCTTCTATTCGAAGATCTACATATCTATTGCATTATCGCTTTGCCGGGCTTGTACGCCATGCTTCGAACCTCGGGCGTACGCCGGCTGGGGCTGATCTGGATGGTGGTTTTGTGCTTAAGCGTCGTAATAAGGGCATACCTCGGATTTGTCCGCTCCAATCCGGACGCCCAGGGTTACTTACTTCCGGCGTACGCCGCTATCGGAGCGCTGTTCGCCGCTTTTTTCGCGGCGCTCGTTAAACCACAAAAGGGCGTTGACCACGCTCCTGGTCGCGGCGCTGTCGCGATCGCCGCGGTCGTGGTTCTGCTCGGTCTGGCTCAGATCTACAACCACGCGAGTAAAGCAGACCTCAGCGGTTTTACAGCGATCGACGACGTAGACGATCTCATTCGCCGTGAAGCGCCGGCTAAATCCGTGATTCTGCTCCACGCCCCTCAGACGATCTTTGTAGCGTGGGGAGGCGAGGCAGAGGATTGCTTACGGCCTGACGTTACTATCGTCCCCGTGCCCTTTTTAACTTATCCCGGAATGGTCGACAACTTGATAGCGCGCGAGCCGGAGTTGCGCGATCTATTGCGAGGGTATCTTTTGAACGGAGAATTTTTACAGCCGGAACTCGAGAGCTTAGCCGCGAAACGACCGCTGTTCGTAGAAATGGATGTTCGAGTTGCGCCTTCTCTCTATCAGTCAATGGTGCCGTCCGGACTCAACTACGAGGTAATCGCCGGCGGCGCGACCGACGCGGATGAGCGAATCGCCGCAGCGGCACAAAACGAAATTTATAAAGAGCTTTACGAACGTATTCGAACCCAACGTTTCGAACAGAATACGAAGAATTTTCTACTTTGGCGCCATTTTACCGATTCGCTTTATTACATGGGCTTTGGAGACCGCAAGTCAGCTAAAAAGGCGCTTTATCTGGCGAAAACCCTTCAAGCAACCGCGAAACCGCTTAGCGAAATGGAGGAGTTGTTGGGAAATAGCGACGAAAAAGGGCCTATTGATGTGACGCGGTTTCTAAAACTGATGGAAAAGTAGCCGTGTACGAAATAAAAAAAGCGGCCTATTCGGAACGTCTGATCTCAGGCCAATGCCGCAAGGTGTTTTTATAGTAACCGTTCAGGGGGGTACTGCTGTTTGGCTACGACGGCGGCCGATTCATCCTGTAAAACCGGCTTTCGTCCTCGGGCCGGCTCGTCAGGTACAGCAAGTACCATCCTCGCCGGCCCTTCGGGCGCTCTCGGTTTTACAGGCGAATTGGCCGCCGACTTGTTTGACCCCTGAACGCTTACTTTTTATACATCGACTACTTGCATAGAGTCGTTGCTTGTGTCAGGGTGCGCCACTTCGGATCAATTCGAAAGAGGTCTAATGATAGGTGAATCCGTCCAATGTAAGCCGATCGAGGTAACCGTCGGTGAAAAAGGGCTCGAACGAGCGATAAAGCACTTAAAACGTAAAATCGCCAATGAAGGTATTTTACGCGAATTGAAACGGCGCCGTCATCACATGAAACCTTCGATCAAGCGAAGGAAAAAGACGGCGGAAGCGGCGCGTCGCAGACGTAAGAGAATTCGACAGCTTGCTGGTTTTGCTCTCAACGATCCGTCGGCGTTCTAATAGCCCGGTTATCTGAGAAGGCCCTGCGGCTTGGGCGACGGCATCCGCCGCGACCCGCGAGGCCGGACGGCTATTGATGCGGCTCAGAGGCAATGCTCCGGTTTACACCAAGGACTCTCCTCGGAATCGACAGATCCGGAAATCACAATATATCGTTCGATTCCGATCCCGGATTCATTTGGGGTTTTTACCGAAAAGCTAAAAGGGTACCAGCGGATGCACTCAAAGCCAGGCTGTTCGCCCAAAGCGAAACGAAGAGCGAAAGTAAGCCGAGTTTCGCCTTGAACCGCAGCAAATCGGGCCGCCATAGCCTCTATTGCAAAAGCGTTATCCGGAGGGTCAGCGGCGATCGCCGAAGCCGCGACGAATA
Organism: Deltaproteobacteria bacterium; assembly: GCA_016929805.1. GTDB lineage: Bacteria > Myxococcota_A > Polyangia > Polyangiales > JAFGIB01 > JAFGIB01. Next base: position 617 of record JAFGIB010000060.1, on the reverse strand, counting down.
GATCCGCCGCGGTGGCGCCTCCGGCATAAAAAACCTCCTCCGCCTCGAATACGCCTGAATATTGCTCTCCTTTACCGTCGACCAGAACTTCAGTCTTGAAATCGATGGCCGCGCCTTTTTCCGCCGCCAGCAAAACGACTTGTTCAGCCCTTGGAGAGTTCGGATCCATCGGCTCAAATCCGCAATAGACCTCCATAAGATCGGGATAACCGTCGTTGTCGCTGTCCGCTTTGTCCGCGTCGGTTCCAACGGAACGCTCACTCGAATCGCAGAGACCGTCTCGATCGGAATCGATTAAAGAAAAAAGGGGCCCTGTCTCAACCGCAGCGTCGCTCAAATCGATTTCAACGGGCTCGTCTCGACTCGTGTCCCGGCTCGCGCAACTCAAGAGCGCGGTCGCGAACGCGAACATTACGATCTCAAAACGAATGGCGAGCGAACGCATCTTTGGCTAGCTTGAATATACCTCAAAGTCGCAAAAACTCCGTTGGCGTAAACCGCTTCGTTCGCGAAAAAATCGCTCGAACTAAGGGTAACCGTTCAGAGGGGTACTGCTGTTTGACTACGACGGCGGCCGATTCATCCCGTAAAACCGGCTTTCGTCCTCGCGCCGGCTC
>JAFGIB010000059.1 GCA_016929805.1 Deltaproteobacteria bacterium | reverse complement strand
GTGGGGATGATCGTGCCGGACGAGAAGGAGTTCGTGCTTTCATTTTTCGGCGCCATGTCAGCGGGAATCGTTCCCGCGCCCGTATACCCGCCGCTGCTAACAGGTAGACTTGACAGTTATCTGGAACGTACGGTTGATATTATGCGTTCATGCGAAGCCCGCTCGCTTCTGTGTCCCGCGTCGCTGCTTTCGATAGTGGAACAAGTGGCCTCGCGGGTTCCCTCGGTAGAACAATGCCTCGTATTGGAAGGTATGATGGAGAGTTTTGATAGACAATGCGAAGGATTGGCCCGCGCCGCGAGCGAGGTCAAGCCCTCGGACATTTGTTTTCTTCAATATACCTCCGGCTCTACAAGAGATCCCAGGGGGGTTGTGATTACACACCGGAATGCTATTGCGAATATACTCAGCATGATCGAGGGATTCAAGTTGGAGTCCGAGACCGAGAAGGCGGTCTGCTGGCTTCCGCTATATCACGATATGGGCCTGGTTGCGTATGTGCTACTGCCGGCGCTATTGCATTCTCAGGTTATCTTCATGTCCCCCTTTAGCTTTGTGACGCGGCCGCAGACGTGGCTGGAGGTCGTCAGCGCGCAGCGCGCAACAAATACCGCGTCGCCCAATTTCGGACTGGGGTTGGCCGCCAAATACGCCGATCGACTGGACAAAATCGATCTTAGCTGCCTAAAGATGATCGTTTGCGGCGCGGAGCCGATTCAGCCGGATACCGTCAGGCGATTCTTGCGTACATTTGAACCGTTTGGTCTGCGCGCGACGTGCATCGTTCCGGCTTATGGAATGGCGGAGGCGACGCTATGCATGACCCATTGTGCTAAAGGCAAGCCTTTTCGCACGTTGTCGATCAACAGAGATAAGTACTTCGCCAGCGGTATGGTCGAAGTGGAGGCGCGCGCGAGAGAGAGCAGAACCATGGAAATCGTGTCGTGCGGTCGCGTGATTTCGGGGCACGAAATTAAGGTCATTGCGGACAATGGCGAGACCTTGCCCGAGGGGCGCGTGGGCGAAATCGTTTTCGCCGGCGCCAGCGCTTCGCTACGATACTTCGGTGACGAGGAGTCGAGTAACGACGTCTTTCGTGACGGCCGGGTCAGAACCGGAGATCTGGGCTTTTTGTGGGATGGAGAGCTTTACGTTTCCGGTAGAATTAAGGACCTCGTGATCGTGGCCGGACAAAACTACCCTTGTCAGTTGATCGAATGGTGTGTCGAGCGAGTTAGGGGAATCAGAACGGGCAACGTCGTGGCTTTTTCGTTGTTGGGCGGAGATACGGAACGTCTTGTAATCGTCGCTGAGTGTAGCGACGAGCAAAACGTTCACGATATCAACGAAAGGGTAAGAGCTGCAGTGCTCGCGGATTTTGGTATTCGCCCCCATGACGTCGTTGTGATGACAAAGGGAACGCTTCCGAAAACCTCTAGTGGCAAGCTCAGGAGACGCAAGGCTAAAGAAGAGTATGAACGAAACTTACGTATGACTGAAGAGTGACTGTAAAAGCTTTGGCGAGCCTATCGGTAGTTTAATAGTTCACCCTAACGTTGCAAAAATATCCGTCGGCGTAAAGCGCTTCGCTCGCGATAAATAGCGCGGACGATTTTAAAGCTTTTCCAAAACCATCGCGTCGTGTACAAATTTAGGATCGAACAAAAAGTCCTGCTTTTTTCGTACAAAAGCTGTCAAAAGTGATCCGAAATTGGATCGAAATCGAAGTTATGAAGCGCCCGAAACTACGATCCGTCAATCAAAATCGCTATTTTTCGGATGCGAAGATCGAAAGTCGGAAATAGCAAAGACGTTTCCCTTCGCGACGACTCGAAAACTTCCATCAGAAAATCGTCCGACCGAAGTCGGTAAGGAAAACGGTTACGCAGCCTCCCGGTAGTAGTAGCTCAGCAGCCCGCCGATTCGCTCTTTTCGTTTGATCGCGGCATTCGGTATAGCAATCGCGTCGCCTTTTTCGATTAGCTCGTTTTCTAAACCCTGATGATTGCGTTCGAGATGATAATGCTCCACATAGGATGTGACAACTCTACGAAGCTGAGATTCGCTAAACAAAATGATCTTGTTCAAGCATTCGGAGCGTATAGATAATACAAATCTATCCGCGTAAGCATTTAAATTAGGGCTTTGTGCAGGCAACCTCAAGGGCTTTATTCCGCTACTACGAAATATTCTTCTAAAGGCTTTCGAAAACAGCGGATCTCGATCGTGAATGAGATATCGCTTTCCAAGCAAGAAACCATCGACAACATCCGTAAGGTTTCGAGCGACCTGCTTCATCCATTCGTCATACACTTGGTGAGCGATCCCCGCGATATGAACTCGACGGGTTTCAATGTCTATAACAAACAAGACGTAAAAACGGACAAGCCCAAACGGTCTAAGCACTTCTACCGTAAAGAAATCTGTAGCTACGATTTCCCCGAAATGCACCTTGATGAACGTCGACCAAGACATGCCCTTGCCTCTTTTGGGCGCGGGTTCGATGCCATGTTCTTTCAATATATCTTTCACCGTCGTGCGACTAATCGCAATCCCCAGATTTTTGAGCGCTCCGACGATCCTCGTATAACGCCACGTAGGATTTTCTTTCGCCATCCGCACGATCAGCGCCGTGATATCTTCATTAGATCGCGGGCGGCCAGGTCCCCGATTCCGACTACCATCGTATTTCTTAGCGATCAGGTTGTGGTACCACCGAAGCAGCGTGTCAGGTGTGACGATACAATCCATTTTCGACAGCGCTTTACGCCCAAGAGCCTTCGCTTTTACCGCAAGCCTACGGCGCTGGTCATCCGTAAACCGGATTCGTTTACCGCCGAGCTTTTCACGATAGATCTCGTTTTCCGTTTGCAAATAGTCGATCAGTGCCTGCTGGCTGCGGTTGACCCAGCCGGCGAAGAAGGCGAGGATGAATTGGAGACGCAGATTCTTCATTTTCCAGGTTTAGCACTCGGGAAGCCTATCGAAAATCGGCCGAGATAGCGTCGTACCTATTCCCGATAACCAGCCGATATTATTGGAGTTTTTCGTCGATCCTAAATTTGTACAGGACGGGCATATGGTATCGAAAAAAATAACTACAATTGCGATTGTGCGTCGTAGTAACTACGCCAAAACGTGCACTCTTCTTTTCGGTAATCGATTAACGTTTCCCAATTCGGATCCAACTGAAGGCGCTTATCGCGATAGTCGGTATCGGGAACAAACTTCGGCCATTGCGCGGGGGCGTCCTCACCATTTGGATCACCGGTTTTAGCGAAGCGAGCCCAATAGCTATTCATGGCATCGCTTACCGCTTGGCTTTCGGGAGTCGGTTTATAAGGATTTCCGAAAACGTGACTAATCTCGGAAGCGTGCGCCGCACCGAGCAAAGAGGGAACGATACTCCAGGGAACATTGAAATTATACATGAATACGTCGAGGCCAGCTTTTGCGGCGCGTCGAGCGGTATCATGCGTTGAGCACACTAAGCTAGAATCGCCGATCACCCGGACGAGAGCATCGCGGTAGCTGCCATTGAAGTTAGAGGGGGGGTACAGCGCGGCGATTTGATCCGCATAGTCTCCAAAGCCGCCTTTCAAGTAAGCGACGTATTCCTCGTCATTCGTCGGTAGACCCGTCGCCGACAACAGAAAAATCGTACCTTCGTCAGTATTGCTACCTAAAAGATAGGGAACTTCGGCGATTCGTTTTTTTTCAAATAACGCGCGCGGCGTATCGGGTAAAAATCCGTCCGCCCCGTCGATCACTACGGTAAAGCTGAACTGTCGCTTTCCGGTTATTCCCGCCGTCGGATTCGGTTGAGCGGCGTTGGCCATGATATCATCGATCGGTTTCTCCCGCAGGCAGGCGAGCTCATCCTCTGTTCCTTTGCAGCCGAGAGCCTCGGTGAAGGTTTCTATCGCTTTTGCCCGGTCGTCGGAATCGACCTGCAGGCCGAAACGCGTCGTACAACCGCCGCTCTCACTGATCGCTCGATGAAAAAGCCCTCGACTGCCGGGCGAGACCATGTGTAAACACACGTCGGCCGAGCCAGCCGATTCCCCGAAGATGGTGACATTTTCAGGATCACCTCCGAATTTTTCGATGTTTTTTTGGACCCACTGCAGAGCCATGCGTTGATCGAGCAATCCCTGGTTACCGAACGGTGAGCCTTCCTTTGGTAAGTCGGGATGCGCGAAGAAACCGAGCGGACCGAGCCGATAGTTGATCGTAACCAAAACGACGCCCTGCTTGGCGGCAAACCATTGGCCGTCGAACCATAATTGCGGCGGATCGGTTAAGGTCACTGTATCGCGCGTTGAGCCGGCAAAGTTGCCGCCTCCGTGAATCCATACCATAACGGCCGCTTTCTTCGCGGTAGACCGCGGCGCCCTGACATTAAGATAGAGACAATCCTCGTTTCTACTCCCTTGGGAACCCGCACTAGCGTTTTGAGGACAACCGTCGGAAAAATCTTTTTCCTCGCGAATCTGATCACCCCAGGAAAGGTTTTTAATCGGTGCCTTCCAGCGCAATGGGCCCACGGGCGGCTTCGCGTACGGAATCTTAAGATATCGACGGCTTTCGCCGACCAACTCGCCCTTGATTTTGCCGTCTTCAATCGTAACCACCAGCTCGTCGTCCTCGAAGGCGCTATCCGGTACCGTCGCGTCCAGTGATACCTCCGCGTCCGGCGAGGTCTTCTTCGTCTCCTCTTCATTACCGCTGCACGAAAACGTCCCGATCGACGAAAGTGCCAGCAGGATAAAACAGTTAAAAAAACATCGTTTCGACATAGTTGAATCTCTCGCGGGGTTGGTCTCGGTTCTTTATACAGCGTACACCGAGCTTTCGGCGTTAAAAATCGGAAAATCGGGGTGGAGCTTTACTTTTTTACTCTTTGAAGCCCCTCTATCGTCAATCCAAAAAAGTAAAATAGATAAGCACCGCCCCGCCGACTCCGACGTCCCTCCTATTGTTCTTCCGTTTACATTCTAGCTATACTTTTATTCTTACGGCATTCCCAGGGAATTTGTCGCGACTAAGAGCTTACGCACCGTTATTAGAGGGGCGTGGCTCGGCAATGGGTCGCGCCTACCCGGCAAAACTGCTTACTCTATTAAGATCGGTACCTCGACGCAGCCGAAGTCGAATCGGACCGACTCGAAGCGGCCGTTCTTTGCGTCCTCGCACAGCCGGCCTTCTAACGTCGCCACCGTTCCGTCCGGCGTAACGCTCCACCCGCCACCGCCAAATTTCTGCAGAACCTCTTTCTCCTGACCGTTTTCCATTACGATCAAGTGCAGATTCTCGAGGTCCGCACCTTCGTCTTGCTCCAGAGTAATTGTACAAGATTTGAGTCCGGTCTTTACTGTCTGTGTTACGATTTTCGATATTTCAGCTAGTAGCGCGGCGGGGTCGTCGGGAACGATGAAATCGGCCGTACCGCCCGCCACGGCCAGGTCTGTGAGAAAGTCAGACGCGGCCTCCGAACCCGGAAGCCCGACGACGTAGCTACTGATTCCGCTTGTAGTCCACTTCGAAACCGTGCTTATCACGCTCGCCATGTCGGTCCCACAGTTGGGTTCTCCATCGGTCATAATCAGAACGGCCACGGTTCCTTGTAGGGTTATACTGGCAAGCGCTTCGTCCGCTCGTATCACGGCGTTGCCGAGAGGCGTGCCCGTAGCACCTATAAGCAGCCATTGGTTCGGAGCTTCGGCGGCGAACTCCGGTCCAGACCTGAAAGAAATCTGATCCGTCGAGGAGATATCCGAGACTTCACACGAACCCATGGCCAATTCCAGACAAGGTCCGCCCGGCAACCAATGAGTAAAGTCAATTATGTTACAGTCCGATGAGATCGTAGTAGGTAGGCTTGGAAAGAAGATTCCGCCGATTGTCAAAGTCTCCTGTAGCGGGGTAATCGCGGCTATCATGGCTTCGCCCGCTGCTTGGTATTTCGGTAGGTCGTTCCAAGTGTCGCTCATGCTACCGCTGCGGTCGAATATCACCAATAGGTTACCCGACTGTGTTATGATCTCCACGTCAGCCGGCACAACTTTACTGCCGCAGACATTTCCATCCACTATTTGTTTCGCTCCACTGTCCTGAACCACCGTGGAATCGCTGCTACTAGAACCACCGGCGTTGACGGAAGTACCAGCACCACCGGTTGTCGAATAATAGACCTGCGAACCGGCGCTACCCCCGATTTCATCCTCTCCACCCGTTATAGCCTCGGGGCTTTTTGGGGTTGTTTCTGCCACTGTATTCTCGGCGGAACAACTAGCGACCGCTAAAAGCGCGAACCACACTTTAGCTTTCATCTGAATCTCCTCAATTGTTATTACTTTACACAGCAGAGTCTTCGACTTATTCAGTTAAGCCTTCGTTACGGTTGTCCCCTTATCTAATAGCATAAACACAACCAAGTTAGTGTGGGTTCGGGCCGGCTTTTTTGTCAAATATTAATGAAAAAGCACGAACGCGAGAGAATACGGCAACGGCTATCCGCCTTACCTTGTTGCAGACGACGTCACGCAGAGAAACCGTTCGCGCCAGAATCGATGCCTTTATTTAATCGGTATTATGCTCCGCATCGATTTACTCTCTCCATCCCTCGGCCCGAGTCGTGAAAGGTACGTCCAACTAACGGTCCGCGCCAGCAAAATAACTACGCGCGCCAACCGAGGCTTTTTTTAAAAAGCCTCAACAGATGATGCGCGACCATCCGAAGTTATATGTCGTATTGGAATGTGTTTTCGAACAGGATATAAAATCTAAAATAAAGTCAACGGTTCGGTCCATGATACGACCCTATCCGCGACGGACTTGGGACAAGGCGCGCTGTCCTTGCGGGAGCGATAGACGATATCGAAATTGTTGTGGAAAGAGAAATCCCCAAAGACCGTAGTTTCCCCAAACGAAAAAGTATGAAAGACTCGGATTGATGGAGGTGTTCATGAAAAGCTACTGTCTACTAAATCGACTTATAGTAGTAGCAGCTACGCTCGCGGGATTGTGCTTCTGTGATGGTTCGAGTGGTGAACAACAGAACCCAGACGGTCAAGGTACGGGCGGTACGACGAATCCGGCGGGTTCCGGTGATACAGCTAGCGGTGGAACTAGCCAAAGTGATAGTGGTTTAGGCATCTCGGGTCAGCCGGCAGCCGGCGAGAACGGCTCCCTTTCGAATGATGCCGGCCAGAGTACGAGCGGACGGGGTGGGGCCAATCCCGCTGCTGATGCCAGTGCCGATGGTGAGAGTGACAGATGCGGCGACGGCACGATCGATCCGGGTGAAGCGTGTGACGGCGTTGATCTAGGCGACCAAACGTGCGAATCGCTAGGCCTTGGGAGTGGGCAGCTTAAATGCGACCCCACTTGCCATTTAGACCAAAGTGAGTGCGCCGGAAGCGCGTCTGAAGATGCCGAGATTAACGACACGGAAAACGATGGTGGCGACCCTCCTTCCATTTCCTGCCCCAATGAATCGTTGATGCCCGGTGAGCGCAGCGAGTCGTTTATGCACGACGGGTTACAGCGAGAGTTCTTGATTTTTATACCAAGTAGTTACGACAACACGAAGCCGTTTCCGCTGGTTCTGAACTTTCACGGCGCTACGTCGTACTCTGAGCAGCAGCGGGACTTCTCGGACATGAATCCAACAGCAGAAGAAAAAGGGTTCATCGTGGTATACCCACAAGGCATCGGCAATACCTGGAATGCGGGTGTTTGTTGTGGAGAAGCCGCCAGTTCGAGAGTCGATGACGTGGGTTTCGCCCGCGCCATCGTCGACTATATGCGAGAAAACACCTGTATCGATTTTCGGCGCGTCTACGCGACTGGAATGTCAAACGGTGGACGGATGAGCTATCGACTCGGTTGTGAAGCTGCGGACGTGTTCGCTGCTATCGCACCCGTAGCGGGTACAAAGTCCTTTCCCGACGATCAGAACAGTCCCGGATGCCAGCCATCGCGGCCTATTTCGCTGATCGATTTCATGGGAACCGCTGATTCGCGCATCGAGGTTCAACCGGGGCAAGTGGCAGAGTGGGTGAGAATAAACGGTTGCACAGATGCTGAACCGACGGAAACCCATCGACAGGGCGAGCACTTTTGTGCGACCTATTCGCAATGTGAGGCAGAAACGAGCGTCACCTACTGTGTCGTCGAAAACGGCGGGCACTGCTGGCCGGGTTCCTATCCGTGCTCGCTGGGTAACACCTCGCGGCCAGAAGAACTCTCGGCAAACGAACTGATGTGGGAACTCTTCGAACGCTCGTCGCTTTGATCCATCCGATAGGCTTTGGAATCGTGCCCTTATACATAATATAAAGAGTAGGCGCCGCGAGAGCGGTGAATTATCCGAATCAAGGTCTATACTCTATATTACGTAACGGATTCCGCGACTCGGCGCCGTATCTCGCTTAAATCGAGTGGCTTGCTCAAACAGCGTGCTGACATCTTTTGAGCTAATTTCTGAGAAGCGGTGGTAAACGCACCACCGGTAAAGAAAGCTTTTAGTCCGGATAAATTCTCCAGCAATGCGGTAGGTCAGATATTTTCACCGAGGATGTAAAGATGCCGTAGTGGGGGGAGAAGCCAGGACACGCTTAGGCGTGTTCCGCTCAGATCGCGGTCATGGAGAATTACGGCGGGAAGCGAGAGAGATATTGTCCCGATCAAACCGCCCGGCGAGTCGTTGCAATCCGGAAACGGGCGGGGTGAGTCGAGGATTGGAACCGGCACTCGGGATTGGCCAAGCCGCCCGGGAATTCGTCGTGCGCTGACGAGCGAGCGAAACCTGAAATTCGATATTGGTATTGCCATCTCCGGTGCGCTGGATATCTAAAAGCGTGTTTAAAAAGGTCCTCCGCTAGTCTTTCGGACGGGACGCCCCAATCCGCGGCGTCGCTCCTCCTCGAAATAGCGCTACTAATCCATCGTCGTCGCCCCTTTCATCTTGGGCCGTTGCGCCTGAAATACTCGGCCGGACCTTATTAAGCACGCTCTTAGGCGGCGGTGTTGAGAACGGAGACGTCTCCCCTGTCCGCCAGCAACCGACTAATTGTCGTAACCGCCTCGGAGGGGTAAACGAACGGTTGTTCGGGTTCGTTCAGAAGAACCGCCATGCCAGTCAGAGCAATACCCTCTTCGCTTGGATGAATAAGCAACAGCGCGTGATATTTCGATCCCTCTTGACAGGTCCAGTCGGTATCCCCGCACCCCTTCTCGATGTCCGCGACAGCGATAGTCGCGTCTTCTATTCGTTCTATCTCGTCTCGAATGCGACTCTTGACCAGACTCTCAATTTCGGCGGTCGGGTCGTTTCTTCCCTTTTTAGCTGTAAGTACCGCGCCTTCCCGCTGAAGCGTGTATAGAAAACCTTCTCTGCAATTCGATCGGTTCAACAGCATTTCCAAAGCGCATTTGGCCCGCTTTTCCGAATCGACGCAGGCTTCGAGTATCTGTTTGATTTCACTCGGATCCTTAATAGAGGATATATAGCTAAAATCATCTTCCATTACTCGATTGCGTAAGAAGCCGGCTTTCGCCGCTCGAGCTTGTCGCATGAACTTTTGATACTTGGCCGTAAGTACAGGGTTTTTACCGACTTTGTACTGCTCGGCGCAGAGTTCGGCATATGTTGTAAAGCTTTCTTCGTCGTCTTGCGAGATGGCGACTCGAGCACGGGTTTCGTACGCGAGACCTAGATTAAGCCCGGTCGTACCGAGCGACCTAAATACCTCGATAGCGGTTTCGGCGTTAGCTATTGCTTTTTCGTAATCTTCCAGGTTCACGTAAGCCAACGCCAAAGGCATTATCAAGTAGTTACAAACGTAGCCTAGATCTTCCCGTTCGGCTGCTCGTATAAATTCTTGACCTTTGTCCGCCGCTTCGCGGTCGCGCCCGAGCGCGAGCAGGGTTCTGAGATACCCATTCGCGATGAATGCCCAGTTTTGATGCTGCCCGGGCGCGGCCCCCGTCAATCCTGCCTCGAGTTCTTCGAGAGCGCGGGTGTAATCGCCGCGAATTCGATGGTGCTCTCCCCGGGCGTAGTGAAGCGTCGGGATCCAATTGGGAAAGGCCTTCGCGATATTCTCCAGGTCATCCAGGATCTGTCTGATTCCGGAAAGATCATTCGCCAGGCAATAGGTCCTTAGCTCGGGCGACAGATGCGTGCCCTTATAGTATTCGGTAGGGCTGTTGCGGATCTGTAAAAGCTCAACCTCTTGTTGGCATTTTTCCGCTTCTTCAAATTCGGCCTGCCAAAGATGATGTATTTTGCGTATCTTCCAGGCGTTCACCTGGAGCAACGGAGAGCTTTCGATTTCCGGAACCCGGCTCAGACCGGATTTAAGCCCCATCATCGCTTCCATAACAGCGATCGCATGGACGACGCCGTAGCGTAAGTATTGGTGGTGCGCTCCCTCAAGCGCGGCTTTATCCGGCTGGTCTATGCGTTCGAGCACCTCGCTGAAACACCGGTGAAACTGCTGAATACGTCCTGCGACGCAGTGACCGAGCGCCTCACGAGATCGCTCCACGACTCCCACCGCGGGCGACAAGGGAACCAAGGGCTTGATCGAGGGAATCGATTGCCAAATTGCAATATGATCCGTGATATAAATCACCCCGACCGCTTCGATGATAGTCGCGGCTAGCGCGCGGACGGCGTCTATGGGAGCGAGAACACGCTCGGATTCAGGGCTTGAATCATAGATCTGTTGAGCCGTCTTCAAAGCGCGTCCGAGTTTTTCTTGAGCCGGTAGGCAATCGTCGAACTCTTGAAAGTACGCAAGCCCGCTCTCGCGGTACAGGCGCTCGATTACTTGTATCATATGCTTGGTATCGAATGACGAGCGTATTGCTAATAATCCACTTACACGACTCTGCATGATATAGACGTGTCTTTGCGGTCGGCCGCTCTTCTTCGCGAGATCGACCGCGGCGTTCAGCGTGTCGTACCAGTCTTCAGGAAGCGACTGAAGCAGCTCCGGGTAAGCACCAGGGTCTCGGGTCGTGAGCGCCTTCGAGCTTTCCGAAAAGCGTACCATTGTATCTAAAGCGCGTTTCTCTCGTTTAGCGCGAAACAGGTGGCGAGCAGCCCGAAATTGGTCACGGACTTGTGCCTCAAACATCTCCGCGAGCTTTAGATGACACATTTGCTCGGTCGCTTGGTCCATCCCTTCCAACAGCGCGGAAACCCAACCCCGTTGACTAAAGGAGTAATACTCGCCGTCCGTTACGAGGATTCCCCGAGTGACCAACTCCTCGAGATTCCGCATCAGTAATGGAATCTCGCGCTTATCGAACAGCACTTGGCATTCCTCGTAGCAATAGCCTCGATCCGGGCTCAACGCCATTGTCTGTGCAAGCTTTAAAGAGTCCGCGCTTAGCTTCCGCACGCGGGCCTTGAGCGCCTCATTGAGACTACTCGGAAGATCGCCGGTATCGATACGACTCGGCAGAGTCCAGCGACCGGCCTGGTAGCGAATTAATCCTTTATCCAGCATATGCTGGGTAAAACTCATAATGGTTCGCGGATTGCCTGCCGAAATCCCCTGCAATCTGTCGGCGATCAACCGGACATTGGCCGTAGAACCGAACATAGAACTAATCAGTTTTTCGGTTTCTGGCAAATCGAGGTTGCCGAGCTTGACAGCGAGGCTGCTAGCCTTTCTGAGTAGCTTTATCGCCGAAGTCGAAGTAACGGGTGCAGCGGTTTCAAGCGTCGCTGCTATCAAAAATTTCTTATCTGAGATGACCTGAGAAAGCAGGGCAACAAAAGCTGCTGAAGGCTCGTCGATACGCTGCAGATCGTCCACGACGACCATGAGAGGGCGTTCGTTACATATCCGCAGTATCCAATTACACAATGCCTCGTGAATTTCAGAGCGGAGCTTTTGAGGACTCATAGAGATTTGAACTCGTATACTGTTGCGAGCTTGTGCCGAAGGCGGTCGAGAAGAGAACCCGCCACCCCATACTTCTACTAAGCTTTTAAGGCTTGATATCTCGCCGTTAAAGCGAACGCCCGCTTCTTCCGCCGGAGATCTCTTCAAGGGGCGCGCATCGACGCCGAGTTCTATTCTGTCAAGCTCTGGTACGATTTGGCTCAGCACTAAAATATGCGGTCGCGCGGTCTGCGATGCCAACACGGGTAGCAGATTAATCAATTGCAATGCTAAAGACCGCGCTACCATCCAGTCGCCCGCGCCGGCATCGGAGGCGTCTGCTTTTAATATCGTGAAACCTAACAGTTCGCCCTCTAAGACGCAGGCGTCCAAAAACCGCGATCGGCCCGCACCCGCGTCAGCCTCGATTATGCTGGTCGCGCCCTGGCCGCCGAGCGCCAAAGACAAGGTTTCTCTAACGCGTGCAAGCGCCCGATCGCGTCCGACCAAGGTCGGGGTCGATAAATAGGCCTGAGAGACTAAAAGCTCTTCGTTGATCTCAATCCCTGCAATCGCGCCGAGTTTTTCCATCACTTCCGCCGCGCTGACCGGACGTGCCATCGGATCGAGATGGATCAGCGATAAGATCAGCATTTCCAGCTCTTTAGGGATATCAGGTACGATATCCGATGGCGAAACGGGTTTTGATTGCCAACGCATACGAAGCTCGTCAAAGCTTCTCGCGGGATAGGCGTTCTGACCGGTCACAATATAGTAGAGCGTTGTTCCTAAAGAATACAGATCGGACCTATCATCCAAAACCTGAAGACTGACGACTTCCGGAGAGGTATAAGCCGGAGTGCCCATCAAAAGCTTACAGGATCCCATGGGCATCATCGCACCAAAGTCTATAAGCTTGGCCTTCATATTTCGAGTACAATAGATATTTCGCGGGGTTATGTCGCGATGCAGCTGCCGTCGGGAGTGGAGTAATCCGAGCGCGGAGCAAACTTCTATAAGAAGTGTGCAGGCTTGCTTCCAGTGAAACGGTGAAAGCTCTCGAAGGTCGCCTCCTTCCAGCAGCTCCATCGTGTAGTAAGGTAAAGCGTTATGTTTGCCGTAGTTGAAAACCTTGGTCACCCCGGGATGGGCGAGTTGAGATAATGTATAGAATTCGTATTCAAAGTGCTCCGCAATTCTCTTCTGTTTCGCGTTATCGCTCTTTCTGAGTAGTTGTTTAAGCGCCAGGGTTTCTCCGGTCTTCGTATCCTCCGCCTGATAGACGATCGCCATTCCCCCTTTTCCGAGGATCTTTTCGACCTTATATCGATCGTCGATTACAGAAGGGAAAGAAGCGGGTAAATCGACCACTTTATCGTCCAATTCAATACTCATTTTTCATCGCTTTCATTAATTGGTCATAGCGGAAGTATCTTCTCGAACGCCTACCGGGTTGAAACGCCAATGAATTCAAAACGATAGAAAGGTAATGTCGCTAGCTCGAACTGTGACACGAAGCCGTCGGTTACCTTCACACGCTGCGCGGTCACTGGGTTTTCAACCTAATCGGTGATCTGGGTGTACTATAATTATCGACGCATATCGGGATAGACTGAACGTTTCCAATTCACTTGACCTATTTTTCTACAGCAGGAGGGCCAGATAGCCTGGCCCATGCCGAGCTAGGCCCTTACGTAATCTGAACCCTACCTCCCGTCGCGTTTCTATCTACATCTCAGCCGTACAAATCTACTCTTCCGGTATTAACGAGATTTTTATATTTACTAATCTCAAAAAAGCATGGACACAAACCGGGTCCAACAACTGAATTCCTTGGCGAAGTTTTCTGCGCCGTGACGTTTTACCAAAGTGTTGAAGCGAGTTCGAGGAAAGTGATGTAACAGTTGACTAAATAGGCTGGCAGATTTTATCATGGGACATGCCCTCCTTCTGGCAATAGTTGCCGGTTTGATGATTTTCCGGGAGGGCATTTTATTGGGTGGATGTCGGCTTGTACACCTCTTTCACGCAGATTGACCGTTCAGGTGAACTTCCTCTTACTAGCACGATAACCTGGGACTTTTATAAATCGTATTTTGGACAAGAGTGGTCTGAACGGAGCCAAAAAATAGTCACTATTTGGTTGTACATGCCGATCATCACGGCAACTCTACTTAGCTGTTACGAACAAAGTAGAAATATTGGTAGAGGAAGTACCGATAGCGCGGCCGAACAGAAAGACTCCCGCGCGGGGAGCGTTTGCGGAAACGGTCTGCTAGAGAAGGGGGAACAGTGCGACGGTGACAACCTAAACGGCCAGACTTGTAGTTCTATGAAACGCGGCGGTGGCGAATTAGAATGTCAAGCTGACAAGTGCACTTTTAATTTTATGAAGTGCGATGAAGAAAGCGTTAATGATGCCAGCGATCTTGGTAACGTTAGAGACGCGACCGTTGAAGATGACCACGAGAATCAATTATTTGGCCACTTGGTCGATGTGGATGGTGGGCTCAACACCGCGCAGTCGTGTAAGGTCAACTCAGACTGTGTAAACGTAGCCGTGAATTGTTTCTGCCGCTGGCCCCAAATTGAGGATGTCGCTGCAATAAATCGTCGTTGGGTGGATCATTGGGTTTCCCCGTCGTGTAATATAAAATGTGAAAGTCCCTCCTCTGCATGGCTGATCCCCTATTGCAAAAAGAGTGGACAAAATGATCTATCAAAGTGCGAAGCTATCGACCTATCCGTTCATCCACTGACCAAATGCGAAACCAAAGAAGATTGCCAGATGAGAGTGCGCGAGTGCTGTGAATGCGGTGGAAACACTGCAATAGATCAGGTCATCGCAATGCCGCAGAACAATTTCGAAGACTATCAGTACTTAATCTGTGACAAGACCCCGCCCGAATGTGAAAAATGTGAGCCGAACTATCCGCCAACCGTCGGTTTAGGAAATATTGCTGAAATCAGTTGCTACGAGGGACACTGCAGAGTCGAATCTATGTATGTGGATCCGATTTAGGATCTTTCTCGGTCTTTAGAGGTTAAAGCGTATGCGTTCGGTAAATCGCGTTGCTGACATAGTCGAGACGGCTGTGCTTGAATCCGGCGCACGGACAGGCAGGGCTTGTAGTAGTTATAAATTCGTGGACGGTTTGAGATTTATGAAGTTTTCTTGCGAAGCTGTAAAAGAGTGTTAACGATCATCTGAAAACGTAGAAATTGGCCACGGATTAGGGTCGCAGAGGGAAGAGGTGTCGGCGATGACGGACGAGGTTTCGTATCTAGTTGAGCGGAAGCGTTGATATCATCTGGGTAGATCGGAGGGAACAATAATGCGCACCACGGATATGTAAGATGATTTCCGGCTGTTTAACTGCCGAAGGTGTCATAAACAGGTACGACTCTGTCGACACTGCGACCACGGAAACCGGTACTGCTCCCAAGCGTGTGCTACCAGCGCTCGTAGCGAGCAACTACGCTAAGCGAGACGCTGTTGTAATCAGACCTCCACAGCCGGTATCTCCCCTGCTGCGTCTACCAACATTGTGGACTTTCCTGTGCGAGATCCCGGAACGGTAGTCGAATAAGGCCCCAAAAAAAGGATCCTTCGTAACGTAATCGTCGAGAAGTGCCCATTTTCGAAATGCCACCTTCGGTCGCGATGTTACGCAGTCAAATCCGAAACCCAAAACGAAGCTTCACTCTGACCGGCACGACAATACAGCTACAGCATTCGTTGTTTTCTACGCAGCCACCTCCTTTCTATTCAGACACGCATCGCACGTCATCGCTCGGTTCGTTTCCATTCTGGCGATTCGAGCGGCTTCTCTTTCCTTTTTTAGCTCCTGCGGAATCCTATTGGCAGTTCCATAGTATATTTCATCCTGAGTCTGACCGTTGAATGCGGAATGAGGCATCTGTGTGTTATGAGCATTTACGTAAAATGCGACAAGTCGGCGTAAGGTCGTGATGTTATCAAGAGTATTCAAAAACAACCACTGATGTTTGAGAGCTCGCTAAAAACTTTCGATCATCGAATTAGAAAAATCGAGTTCGACGCACGCTAAAATACGTTTAAGAAATCCTTTTCGCAACAGCTCGTTTACACTATCGTTGATGTTCTCGACGCCGGAATCGTAAATAAACGAATGACGGATGTCCGGCGATAGCGATGCTTGTGTCGCTTCAAGAAGAATCTTTATCGTACTTTGTATATCAAAATGATCGGTCACTAACCATGAGAGAATACGTCGCGAATGGTTGTCGATGACGCCATGAATATATGCTTTTGTACCGTCTAATAGTTTAATAACGGAAGTATCGATATGCCATTTTTCATCAGGCCTTTCCGTTCTTATTCCGACTTTTGGTTTAGCCGGATGCAACCGTTTACGCGGTCTTCGCCAACCGCGTTCTTTGATGAGCTTATGCCAAGTAGAAGCAGATGGAATACTTTTCCGAGTCTCTGCGCAAGTACTGATAATACATTCGTTGGAACGTGCCGATATTCGTCCGAAGTCGCCATATCCTTTATTGCGAATATTTCTTCTATGGTTAGTTGGTTTGGAGAGGTCTGCGGACAACTCGACTGTTCGTTTAGGTTATCACATTGCCGCCTCTTTTCCCAAAGGTGGTACCGTGAGGGAGATATGCCGACTATTTTCAAAGCGCACCTGAGCGGAATAATCATTTTTGTACTATCTATTACACGCAACAATCGCGTCTTTCGTTTACTGTCCGGTATTCGACTAAAAACGGTATGGATTCCGAATATTCTCACAAATACGACGAGTAAGCGGACAACGGCTATCAAACGCCTACAGCGTTTACGTATTTTAATAAGCTCGTATTGAAGTCGCCGCTCGTCAAGATTCACCGCTTCGAGTGTTACGACCTCCGGCGGTTCATTGCGGATCCATCCATAAGCCGTCGATCGGGGTACACCGAGATCAAGAGCGGTAGCGACGTCTTTCGTTGAATAAACGAGATTCCGAAGTCGGTGGTCGTAAGTTTTCGGCGAAAAAGCGTTAGTTGACATGGACTGAATATTGTCAATGTCGCTGGAAAATCCAGGCGACTTACGTTAGCGGCCGAATACCCAGCGTTTTTTTGTTGTTGTCCGAGCTTCCGCACTCGAAAACGCAGAATGTCAATACGCACAGCAGGTCATAATTCGCGCGCTTTCGACTCTCCGTTGGCCGTGGATGACTCTTTAAAACCTTGCCGCCAACCAAGCGCAGCCACCTGACCTTGCCTGGCCAGATCGGCGGCTTCACCGAGGATTCGGGCTGTTTCCTGTGGCGCGTGAAAGCCCATCGAGTTTTCAGCGGCGACGTAGTCGAGCCGCCATTGCGCCCGGCGTTGAAGCTCGAGTGCCGGGGCCAGTTGCTCATCGGTGGCACCGTTCCGGCGCGCCGCGATCACGGCATCGATGAGATCGACAATCGCCTGCCCGCCGTTTTGCAGCATTTGATAGTTGGTATCCTGAATCTTGGCCACTCGCGCTTGAATCTCCTGCTCGGAAAATTTGTGACAGATTTGGCAGGCGCGATTGATGTTCAGAAGCGGACTGCGCACCCAGTGATCGGAGACCTTGGTGGCGCCATCGCGCATATAGGGCATGTGGCAGTCCGCGCAAGCGACCCCGCTTCGCGCGTGGATTCCTTGGCTCCACAGTTCGAACTCAGGGTGTTGCGCCTTGAGAATCGGCGCTTTGGTTTCTTTGTGTTTATAGTCGTAGAATCTCTCGCCCTCAGCCAGCTCGGTTTCGTTCCAAAACGTCTCGGCCTGTTCTACCTTCAACCCCTTGCCCCACGGATAAGTGAGCTTGAAGCTGCTCGAGCAGTAGTACTCGACGTGGCACTGCGCACAGACGAGCGAACGCATCTCGGTGCGGGACGCATCCCGGTTGATATCGTAGGGTCTGTCACGAGGCCCTTGTCGCCATCGCTGAACCGACGGCAAGTGTGTAACCTCGCCGTCGCCGTTCGCTAAAGCCTGTATGCCTTGAAGCAACCCCGGCCGAGTCACGCGGATCGCCATCGTGTCCGGTTCGTGGCAATCGACGCACGACACCGGGTACGCCTTTCCCATGTCGTGCAGCGCTTTGTTGACCTGCTGATATGACATCGCGTAGGTCTTCTCGAATCCGGCGACCGCATCGCCGTTTCCCAGCTTTCGATACAGAGGCATAACCGAGGCGTGGCAATGCAGGCACGAGCCCGACTGCGGCTTGGTTTGCCGTCTAGTCTGCTCTTGATCCTGTAGCATATAAGCATGACCGCGCCGGTCCCGATAATCTATGGAAAAGGCGTAACCGAGAAACATCCGCTTGAGCCACGGATCCCGCTCGATCTTCTCCTCGGGTAACGATTCGCTGCCGCCATGCCCACCGTAGCGAGTCTTGGTCGGCTGGGCGGTAAGCTTGTAGGTATCGTACTGCTTGGGCCAGTTCTTGCCCCAGACCGCCGGGTCGGTCGTGTCTTCGTTCACCTCGACCAGCCGCACATAGGGAACGCGCTGCTCGGCTTTTCGTTCGGCGATGTTCAACAGTAGCGCTGTCACGCCCGAGGTGGCTGCCGCGACCATTACCATCAGGGCCAGGTAGGGCCAGCCGCGTTTGAGAATGCCGCTCTCTCTTTTTATCATGGGTATCGTTCCTCCTTATCCCGGTGAAGCGCCTGTGACTGTTCAGGGGGGGCTATCGATGTACGGTTACGACGGCGGCCAATTCATTCCGCAAAACCGGCTTTCGCCCTTGGGCCGGCGTACTCGGGTCTTTCGGACCCCGTGTACCGCCGCTGGAAACGTACAGCTTCGCGGACTCGCGTCCGCTCGGCTTTGTACGTTTCCACCGACAACCGTCAGGTACAGCAAGTACCATCCTCGCCGGCTCTTCGGGCGCGCTCGGTTTTACGGGCGAATTGACCGCCGATTTGTTTGAGTCCCGAACGCTTACAAGCGCCTTCATCGGCCCACCCAGCCCGACCGGCTCACCGTGGCCGACCGAGACGTGGCAGTGCACGCAGCGTGGAGCACCCTCGGTCGATACGATTGCTTGGTCACGAATGAGATCCGCGTGGCATCGCACGCAGTTCGCGTGTAAGATCTCGGCGTTTTTCTTTGTGATCACGATCGGTTCCGGAAACCCCTGGAGCGTGAAAGCCTTGGAGTGGTTCCAGCCGTTCTCGGCCTTGGCGATGTATTTACCCGGGAGCTCCGGAGGCAGGTGACAATCGACGCACGTGGCCGCGGTGTGGTGGCTGGCTTTCTGCCACGCGTCGTACTCGGGTTGCATGATGTGGCAGTTCACGCACGCCGCCGGTTCGGTGCTTAGGTAGGAAAGTCCCTCGGCGTAGTTGAAGGTCGTACCGCCGAGACCGATCAATAACCCCAAGGATACAGAGGACAGCGCTGGAAGTAGGCCTAGTTTCAATTTCCTCTCCTTACCCGAGTGCTAAGAGCGCGGCAAGGTGATAAGAGAAAAAGCGCGCGCTTAGTTCGCGCTATTTTTCGCGAGCGAAGCGCTTTACGCCGACGGATTTTTTACAACGTTATGAGTAGATAAGAGCAAGCGAGGTCGAAAGCGGAAGCCTAATCGGAGATGCCGATGATTTATTATAAATTACTAATAGTTACGGGCTGGTCGGCCGTTACATTATCTTGCTTATCCGTCGTTAGTTGCGACGATGGAGACGAAAAAGAGGTTGAACGCGACAGCGGCGTCGAGGCGCGAGACGCGTCGAATGACGCCTCGGGCTCGCGCGAAGATTCGGCGCCGAGTAAGGGAGGCGACGCCGGCAAAAAACCGATCGGAGGACCCTCGACCTGGGACCCGCCGATCGACATACCGTCGCGCTGGGATCCGCCGGACGAGTGCGGATCGCTGGGCGAGCCCTGTGTCGGCGGAGATTGCGACGGCGACGCGCAGTGCAACTACGATATCGCTATCTGCGTCGCTCCCAGGATGAATCCTTTAACCGACTTCGGCTGCGACAACGATTGCCCGCGCGAGTTCCCCTATTGTCTGCACTATTCCTGTATGACCTTTAAGGAGGCCTCGTGTTTTTGCCAAGGTTTGCTCGGCTCACAGGATAGGCGCTGCGCCGGCGGGCCGGAATTGGCCCTGGGCCTTTGCCGGGGCGAGGGCGCGGGCTGCTCGAAGGAATCCGAGTGTTGCGGCGATTTGAGCTGCGTCGAGCTGGCGCCCGGTCGTCGTAGTTGTTATAAGGTCTGCGCCGATTCGGATGAGTGCGATTCAGGTTGTTGCACTGATTTCAAGGATCTCGGCAGCCCGCTTTGCGCGCCGATAGAGGAGTGTGAAAACCCCTGTAAGAAGCGGGGCGAGATCTGCGAGAGCGCCTCGGAGTGCTGCCTTGGAACCTGCGTTACCGACACCGAGGTCCCGGATTGGATCGGCTGCCGGCCGAGTTGTAGCGACGATTCCGACTGTTTTACCGGTTGTTGTTTTCTCTTTAAAGACAGCGACCGGGGCTTTTGCACCGCCGAGAAGTTCTGTGGCTGCGGAGGCGAAGGAGCGGCGTGCGGATCGATCGAGCCGGCGTGTTGCGAGGGTTATGAATGCACCTCGGACAGTAGCGGCGGCGATAGCTTTAGCTGTCGGCCGACATGCGATGAAGACGCGGATTGCGCCAGCAACTGCTGCGTACCCTTGACCGGCTCCGACTACGGCGTTTGTTTTGACCAAGGCTCGGATTACTGCCGTTGCGGGGGCGAGGGCGCGGCGTGCGGAGCGGACGAGCCGAGTTGCTGCGAAGCATACGAGTGTATTGTCGATGATAGCGAGAGCGGTAGCTCGAGTTGTAAACCGCGCTGCCAGGTCGACTCGGATTGCGCCGACAACTGTTGTATTCCCGTGAGCGGAACCGACTACGGCGTTTGCGTTGACGAAAGCTATTGTGTTTCCGGCTGAGCAATAGAAAGGTAACGGCGTGCTCGATTCACTGTAAGCGTTCAGGGGGGCAAACAAGTCGGCGGCCAATTCGCCCGTAAAACCGCGCGCGCCCGCAGGGCCGGCGAGGATGGTACTTACTGTACCTGACGAGCCGGCGCGAGGACGAAAGCCGGTCTTACGGGATGAATTGGCCGCCGTCGTAGTCAAACAGCAGTACCCCCCTG
>JAFGIB010000058.1 GCA_016929805.1 Deltaproteobacteria bacterium | reverse complement strand
ATCTCCCCCTTACATCCGCTTTTTACAGCTTCGCAAGAAAACTTCATAAATCCCAAACTGTCCGCGAATTTAAAACTACTAAAAGCTTCCAGGCTATCTTCTTAAGCTCACCCAACCGACGCGCTATAGGAAAGTCCTTATCCGTCTCGACCATTACCCCCCTCAAACCACCCGGCGAGTCGTGGCAAACCGGTAACGGGCGGGACGATTTAGGGGGACGAATCGGAAGGTGAGTGTCGTTGGACGCGTTCCGTTTATCTTATTGGTTATTCGTCTCGTGATCCGCAGTTCGTAAATGCGGCGCATTTGCTCTTACTTATTCTGTTAGAGCGTCCCCCGTTGTTGTGTTGCGGAAGATATATCATGTAAACTTGAGAACAATCCAACGCCACTTGAATTCCGAGTTTTAAGGCCAACTATAAGCTCCTCCGTTATTTTGCGCCGAGCACACAGCGATTGTTGATGCAAGCGCCCGAAGGAGCCAAGCTAATTTCTTCAAACGGTTGATCGCCGCATACGTGACACCAGTCGTTGTGGAATTGTTCGACAGCCCAAAGGATTTCTTCGTCGATGCCCCCGAATAGAGAGATCCCGCAGTTTTGATCGCAAGCGGTTTTCAATTGGTAGGAATAACAGTCGCTATCGCTGTCGCAGTAGTCAGCGCAACTCGACCGGGTCAGTTGTCCTATCACACGATAATACTCCGATCGTGCGCTATCGCAGGGAATATCTGCTGCGGGTACGCAGACTCTACAAGCAGAATCTAAAGAGACAGATATTCGCCGCCCTTCGGGACAGGAAACCATTTCGCCATCGCAGTCGAAGTCTACGAAGCCTTCCGAACAAGCCTCAGGTCTAGGAGGTATGTAGTCGGCATCCGCTGGTAAAAAGCAGTCGATCAGATCGCCGGAAGCGGATAAGGACGATGATGGGTTCGGTTCAACCTCGGTCGTTGCATCGTCGCCTTCTTCTTCAATCGGACGGCTCGCGTCGGCATACTCCGACGTCGCCGCCTCCTTATCGCGACAAAAACCGGATAGACATTGAAAAGTCTTGTTAAAGTCACGACAGTCGCTGTCCTTCTTACATTGAATATCGCAGACTGACTCGCTGTGCTGTTTTTCTGTCGCGCATTGACCGGATTCGACGTGAATATCCGAGGTAATGCAAACCGCCTTGTTCGCTATCTTCTGGCAATTCTCGTCCGATTCGCAACTCTTGGTACACACATTGCATATACACGAATAGGGAGCCTTGCAACTCTCGTGGCAAAATTCTAAAAAATGCGTCTGACTGCCTGCACTCGGCGATTTCGATTTAGCACAGCTAGAAGCAAATATGCTAAGTATAATAAGGCATATTATCACTATACTCTTGTTCATCAGTAAACCTCTCCCTTATCGGTTTTTTCTTGCGCCACGATGCATTGGCCCCCGTAAACCACAATCTGGTTATATTTTTTTGGAATGCCATTATCGGCGTTGTATTTTTCGATTTTATCGTACAACGCTCCGTGTTGCTCTCGAAAGCGTGCCAAGCAGCTATATGCCTGCTCAGCCAAAGGGTGGCCAGGCCATATATCAAATGTATAGGTACTTCCGCCAATCCGTCCCTTTTTATCCGTAGGTTTATTCACCTTTGATAGTCGCTGACACATGGTTTTAACCATGGACTGGTAGTGATCGAAAAAAGCGGCTTCCCACCCGACGGATGCGTCTATCCTTACCTCGAGTTCTCTTGAGGAATAGCTCGCGTCGGCGTCGGTGCCTTGTACTTCAATCCGTTTGCTCTTTAGAAGACGTTCTAATGCCTGATCGATAGAATCGGATCGCGAGACTACAAACGCGTCTAAATCGCGGCGCGTTAGTGGCCCCTCGCGATAGATAAACGCCCAGATCAGTTCGTCCAAACCGGATTCGCTATCTTCAATCTGCACTTGGAGTTGTTCGGCTCGTGTAGTGGCCCGAAAAATCTGATTCGGTCCGGTTCCGGAACTAAAAACCAATCCGCTTTCCGTCAGATCGTGTAGAACACCTCGGACCAATACCTCTTCGTCGCGGCAAAAACGTTTGAGAACCTGGGCTTTGGTTCTAACCTGACCACAGCTTAGATAATCGAGAACTGCCTCCCAGAGCGTGCGGCCTCGATCGGTCGCACTTTCCGTAAGCCATTGGATCTTCCGGAGATAGGTCCTCAATGCCATACCAAACATATCAGCGCTGACTTTACGGCTCACTCCTTGAGCGTCGAGTTCCCGACTTAAATCGAGAAAGACCTGATTGGCAATATGGGCGAGAGGAGCGCGGATGCCTCCGGTTGTCGCCAGTTGAGCGATAAGCACCGTTGTCTGCCGGACGATCGAATCGATCAAGATTTTAACGTTCACAGAACCTCCGCTACAAAAAGTGATAACTATTTGACCGTGCCATAAAAAGAAAGCAAGGGGGAGTGACACCATTGCCATCCCCTGAAAACACGTCGTAGTCGCGCGGAAGGGGAACCAAAAGAAACGCTGAAAAGCATTTGGTAGGAATCCAACCCGGGTCGTGATCCCTCAGGGAAGGGTGATCACCCCTCCCACGCAATAGACAACTTTACCTGGTCAGCGAATGTGAAGAGGGATGTTCTACGTTCTCGGACGAAAGATGGGCGGAGACGAGTTCAAGATGCCATTTCGCTCAAACCCCCCGGCGAGTCGTTGCGAACCGGAAACGGGCGGGATGATTGAAGGTGCGCGATCAATTGATTCATAATGCTCGACTCGCCCGTACTTAGACGAATCTCTCAACCAAAACCCACCCGGCGAGTCGAAGCTAACCGGAAACGGGCGGGGGGATTCATACGGACCATTCGCGCCCATCGGATTGCGGTCGTAGAGGATGGCGGCGGGAAAGACCTCCACTTCGTTGTGCTCGGGCATTCCGGCAAAACCCGATTGCGGTCTTGGAGAATGGCGGCGGGGGCGATGGAGATGCATGATCATATTCACGTCCCACAATCAAAGCGAATCGCGCCGCCCGACGCGCCCACCGACCGGATGGCGGTCGTGGAGAATGGCGGCGGCGAGCGAGAGATACACTGACTAACAATCAAACCGTCGCGTTCCGGGGCGAACGAGCTCTAGCGATTGCGGTCTCGGAGAATGGCGGCGGAGAGAAAATCGGAAACACGCACTTGTATTCAGACCGATCGGTTTGCGGTCTTGGAGAATGGCGGCGGTGAGCGAGAGAGATACGCAGTCATAATTGGGCCGCATGATCAAGAGCGGCTCGCACCGCCCGCCGCGTCAATGTTTACATCGGATATTGGTTTAATCAACGTGGCTATTACCAGGGAGAAGCCAATTGTCAAAATAAAGCCGTTTGAGATTTTTGCTGACGGCTGGATGATGGGAACCGGATGAGCTGAGATGCTTACGTAATCTGAACCCTAACTCCCGACGCGTTTCTATTTACATCTCAGCCGTACAATTCTACTCTTCCGGTATTAACGAGACGT
>JAFGIB010000057.1 GCA_016929805.1 Deltaproteobacteria bacterium | reverse complement strand
CGGAGTAATCCGCGCTGCGAAGCGTACACAGGGAGTGTGCAGGCCGCGTGATTGAGCCTCGAAAGCGGAGCATTGCGAGAGCCGACGCTGTGACGTAGGCGGAAGGCAGCATCGAAGCGCTGAAAGGATGAGCCAGGCGCCCAGGTCTCGCCCGGGTCTGAAAGCGGGGCATGTACACGAGAGGGTTCCCCAGGAACCTGGGAGATGCTGTTGTCTTTGTGCTTGAAAGCGGAGGGCACCCGCTGAACAAGCCCAGGCCCGCGGCGGTAGCGCTCGTAGCCGAGGGAGCGAAAAAGAGCGCGAGCACGGTACTGCCACGCGAAGGCAACGAAATGAAGCGGGGCGGGCAGCAGCAAGTCGGATCTTCTCACTGTAACTGAGAAGCAGGGGAACGCGCCCGAGCGGACCGTGTAGAGGGAAAGGGAAGAGGTAACACGGAACGAGTGGAGGGCAAGATGCCGGGAACACTGTGTCCCACAAGTATCTCAACGAAACGACACAAGGTAGCAATATTGGCGAGGCAGAGACCACAGATGGTGTTGACGACCCTATCGCATCACGTAGACATCGAGTGGCTACGCGAGGCGTTCGTCGTGCTACGCGATGGGGGACCCGCCATTTTTTATCGGGATAGTCGGTACGCCCCGATTCTTAAGGTAATCCTTGAGTTCGGGAATACGGATGATCTGGAAATGGAAAACGGACGCTGCTAAAAGAACCGTCGCTCCTGCACGGTATGCCTCGAAGAAATGCTCGAGCGTGCCCGCGCCCCCCGAAGCGACGACGTCCGACGATGTGACTTCACGTATCTTGCGGATCAGTGGTAGATCGTAGCCGTGCTTGACGCCGTCCGTGTTCTTACTGGTGGGAAGGATGGCGCTCACGCCGTATCCGGCCATCCTTTTAGCAAACTCGACGGCATCGGCGCCCGTAGGCGTGCGCCCGCCGTCCACGTACACTTCGTATCCCGACGGCAGAGACGCATTGACGTCGGCGTCGATCGCAACGGTCACACGATCAGCGCCCAAGGCCTTGACCATCTCTCCGATGAGTTCCGGCTCGCGAAACGCCGCGCTACTCGTGGACACTTTGTTAGCGCCCGCTTCGATAATTATAGCCGCCGCGGCGACGCTGTTGATCCCTCCGCCTACGGTGAACGGCACGCTGGCCACGTCGGCTACTCTGCGGACCACGTCGACCATGGTCGCGCGGCCCTCTACCGTGGCCGTGATATCCAGTAACGCGATCTCGTCGGCTCCTTGCTCGCAGTACGCGCGACAACACGCGACAGGGTCGCCGGCGTCGCGAATGTCAACGAATTGGACCCCCTTGACCACTCGTCCGTTGCGCATATCTAAACACGGCATGATTCTCACATTCATCCGCGATCCTCCTTTTTAGCTCGCTTTATTTCGGCTCTAACCGATATGGCGTTTTGTTGCCGGCTATACGGCTTCCATGGTTGACGGGGGCTTTTTCGTTATGTTGTAGCTAACACTTACCACCCCGGGAACCTCGCTTGTAATTCTATCGGCGAGTCTTTCCATGGTTTCAAAGGGCAGCCGGGTGGGCGTCGCGGTGACCGCGTCCTGAGTATCCCAAGATCGGATTTCGATCTGCAGTCCGTAGTCTCTCTTTCCGTTCCTCACACCGGGTATTCGATCGCGGTGTAAGATGGCCATATATTGAAAGGCTTTCGTCGCCGATAATTCTTGATCGAGAATAAAAGTCGCCTGTCTAACCAACGCGATCCGTTCCGGTGTTGCTTCGCCGATAACGCGCGCGACCAGAGCCGGGCCGGGGAAGGGACGGCGGTCGTAGATTTCCTCAGGGAGGCCCAAGGCTTTCGCGACAACTCTCACGGCCGGTTTGCGTAGCTGAATGAGCGGCTCGATGACGTGGTAGCCGTACGCGCGCTCCGTATCTATCCCGAGTTGCTCCAGGATATTGTGCTGCCGTTTGATGCCGGCGACCGTCTCCTCGACGTCGGTGTAAATCGTGCCTTGGAGCAGATAACGCGCGCTGCATTGTTTGACGAGCCTACCGAATACCTTTTTATAGAATGTATCCGTAATGGCTTGGCGTTTTTCCTCTGGATCCGTCTTACCGGCGAGCGACGCGAAAAATTCCTCCCGCGCGTCGACGATTTCAACAGCAGCTCCGCACTTGGTCAAAAGCTCTGCCACCCGTTCCGGCTCTCCTTGCCTCATCAAGCCGTTGTCGACGAAATAGGTCTTCAAGCGGCTGCCTAACGCCCGATTTCCCAACATGGTAACGGCGGAAGAATCCACTCCCCCCGAGAGCGCATTGACCGCTCTTGCATCCCCGACCCGAGCGGATATAGAGCGACATTGCTCACTAATAAAGCCTTCCGCGTTCAGCTCTTCGAGCTTGATTTCTTTTATATTAGTATCCACGAAGGACCTCCAGAAAAATGAGAGGCGAGTAAAAACCTTCGGGAGCCTAACGTGAAGCGGTGCGTAATTCAATAGGACTAATTTGCCTTCGCGTTCCTTACCAGAACCCGTATCATAAATGCCCCAATCGTCTTTCAGGCGGGACGGCCCGGTCCGAAAAGTCGCTCCTGCCCGAGGTGGCGTTGCGCTGATGATTCTACACATCTCGATCGAAAATTGCAGGCGTCTTACGGGCGCAGGGGTTCAGGGTCCGTGCTCCCGCATGGGCCGAGCCGTTCGCTAGCGGATCCTTTTCAGGATGGGCCGAGTTGCGGGCAAACGTGGCCGCAATTCTTTTAGTCGCACTGACCCTCAACCCCAGCGCCCGTCAGCTCCCTCACGAACCGAACCCGGTCTGAACCAGGCTTCCGGCAACAACGCTTCCAGAACGAGCAATAGAAAGGCGATCAGCAGCACCAGGGCATAGCGTTCTTCGTGAATCGTGATGCGCCGCGCGCGCAGCTCGGTTTGCTTCATGCGGCTCATTTCCTGCCGAATCTGGTCCATGCCGACGCTGCCCGGCCGAGCGCGAAAATATTTTCCGCCGGTAAGTGAGGCGATTTCTTTTAGCTGTTTTTCATTATCGGAGGTCAACGCCGTTACGATTGGGTTGCCGTCTTCGTCCCTTAGATAGCCGGTCCAGGTCCCGTCCTCGGCGTAGGTTGGTATCGGCTCTCCGGTGCGCGAGCCAATCCCCACGACGTAGACGCGAGCGCCGATCTCCGCCAACTGCTTCGCGGCAGCGGCAGGATCGCCCTCGTGGTCCTCGCCGTCGGTCATCAGCATCACAACCTTGGCCCGCGAGCTCTCTTTACTCTCGCCTTTATCTTGTTTAGAACGTTCTAACAGGCGTTTGGCCGCGACCAGCGCCCGGCCGATAGCGGTTCCACCCACCGGCATGTCGTAAGGACCCAGCTCGCGAAAGAAAAGCGCCGCGGCCGCGTAGTCCACGGTCATGGGAAATTCCATGGTTTCACCGGCAAAAGCGACGATGCCGATTCGATCACCGCCGAGCTTTGAAATGAACTCCGTAAGCTCCGCCTTGGCGCGCTCGATACGGTTGGGCTTGACATCGCGCGCCAGCATGCTCTTTGAAAAATCGAGCACGACGACGACATCGACGCCGCGTTTGCGCAGCATTCGGGTTCGACTGCCGTATTGCGGCCGCGCGAGCGCGATAATGCTGAATCCGAGCGCTAGCACGAGAATCAGCGCGCGCGTCGCGCGCAATCCCGGAGCGCGACCGACGACGATTCGGGCCACGGTCGAGGGCGAGCCGAAACTTTCCGTGGCGCGTTTACGTAGGCGCCATGATAAAAGAAATAAGCCGACGACTATCGGGAGCGCCAATAACAGCCATAGACTTTCCGCCGAGTGCCAGATCACGGCCACCTCCGCAAGACCGAATTACCGAGGACGATTTCGATCGCGATCAGCAACAAAGCGGCCCAGACAAAGGCCGAGAACAGCTCTCCGTAGATACGGCCGATATCCTCGATCTGCGACTTTTCCAATCGGTCTAGAATAGTGTGGAAGCTTCGTTCCAGCCCTTCTCGGTCGGCCACCTGAAAAGCCTCGCCCCCGGTTTGAGAAGCGACCTTTTTCAGCAATTCGGGATTAATCGGGAAGTTGCCGCGGTCGAACAGAGGCCGACCGAAGATGTCGGTGCCTTTTTGGATCAGCGCGTCCGACGAGCGACCCATCAAAATCGTATAGACCTTTATCCCGAGCGTGTGAGCGAACTCGGCCGCTTGCGTGGGCGATACATTGCCGCTGTTGGAGTTGCCGTCGGTGGCTAAAATGACCACCTTGCTTTTCGCCTGAGAGTGTCTCAGTCGGTTGAGTGCGACGCCTATGGCGTTGCCGATCGCGGTGCCTTGCCCATCGATCATATTTAATTGAAGCTCTGAGATCATCGATCGCAACGCCTGGTGATCGGTCGTAAGGGGCAGCAACGTATAGGCCTCGCGGCCGAAGATGACGGCGCCGATGCGGTCGTTGGGACGACGCGTGATAAAATGATCGACCACGACCTGAGTAGCGACAAAGCGGTTCGGCCGGATATCCGCGGCTTGCATCGAAAGCGACAAATCCAGCGCGAGAACGATATCGATGCCCTCGGCTTCCGTGGCGTCACGCGCGTGAATGCTCTGGGGTCCCGCTAGCGCCACGGCCAACAGAGCGACAGCGACCACCCGCAGCGCGGCCGGAGCCGGCTTGATCCACGCGCGCAACCCGCGTTGCTTGATCGCTGCGAGGTCGCGACCTCGAGACACGCGTAAACGGGGTAGGCGCCGCCGGTAGTAAAAACCCTTTACGATAAGAACGAGCAGAGCGCCTCCTAGTAGGCACAACGCCCAAGGCCTTTCAAAGCGAAAATTATCCGGCTTGAGGGGAACCTCGTAGAACGCCTCGACTATATAAGCTAAAACCGCAAGAACGGGAATCGCGACGAACAGCATCCACAGAATCGGAGCCATGGGTCGAAGATAGCGATTCATATCGTCGACCTCCCTCCCGCGCCTTCGGCCGCGTCGTCGGGCGCGCGCGAATCCGATGATTCCTTCAGCGGTTCCTGCGGGGTGCTGTTTCGAACGATTTCCTGCGCCTCGGCAAAAATCAAGTCGACCTCGTCGTGGTTGGGGCTGACTTTGGCGAATTTTATTAGGTCGCAGCGAAATAGGAACGCCGTGATCTCCTGCAGCAGATTGACCTCAACGCGCAACTCTCTGAGGATCGCGATCATTTCGCTGGAAGTTGTTTCGAGTCCCGTGAAAGCGAGATAACCGCCGGCGAAACGTCCCCCGAGGTATTCGCGCACCACGTCGCTCACGCGATCGACGAATTCCCCCCCCTTTTCTTGCTCGATCATCGCTTCTTTCTCTCGCTGCAATTTTTGCAGCTTTTCGATGGCGATTTCCCAAGGCGGGCGCGGCGGAGGTGGCGGCAGAGGCGGTTTGGCTCTCCTTCGCCACCAGCGCGCGACGCCGAGCGTCAGCAAAACAACCGCTAGAGCCGCCAATAGGCCGCCCGCGATATAGAGCAGCGTATAGTCGTCCTGCATCACCTGAACCGGACGGGTCGCCTCTTTTGGTTTTGCATCCGGTTCATTGGCGAGCAGCGAATTGATCTTTAGCTTCTGAGCGCTGGTGCGTACGCCGCCGACGACGCCGTCCGCGGTCACCACCCGCAGGGTGATTTCAGGAATCGTCTGCTCCCCCGGTTCGAGGGCGATCAAATCGATAGTAAAGATAAAGCGTTGCCGTTGCTCGGAGAGAGCCTCGATGCGAGCCTCTTTCCTATGTACCTCGAAAGAACCGAACGAATCGTCCGGTATCGTAACGTCATCGGTCGCCAACGCGTCCGCGGTTATTTGTAACTTTACTAAATCGCCCGTCTTCAGCCCGGTTTTCGGGTTGATCTTAAGCGTAACCTTCGGTTCGTGCGCTTTAGGTAAAGGCTCGAGCCGTTGCTCGCTTTGACCGCCGGACGCGTCAGCGGTCCGCCCTTTCGGCTTGACCTCGGCATCGCCGCTTGCGGCTGGTTGAGCCGAAAGCGCCGAGAAGTCGATGAGCGAGGCCGCTACCATAGATAAGCAGAGCGACGCGACCGGGTTAGGCTGAAGAAATCGGGCGCTACGGCGCCTGAAAAAGCGCTTCTCTCGCGTGCCGTATTCGCTTGTCATCCCTGCCTCTCTCTACGCTTCTGGCGAAGGCGAAACAGATCGACTATGGGCTTGACATAGGGCAGGTGGGTGTAAATGGTTATGTGATCGAGGCGCAGGCGCCGGAAGAGCTGTTCCCGCGCTGCTCTCTGTTTTGCCATCTGCTGCGAATACGCCGCACGAACCACGGGGTCTGAGGTATCGACTTCGACAAAACCGCCCGACTCGAAGTCTTGAGCGAGCACGATGCCGAGGTCGGGCAGCTCGTCCTCTCTCGGGTCGACGATCTGAACCGGTATCAAATCGTGTTTGGTCGAGGCTACCCGCAAAGAGTGCTCGTAACCTTCGGCGATGAAATCGCTCAGAAGAAAGGCGATCGCTCGACGCTTGGTTACGTTTCCGAGAAAATCGAGAGGGCACGCGATATCCGTCATCCGGCTCTGCGGTTTTGGGTTCAGGATCTCGGCCACCACCCGCATCACGTGCCCCTTACCCTTTTTCGGGGGTACGAAGCGTTCGATCCGGTCGGTGAAGAGAATCAGGCCGACCCGGTCGTTGTTCTTGATCGCGCTAAACGCGAGCAGAGCAGCCACTTCCGCCACCGTCTCGTTCTTGGTTTGAGCGAGCGAGCCGAAGTTTTGACTTTGCGACAGATCGACCAGCAGCATCACCGTCATTTCTCGCTCTTCGGTGAAGACCTTGACGTACGTGTCATTCATTCGCGCGCTGACATTCCAGTCGATGAAACGCACGTCATCACCCGGTTGGTATTGGCGCACCTCGCTAAAGGCCATGCCTCGGCCCTTAAAGACCGATTGGTAACCGCCGACTAATTGGTCATTGGCTAAACGAGCCGTGTAGATCTCGATGGTACGCAACTTTTTGACGATTTCGCGAGGGATCATTGGCGGAGACTCGAACGGGGCTCACTTTTCAACGGTATTTCCAGGCTCGGTAGCATATCGTTTCGTGGTGGTGAGCACTCGCCTTCAATCGGAAGCGCGAGCGCCTAGGGAACTTCGACGGCCTCGAAGATGCGCTTGATGATCTGTTCGCTCGTTACTTCCTCCGCCTCTGCTTCGTAAGTCCGGATGATGCGGTGCCTGAGCACATCCGGCCCGATCGCCTTGATGTCCTCGGGCGTGACGAATCCGCGATGACGCATAAACGCGTGGGCGCGGGCGGCCAAGTTAAGCGCGATCGTGGCGCGAGGCGAAGCACCGTGGGCTATCATATCTACCAGATCATCTAATTTCGATTTACGCGGATTGCGCGTGGTGAGCACCACATCGATGATGTAGTCCTTGATTCTCTCATCGACATAAACCTGGCCGACTACTTTGCGCGCGTCTAGTATCTGAAGGGGCGTGACCAGGCGATTCACCGACGAATAGGGCGTCGAGGCGGCGGTCTCCGACGACTCTTTAAGCAGGCTGAGCGTAATACGATCCATGATCTGTCGCTCTTGTTCCTGGGTGGGATAATCCACCTTGACGTGAAGCATAAAGCGATCGACCTGAGCTTCCGGCAACGGATAGGTCCCCTCGTGCTCGATTGGATTTTGGGTGGCCATCACCATGAAGGGTCGATCGAGTTTGTAGGTTTCATCGCCGATCGTCACCTGACGCTCCTGCATCGCTTCGAGCAGCGCGCTTTGTACCTTGGCGGGCGCGCGATTGATCTCGTCAGCGAGTATCAGGTTGGCGAAAATCGGCCCTTTTTTCGCTGAGAATTGCCCTGTTTGTTGGTTGTAAATCACCGTACCCATCAGGTCCGCCGGCAATAGGTCAGGGGTGAATTGAATGCGCTGAAACTTGGCCGAAATCGTCTCACAGAGCGTGCTGACGGTGAGGGTCTTGGCCAAACCAGGCACGCCCTCCAGCAGCACGTGACCGCCGGTCAATAGCCCGACGAGCAGCCTTTCTATCATTTGAGTCTGCCCAACGATCACTTTGCCTATCTCCGACGTGATGGCGTCTATAAAAGCGCTTTCGCGTTCGACCAACTCGTTGATCGCTCGAACATCATTGTACATAAGCTCCTCTTTCGCTTGGGGAATCGTATTCATTAACCCCGAGTATTAGCACCTATTCCAAAAAACTTATCCGTTCGCGAGGGACCTGCTGTTTGGCGACGACAGCGGCCAATTCATCCCGTAAAACCGGCTTTCGTCCTCGCGCCGGCTCTTTACCGGCGAAATTAGCCGCCGACTTGTTTGAGGCTCGAACGCTTGCCAAAAGAGCATTGTAATGGAGAGAAAATTCGAAACCGATTTACCATCGCGGTTTTTGTGGTGTAACGATTCGGACTTGCGACCAAGCCGTTCGGCGGGCAGGTTATAAGCGGCAGATAAACCCTTAAGCATACCAATAACGACAAGATGGGTAACTATGTCTGAAAGCACATCTAGCCAACTGTATCAAAGGGCCTCGCGGGTTATGCCCGGCGGCGTCAATTCGCCGGTTCGGGCTTTTTGCGCCGTGGGCGGTGAACCGATCTTTATCCGCCGGGCTTACGGCGCGACGCTCGAAGATGTCGACGGCCGGCGATATGTCGATTTCGTGGGCTCTTGGGGGCCGATGATCGTCGGACATGCCCACCCTCGAGTCGTGCACGCGATTAAGGAGGCGGTTGATCGAGGAACCAGTTACGGCGCTCCGACCGCCGCCGAGGTCGAGCTCGGCGAAGTCATTCAGCAGGCCTACCCTTCAATGGAGATGGTCCGCATGACTTCCAGCGGTACCGAAGCGGTCATGGGCGCCCTAAGGGCGGCTCGCGGATATACGGGAAGGGAGCTTGTGGTGAAATTCGAGGGATGTTACCACGGCGGCGCGGACTACTTGTTGGTTAAGGCGGGGAGCGGCGCGGCGACTTTCGGGGAGCCGGACAGCGCGGGCGTGCCGAAAGCGATAGCGAACACGACGATTTCGCTCAGCTATAACGACGTGGAGCTGGTTCGAAGACTTTTTAAAGATCGCGGATCGGAAATCGCGGCCGTTATCGTCGAGCCCGTGGCCGGTAATATGGGTTGCGTCCCGCCGACCGAGGGTTTTCTCGAAACTCTTCGGGAATTGACGATTCACTCCGGAAGTCTATTGGTCTTTGACGAGATCATGACCGGATTCCGCGTCGCCTACGGCGGCGCGCAGGAGCGATTTTCGGTGAGCCCCGATCTGACTACCCTAGGAAAGATCGTGGGAGGCGGCTTGCCCGTTGGCGTTTACGGTGGACGCCGCGCGATTATGGAAAAGGTCTCGCCGCTAGGTCCGGTTTATCAGGCGGGAACGCTCAGCGGTAACCCCTTGGCAACCGCAGCGGGGCTTGCCACCATTGAGATTCTACGCTCCAAAGAGGTCTATGTCCGACTCGAACAACTCGGACGAGAGCTTGAACAGATCTTGCGTAACGCGGCCGCTAGAGCGCGGGTCTCTATAACGATTCAGCGGATCGCTTCCATGCTGACTCTCTTCTTTTCCTCGAAACCGGTTCATTGCTGGCAGGATGCCGCGAGCTGCGATACCGCACGATTTGCTCATTGGCACCGCGCCATGCTGCAGCAGGGCGTTTATTGGCCTCCTTCTCAATATGAAGCAGCCTTTTTGTCGCTGGCGCACGACACCGCAGCGATGGAGAGTACGAAAAAGGCCGCCGAAAACGCCTTCTATTCTTTATAACCTATTGAAATTACAAGAAAAAAAAGCAGGGATAGGCCGAATTGACCGGACTTGACCCAATCTGACGTATGTGCTAATAGGCAGCCGCAACGTGCATACAGCGCGAATGTACGGTCCAGCCCGCCGGGTGACTTACGACACGGAAAAGTAAACCTCGATGCCATTGATTGGTCCCGAGGGAAGAAAGCAGTTGAGACAGCTCGGTCGTCTGAGCACGATCGGTATCGAAATCGCGATATCCGTTGTCGTTGGTATTCTCGGCGGTCGTTGGCTAGACGGCAAGCTCAATACCGACCCTTATCTCACGGTTTTGGGAATGGTATTGGGTGTCATAGCAGGTTTTAGGAGCTTGTACCAAACCACCCGTAAGGAGCAGAAGCGGCTTAAAGATGATGAATAGGTCAGCGATAAGTACGATATCCGTATTTATTGGAGGTTTTGGCCTCTTATTCGCGCTAGCGACCGCCGTCGTGCTCGGCGCGTCGTCAGGCCTGAGCGCGGCGGTAGGCGCGCTCATCGCCATCGTTAACTTTATCCTATTCGGATGGATAGTGAATCGCGTGGTTGGTGGAAGTGTGAAAAAGCGAGCCGCCTTGATGTTCCTGCTGATAGCGAAAATGGGTGTGTTGTTCGGGCTTATATATTATTTAGTCACAAGGCAATGGGTCGAGCCCGTCGCTTTTATGGTGGGCTTCAGCGCCTTGGTAGTCGGTGTGCTAACCGGTTCTTTTAGTTACTTAAAAAGCGGCAGTCGGTCCGCAGGAAGAGAGAGCTAGGATGCCTCACGGTGAGTCCTGGTTTAGTCTATTGCCCTTTCACGAGAACGCGATGGCGCTGGCGCACTATTTCAGTAAACCGGTTACAGAGGATGGCCTGAGCTGGATTGCTCACGAACCGATCGCTTTACAGCACGTTTATGGCGCGATTTTTATCATTATTTTACTTTTAGTCGTAGGCCTAATCACCTCGGCGAGCGTGCGCGAATCGACCAAACGAAAAGAGCTTTTGCCGGAAGCCAAGTTGACCATACGTAATTTCGTCGAGATCGTAGTCGGCGCCACCTTCAAGATGATGGCCGATATCATGGGTGAGAAAGCTGCGCGCTATTTTTTGCCTTTGATAGGGACCTGCGCTTTTTTCATTCTCTTCTCGAACGCCATCGGGTTGGTACCCGGGTTTCTTCCGCCCACGGGAAAACTTAATACAACCTTCGCGTGCGGCACGATTATCTTTTTGTCAACCCATATCTACGGGGTGAAAGAGCAGGGTTTCTTCGGTTACTTCAAACACTTCTTCGGTCCGATTATCTCTCTGCCGGCTCTGCCTCTGATGTTGGTCTTTTTCGTCATCGAGATTATTAGTCACGTTGCGAGGCCTTGCTCATTGGGCATTCGTCTTATGGCCAACATGACGGCCGACCATATGGTCGTCGCGGCGTTTCTCGGGCTGGTTCCGTTTCTCGTTCCCGTCCCCATGATGCTACTCGGATGCGTCGTGGTCGTGGTTCAGACGCTGGTTTTTTGTTTGCTATCCACCATTTATATTTCGGAGGCGATTAAACACGCGGAGCACCATTGATTCGGTGCTCGATCAATAGTTCGGCTTATCTCGGGTCCGATTGCCCGATTTAAAAAAAGCGCCCGCGATGTCGGGCTAAAGGAGGCTCTTGATGAAAAAGGCAATGCTTCGATTTCTATCTTTTGTAGCACCGCTGCTGGTCAGCGCGACCGCTTTGGCGCAGGACGCTTCATCTGCTACCAACGAGTTGGACGTCAAAATGATCGCCTATCTCGCCGCGGGTTTTGGTATCGCAGTCGCAGCTTTCGGCGGAGCTCTTGGTCAAGCCCGCACCGCGGCGGCAGCTCTCGAAGGCATCGCTCGAAATCCCAACGCGGCGGACAAGGTATTCACACCGATGATTCTGGGTCTGGCTTTGATCGAGTCGCTCGTCATCTACGCGCTGGTCATAGCCATCATGCTAGTCATGAAATAGTCGACTTATACAGCGGGTCTACCAAAAACGGTCGATAACGGCTTCGTTTTTCGCGACAAGAGCGTTTGCGCCTGCTTTCGCATCTGACTCCAAAGGCGTCATTCGGATTACGCACCTGGAGAGGGTGAGGTTCGCCTCACCTTTGGGCGCTTCGCGTGAATACGGCGGCGCAGCTAATAGAAAAGTAACCGTTCAGGGTGGTACTGCTGTTTGACTACGACGGCGGCCGATTCATCCCGTAATACCGGCTTTCGTCCTCGCGCCGGCGTACTCGGGTCCTTCGGACCCTGTGTACTGCCGCTGGAAACGTACAGCTTCGCGGACTCGCGT
>JAFGIB010000056.1 GCA_016929805.1 Deltaproteobacteria bacterium | reverse complement strand
GGAGCGTTGCTCAGCCTCGGCACCCAGGCGACTCTGACCGCTGTGGATACGCCGGATACCAGAAGTTGGTCGACTTTACCCGCTCGAATCGTGATCGGAAGAACAAGGATCGCGCCGGGCAAGCATCGGGTCGAGCTTTCCGTGCAAGGGTCGAACAAACGCCAAACCATTGTCGTCCAACCCGGCGGTTGGGCGGTTGTTAATCTAACCGTCCTAAGGTAGGATAGGACCGATTAGGAGGTAGCGATGAAAAACAAGCTTATTTTAGCACTGTTTATTATATGGAGTGTCGGCGCGTCGGTCGGCTTTGCACAAACCGAAGCCGAACAGGCCGCGACCGAAGATCAAAGCTCGGCCGGTTCCGAAACAACGGCGGAACCTTCTGTTTCCGAGTGCGTACCAAAATGCCGCGAAGGATACGTTTGCTCGGAGCAGAAATGCGTCTCGATATGCAACCCGCCGTGCGCGCCCGGTCAGACCTGCACCTCGCTCGGACATTGCGTCACTCCCGGCTCTGCAGACACCACGGCCTCCGAAGGCACCGTTGTTCCGCTGATGGTGCCAGAACAAAAGCAGTCTCATCCGGAGCTTGGCCCGGGAGATCCGGGCTGGGCGACCGAAGCCGGCATTATCGGGCTTGTCGGCGCGGCGGCGGTCGTGGGATTGACGGCAGGCAGCGCGTATAAACACGGAGAGCCGGCTTCGGCCTATCTTGGAATCGGAGCGATGGGAACGCTCGCGGTCGCGGGACCCATAGTGGCGATCGGCGCATTGAGCGCGCGCTCGAATCCCATTCATAGAGGTTATCCCGTGGTTTACACCTTCAGTTGGATCGGATACGGCGTTTCCTTGATTTACGGCACAGCGTTGCTGGTCGACGGAATGGAAAACGACGGCGTCAAACCCGGATGGATCGCGGGCGCGGGCGTGATCGGCACGCTCTCACTCGTGGGATTCTCGATCGATGCTTTTGTATCGGCTATTCAAGCCGAATCTCCGGTGGGACAGCTCGGGAAAGTCCGGCAACAACCCTCTTTGAAGCCTCGAATTTCATTGTCTCCGGAGATCAACGGCGGCATGGCGGCCTCGCTTGGGCTTACCGGCAGCTTTTAGATCGTGAGCGTCCGAGCGTCGCATAGCGAAAATACCGAAGTCCGGGTACGCGGGCGCCTAGCCCGCGCGGGTATAGAGATTTATTTTACTGAGAAACTCCGATGACTACAGATCGTTTGCCACCCTTCGCGTCCGTGCTCAAATCCCGCGAGGTCGAGGACCCCGTCAACATGTGGATCCATAGGCCCCTCGCCTATCTGTTCGTCCGCCTGATCCATCGTACCTCGATAACGCCGAACCAGGTCACCTATTTCGCCACGATTGTAGGAATCGCCGCCGGGGTCTGTTGGCTCATCGGGACCTCGCAATTGATGCTTCTTGGAGGACTTTTACTCTGGTCGAGCGCGATTCTCGACGGCGCTGACGGGATCCTCGCGCGAGCCAAGAACATACAATCAGCCGTCGGTCGCGCAATCGACGGGGCGGCGGACGGTCTCGTGGCGCTGGCCACGGTGGGCGCGGGTTTTTATCACGTCTTGATAACAGACCCACGGCCCTATTATCCGATTCTGATGCTTGTCGCCTTGGTCACGGCTGTAGCGCAGGTCTATCTTTACGACTTCTACCGCGAGTCTTACTTACAAAATGTCAATCCCGATTGGAACGGCGTGCCCGAATACGTCGCCGACGTCAAGGCTCGATATGAGTCGCTTAAGAGGCAACGAGGCTCTTGGGCCGGTATTGTGGCGACGAATATGTATATCGGAATAAAAAGCGGGGAAGCCTTCATGGTGGCTCTGACCAATCCCAAGGCGAGCCAAGAGAACATGCGTTATATTGTGAACGAGAAAACCGTCGACATCTACCGGCGCTATAACCGAGGCCCGATTCAGCTTTGGATGTGGCTGTCGACCGCGCCGCACAGTTATCTCATGGCGATTTGCGGGATGTTCGACCGGCTTGACCTCTATCTATGGCTCCGGGTCGTCGTTGCTAACGCGATTTTCATAGTCGTTCTGATTTGGCAGAACGTGGCGAGCAACCGTACGCGGCGAGAGCTGGAGAATATCGGCGCCGCGCCTGTGCCCGTGACCGAGCTTTAACCGAAACCTCCTTTTGGTGATCTCTATTCGATCCAACAAAGGCGTTGACACACAAGCAGGCTGGGTTACTTTTTACCGAGCGGCGAGACGGCAATCCCAGGAGGAGTGGCCGAGAGGTCGAAGGCGGCGGTCTTGAAAACCGTTGAACCGGCAACGGTTCCATGGGTTCGAATCCCATCTCCTCCGCTAAGTAAAAGAAAACATTGGGGATTTAGACAGTCGTACAGCGAGTCTGGACTATACGTCCGATGATGGATCGTAAAATGTGATAAAAATGTGCTATTCTTCAGATCACTCCAGCGCACATTCAGGAGGTTTGAAGAGCGATGGGCACGGAGTCGACGAAGAAGAGCGAAAAGAATAAGTCCGGGGTTTATAAGCGCGGGAAAGTCTATTGGATTCACTACAGCGTAGGCGGGGTCCAGTATCGAGAATCGACTAAGACGCGTAATAAAGAGCTCGCCGTCCGGCTATACGAGAAACGTCGGCAGGAAATCTTCGAGGGACGTTTCTTTCCAGATAAGAAGAACTCTGAACTGACGATGGAGGGCCTGCGAAAACTTTGGCTCGAACACGCCTCGCATAAAAGAACCGTCGACGACGATCGACAACGTTTCGAAACGATCGTCGAGTACTTCGGACCCTCGACGCTAATCGCCTCGTTGACGCCCTCCGATATCGACCGATTTCGGGAGGTCCTATCTAAACGAACGACTCGGATGAATCGGGCGATGACCCCGGCTACGGTTAACCGGCACCTCGGCATCCTCCGTTCCGCTTTGCGACTGGCTCAAAATAACGGCTACTTCCTTCGCCTACGAACGTTGCGCTTTGATTTCTTACGCGAGAACAACGAACGCGACCGAATCTGCACTACAGAGGAATACCAAAAGTTAATCGACGCGGCTTCTCCAAAACTCCGCCTCGCGATTATTCTCGGCTATTGCACGGCGATGAGACTCGGTGAGATCATCAATCTCGATTGGAAGCAAATCGATCTGACTTCCAAATTGATCCGGCTCGAATCGTCCGATACGAAAACCGGAAAGCCGCGACGCGTACCGTTAGACGCCACGGTGATAGAAGAGTTAAAGACCTATCCTCGCTCTATCGACGGACGTTTGTTCGGCGAAACCTCGCGCGACGCGATTTCGTCCGCCTTCCGCAAATTATGCAAGCGGGTCGGCGTCGACAGCCTAAGGTTTCACGACCTTCGTCACACCGCCCTTACCAACCTTCGGCGCGCGGGCGTTGACGTGTTTGTCCTTCAAGCGATCTCCGGCCACAAGACCCTCAAGATGCTCGGAAGGTACCAAACCGTGACCGACGATGACCTGCGTAAAGCCGTTGAGACTAAGGAACGTTCGAACATCTAATAGCCGATATCCATATAGTGTCTTTATCCAATTTATTCTTAATGAGGTAAGTTTAATGGACAAAAAAGGTAGGTCTTCGAAGGTAAAGCCTAATAGTAAAAGGTTTGCTGAGTCTAGAGCTACCATAGAGAAACGAAGTTTCGTCGATTCTTTCCGACAACTGCACATTGAATATAAAAATCAGCTTGCTCGTTTTGCCGTTGAGGAGACCGACTCCGTTTTAAGACGATACGAACCGGGATTATCAGATGATCCCTGCTTAAAACTTCGCCTTAAATACGAACTAGATCTTTCTCGTAAGGAGACCAACCCCTTTTTTATACGCAACGAACCATGGCCATCAGACGAAGCTATTAATATCGTCTATAAAGGATTGAGAAAAAAGTCTCTTAATCTCGTTCAAAAATATATACTTATACACGAGTGGGCTGTTTTTACTAAACGTTTTATAGAGGCGCCTCCCTCGAAACCGTTGATCGGCCGAGAGGTTTCCGAACCATTGATAAAAATGGTACAAGAATTACAAAGGTTTTCCGAAGAGAATGCGGAGATACTTCGTAATCTTGGATATCAAATGAAAGCCGGCCGACATTATCCGTGGATCGTCTATACAACTCTAACGAGACTCGCCGAGAAAGCACAATTTCTAGAGTATTGGATAACAAGTCGTCAATACGATGGTAAGCCTAAAAAAGGGCGTCCCCATGATACAGCGATGAAAATTGCCCGCGATATGGTTCAAACTTTCGTAAAGCTGGATGAGAGAACGGAGTATGAAGATACGTCGGCCGCATTAATTTTACCTCTAAAGACCGCGTGCGCTTTAGCGGTCGAGTGCTCGATAAGAGCCGAAAATCCGGTCGGTTTCGATCGTTTGTACGACCTCGCTCTTAAAGATTCGCGCAAAAAACCATAACGATTTTAATGTTCATGAGTCGTTACGGGGGGGCAATAAATACCGATTTATTCCTCCTTTCGTCTAGACATATGTGGCCTATTCTAACCTTCGCGGCCTGAATACAGTGTCCTTTCGGCAGCGGTGCAAAGGACAAAAAAGTTGCCGGAATTGGGCACTGGCGAAGCGCGGAAGGGTTTGTAACGGCGCCCTG
>JAFGIB010000055.1 GCA_016929805.1 Deltaproteobacteria bacterium | reverse complement strand
AATTTCTTCTTCATAACAACGACCTTTCTAGAACTGACAGGCTATGGTTAGGTTGACTTCGTCCCTGTCTCTGAACAGACCGACGGACTTGTACGGGTCGCCGCCGAAGAAGTCAATCACGGTGAGCTTCGTCTTCCAAACCTCGTTTAATCGGACATCCAGACTCAACGAATAGTAGCCGTTATCCGGAGGAATGAACGCGGCCGACAGCGTCGGAGTGAGTAAACCATTCAAATAAATCGTTCGCGCTACAAAAGCGAAAGTGAACGAGTGCATTTTAACGAAGTATTTGTTGAAATTGGTTATCTCCGTCAGATCTTTTTTATCGTCCTCGGTTAGACCCGGAATCATGGTATGCAAGAATTGCAGAACCAAAAGGAAATTCTGGGTCGGATTCAGAAACCGGATCATGGTGGGACGCGTTAGTTGAACGCCGTAGTTGACCGCGACCAGCTCCTTGGGCTTATAGATATTTCGGGAAGGGTCGTTTTCGTCATTAGTAAAGATATTCGTTCTGGTAGGGTAGGTACGAGGCAACTCGACCGCGCCCTCGATTTTCGCCACCATTCCGATGGGATTCTCAAACGCGTACTCCATGCTCAAACCGGTGATATGTTGCCTCGGAAACTCCAGGTTGAATGTCTCTATCTCGGTCATGGATTCCGGAGTGCGGAAATAATCGACCGCGACGGGCGGCGTCAGTTGATGGGTATAGTAATAAACCAGTGAATAGTTGAAGGCTTCGCCTATTTCCCCTTTCCACTGAAAACCGCCCCGCATGTCATTGAGATCGCCGCCCGGATAGCGGAATACCCTGTTGTAAACAAAGAGTCCCGGGGTGTTGGTCATCGGCACGCCCCAGGCGCCGACAAAGGTTAGGATTTTGTTAACCGTATCGTCGGGCTCGTCGAAAAAGAGCGGCGCCCACAGCAACTCGAGACTGTGGGATATGGAAGGCATCTCGATCAAGGCTTTCGCCATCCAGAGCGGAATCTTTGTATCTTTAAAAGACTCCAGGGTGCTCCAGTGCCAGGTATTATCCGAGGGATTGACCACATCCAACAATCTGTATTGACCGAGATCTCCCCAGGCTACTTGCTGTCTGCCGAGCCTTACGGAGAACCAATCCGAGGGATACGCGTCGACAAAGATCTCGCGCAGCTCGAGCTCCTCGTAAAACTCATCGTGAACCCAGTCTTTGTTGACTTCTCGCCGAGTTTCAGGATCCAACGGCGTCAGCGGTTTGGTTATTTCTTCATCCGCCTCGAGCGGCATGGAGCGAACGCCCCGGAGAATTCCAAACACGACGACTTGTGGATGCGGAGTCCACTCGGCTTCCAGTTGAAGCGTACCCCGTCCCATCGACATGGAGCCCGGATCCTTACCGTGCTCCTCGGGTATGCATTGATTGGTCGGAACCTTTACAGGATCACATCTTACTCGCCCTTCAGGCGAGAGATCCGGCTCATACGCTTTATTCCTATAAGCCTCAAACCCGTCGGAGATAAGAGGCACGAAGACGCCCGCCCTGACCTCGAGAGAGCCGTTCACCGTTAACGCGGGCTCACCCTCGTCAGCGAACTCGTCGCCGAAGTCATCTTGGGCGTACAGCCTGCCTCCGAGGAGGCAGGCCGCGAACACGGCTAATGCCGTTAATAACGTTAATGAAGTTTTCACGTCTTCCTCTCTTAGACGCTATTCTGTGCAATCAGGCGCGGGGTTACCGGGCTCGTCAGCATAGATTCGGGTGATGTTGGAATTAAATTGACCGCCGGTAGAGTCCTTCGGAGCCTTCAAAAACAAAGAGGTGCTTCCGATTTTTTTATCGCCGACATAAGCATTTAAAACGACGGTTCCCGGTTGAAGTCGCGTTACTAAGAAGCGACCACCGGCATCGGTCATGCCAACTTCCTCGGTTCTTTTCACGTCGGGCAACGTCCCGGCGAAGTACCATACATCCGCTCCCTCGGGAGCTCCCTCGACTTCGACTTTAGCGCATCCCACGGGAAACTCTGCGCCAGCTTCGTTCTTCCAGTAAACGCCTCCCGATGCGCTTGCCAAGGAAGGGTCGTTCGGCTCTTCACCGTATAACGCGCCGGTAATCGCTTTCGTTATGGAGAATTGAGTGCTGACTACAAACCGGTCCTTCTGGTTTGACGGAATATTACACGTGGTCGTGTCGACTCTCCCGGCCTCTCCTTCATCTCCCATGACCATGACGCAGAAAAAATCGTCTTCTATACCCGAAAACGAGAATTTTCCATCCGCGTCCGTCGTCGTCTCCTTGCCGAGGGAGGCCATATCGTCGTTGCCGAGCGCGACGACTTTTATGTTCGGAACGGGTTCGCCTGTTACCGTGTCCTGAACTTTTCCGGTAAATTCGTTACTACCACCACCGTTGCCGCCGCTTGGTTCTGCAGTACCGCCGCTTCCTCCAGAGCCGCCGGTCGGTTCATCGTCGTCCTCGCTAGTACAGCCGGTCAAACCTAGACCGATAGCCAATATGAAAATAAGCCCAATTTTAAACAGTTTTTCGCGAATCATAGTGATT
The DNA here is from genome assembly GCA_016929805.1 of Deltaproteobacteria bacterium. GTDB lineage: Bacteria > Myxococcota_A > Polyangia > Polyangiales > JAFGIB01 > JAFGIB01. Next base: position 7,146 of record JAFGIB010000055.1, on the reverse strand, counting down.
CTCCCCTGCTAAGGTTAACGTTGGTGTGGGTTGATATACACCAACAGGTTTACAGTAAATTCGTTCAGGCACATAACTTCTCAACCTGTAACTCAAAGGCTGAACTTGCAGCCGATAATAATGCGTTGATTCCGTTTTTGGTAGTCTAAAACTTCAAAGAAGAGAACTTAATAGAAACCACGCTAAGCTTGCAATTGAAATAGCCCGCGTAGTCAGTTTCTTGACAATTCTCGTCTATCCGAATTCGACCACCAGTATTAGAGCAGTTGCACAATACACGTATAGGTCATTAAAACATTGTCCTTTTAGGACAGAAAGTATGTTTTTTGTGGCCAAAAACACACAAAAACGCTTTCTGTTCGTACCAAACCGTCCGTTTCCGAAGCAACCGCTATGTCGGTGCAAAAATATTGTCGCGATAAGCCGTGATGCTCGACGATAGGCGTGAAGGCGGAGAGGACTCCGTAGATACAACGGTCGTAGGCTCGCCAGCGTGGAGATCGCCGCGTTCGCGCCGATCACCGCGTCGCCCGAATAGCTTGGTCAAAAAAGCATAAAGGATTCAAACGCGTTTATTCGGTTTAAGGATAAAGTTGTCTGACGGAGGTTGGGTGGCGGCTTAACCGATAATCCGTAACTATTTCGCAACAAATCCGCGGTCCTCCCCTCTTGACTGTATGCCCCGATCTCTCCAAGATACGGTTTCACGCGTTACTCAGTTGATAAGGAGATACAAAATGAATCAGAAGTTGCGGCTTTTATTGCTGGCTCAGTTGATCGTTTGCGTTCTCGGAATCTTCGGATGCGGTGGCGATGACGACGAGAACGAGTGCGCGGAAGCCAAAAAAGTCCAGATGGATGCCGTTAGAAGTAAATGCGGCGAGTCCCAGTATGTCGATTGCTGCTACTGCTTATGCGAGCTGACTGACAATGCGACCTGCGGATGTGAAAACTTTGTTTTAATTAAAGATGTCGACGTCTCGAATTGCGAGGGCACCGAGCTGAATGACGCCTTGAATTGTCTTAATAACAGGGAAAATTGCATGAATAAGATCAAAAACCCCATCGCATCGGTTCGGTGTAGATGAAATATACCCTTTTCGCGTTACCGTCGGCCGTGAGCCGCTCGCCGCGCTGACGCGTACGAGGAAATAGTCGCGAAAGATATCTATTTATGCTCTCTCGGGTTCGACAGCGCGCTGCCTTAATAGATCGAGGCATTTCGCGATATTCGTGTAGTCCCGCTCGTTTTCCGGTCCGATTAAGTTTTCGAGCATCGTTTGAAGCTGCGAGATCTCCTCGGCCCGGATGTTGACCTGGGATCCGAGAAAACCGATAGACGTGAGTCCGCTTTTCCATTTTTGCTCGGTCAATTCCCTTTGTTGAGGGTCGTCAGGCAGCCCGCGACCCGCGATATTCAGCAGAGTCGAGATCCGCGAGCCGATATCGTACCAATACGAAATCTCGGACCTGGCGGGCGGTAGAGAGGTGATGAGGTTCTCGGTAACGCCGTGAAAAAGGTCCAGATCGTCCAAATCGCGAAGGTTCTGCCAATTTCCGCCGAGCGCGTCGATAAAAGTACCAAGGGGTAAATCGAGCTCTTTCGCGAAGCTACTGGAACCGTTCCGGTTGAACATGCAATCGGAAAAGGCAATTCCCGCGTTAAGACTCTCGAGCGCCGTTGGAAACTTCTTCGTTTCGGCGGTCTCCTGCTCCGGTTCCGCTCGATCGTGAGGCGTTTCTTCGCGAGCCGTGTCTGGTGTCGAAACGGCTCGCGCGGTTGTTTCAGACGAGAGCTGCGGCTGCGCGGGTTGATTGTCGGCCGCGGCTTTTTCCCCTTGCGCCGCAGTCTTGCGATCTGACTCGGCGGGCGCGTTTTCCGGCTGATATTCCCCGAACATCCGTCTCAAAACGGTTTGACTCTGTTGAGACTCGACATATCCGACGCAGACATGCTTCCCGAGCTCGGTGACCGCTCGCGGGCCGTCTAGTGTCAGACAGGGCAGATCTCGTATGGGTTTCGGAAGATCATTACCAGTGAGCTGCGGGTCTAATAGAGGAATAATCCATCTGTCGAACGCCCACGCCGCTCCAACCTCGACCATGAATTGCGAGTCGACGAGCGCTTTGGGTGTGGCCACGGCAATGACGGTATCGGACCTCATGAGCGCGTCTCTCAGGTCCCCGCTATCTGACTCCTCGTTGCTCAACGCGTAGCCGGGCAAGTGGCTACACGTAATCGACGCGGGATTCGAAGAAGAAGCTTCCAGGTATTCGACCAGAAGGTCCACAAATTCCGCGTCTGACTCGGTGTGACAGATAAAAAAATTTGCGCTCATGGCAATCTCCGTAGAAACGATTCAACGGAACCTATCGCTGATTTTAGAATGGTCGCAAAGGTAGGTAACCTATTCAACCCCAATAAACCGCCCGCGCCCTGTCCCAGTCGTCGCTACAGGTAAGGGCGAACACTATCTCTACCGGTGCCATGGGAATCGCGCGAACGAAAACGCGACACCGCGATACCTTTGTTGAGGCACGAATGGGTCCTTTCGATCATCGTGCTGTTCTTGCTTATACCTCTGTACCAATATCTCCAAAATTACCGACATTATGCACTGTGCAACTTGCGAACGCAAGGGATCGATGCGCTATCCGACCAAATAGGTACCTGTGCCGGCCGCGATTAATTCACCTTCGTCGTTGCGCAGCTCCATCCGGTTTACGGCCACTTTGTTTCCAGTACGTAGCTGCGTGCCCGTGCCCAGGAAGTATTTGCCGCGGCCCGGTCGAATGAAATCGATGCGCATGTCGATAGTACCGATCTTCGAAAAACGTTCCGCTGTCTCTTTGGAGAGATCAGCCCGTAGCTTTTTTATCAACCCGGCGACGCTGGTCATTCCGCCCACGACGTCCAGTACAGAGAAGATCACGCCGCCGTGAAGCGTCTCGAGAAAAAAATTGCCCACGAAGTCTTCCCGCATATCGATACGAATACACGCGCCGTCTTCCTCGAACGAGACGACTTTCATCCCCAGAAGCCTATTAAACGGAATCTTATTCTCAAACATCTCTCGTAACGGTTCGAGGAAAAGCGAGTGATCGGGTTTTGCTCGGTCCATAAGTCGCTCCTTTTAAGAACGGTTGGGGCATACGAATTGGCGGCAAGCAATTCGCGCCGACGGATCTTTCGTAACGTTGAGGTCATGAGCGTCATCTCGGAAAGATTGCCCCTATCGGCGAATTTCTAGTATTTTATCGCTATGACCTTTTCGGCAGATAAGTACCCAATAACGGCGAAATATCTCGAAAGCGTACCCAACGGCTTGGATAGTTACCCTGAATGTCTGGCAAGGACCGACGCTCGGGAAAATATCAGGCTTGAATACTCCGAGATAGGGCAAGACACCGAGCTTCCCCCGATTATCGCCGATTTCTTTGCTGGTCGGTATAAAAAGAGCTGGATACCCGAGGTGGTCAGCAACGCGCTACTATTGTGCGTGCGCGACTCGATTTTTCAAACGGATGAGGATTTACTCGCCTGGTCTTACCAGGGACATAGCCGGCTTTATCTCAAGCCGCATTATCGAGTGATGATCTATATCCTTTCTCCCGCGCTGCTGATTAGCGGAGCGACGAATCGCTGGTCGTCTTTTCATCGGGGAACGACCTTGACCCCGAAGCCGATAAAAAGAGAGGGGGGGTTTTATCAGGGGTCCGCCTCTCTTACGTTTCCGCCCCGACTTTACAATGAGCTTATTCTTCGCGTTCAACGCGGGGCGTATCAAGCCGCGGTCGACGCGACCAAGGCCAAAGAGTCGCGGGTTTTGCTCACCGAGATGACCGATACCCACGCGTTGATCAGCTTTCGCTGGAGCGCGACCGGATGATAAGAACGCTGCGCAAAAAAAACGATACGAGACCGGGCGCGTCGGCGGGATGCGATCGCGAGCGCGCCCGGAGGAAAAACCGCGGCAATAGCAGCGCTATTTCGAGGACTTTTCGGAGAGCGAAAGCCGCCAGCGCACCCGCCCACGCGCTCGCAACCGGATCGTTTATTTTGCGGAAATTCCTAAGCGGCCGAAGCGGCTAAAACGGCGTGACGCGATAAACAGGAAACCACGCATGCAGGATATTTCTTTTTTTAAAGATATCGCTGATAACCCCGAAGCCTACGCCCGGAAATGGAAGGACGAAACCCGGGGAAGGATTATCGGCCATTTCTGTTCCTACACTCCGATTGAAATCGTCATAGCCGCGGGCGCGCTGCCGTTTCGCGTTCTCAGCCTGCGAGCGGATAGCTCCCGCGCCGATGCTCATCTACAAAGCTATTGCTGTAACGTGGTCCGAAGCGCGCTACACGACGCGCTTTCAGGACGGCTCGACTTTCTCGACGGCGCGGTCTTTCCCCATACCTGCGATTCGATTCAGCGCCTGTCCGATATCTGGCGCATCAATAACCTCCAGCGGTTTCACGCCGATGTCATCCTTCCGGTGAAGCTTAATTCCGACAGCGCGCGCGAATACCTGGTCGAGGTTTTGGCTCGGTTTAGAAACGATCTCGAACGAGGTCTCGGGGTGGAGATTACAGCGGACAAATTGCGAGAAGCGATCGATATCTGCAACCGCAATCGAAAGAGCTTGGGCAAGCTCTATCGGACCATGCAGAACCATCCGAAGCGGCTGCGCGCGAGCGAGCTGTATCAGATTAACCGCGCGGCGATGGTTATGGACGGCCGGCGGCTCGCGGATAAGCTCGACGAGCTTGTCTCCCGTCTCGAGAGCGTCGATGACGACGACGATTTTAGCGGCAAGCGTATCATCCTTTCCGGCGGCGTTTGTCACGTCCCGGATATTTCCCGAATAATTGAGAAGTTGGGCGCCGCGGTGGTGTGGGACGATTTTTGTACCGGCGCCCGATATTTTCAAGGGTTTATCGACGAGAAAGCCGAGCCCATCGAGGCGATAGCGAGACGATACTTCGACAGAATTGTCTGTCCGGCCAAGCACGCTTCGCTGAGCTCTCGCGGCGATTATCTGGTGGAAGCGGTTAAATACACGCGAGCCCACGGCATCGTCTTTGTTTTACAGAAATTCTGCGACCCGCACGCTTTCGACTATCCCTACCTGAGAGAGAGGTTGGTCGAGATCGGGATACCCAGTATTTTGATAGAGATCGAAAGCCAGCAGGCGGGCAGCGGTCAACTGGAGACCAGAATCGAGGCATTTCTGGAAATTCTATAATCGCAAAAAGAAGAAGAACAAGGCATCGGGAGCCTGTGCAAGCAAAAGACAAAACCATCGTAAAACTATATAGAACCACGCGCCGGGCTGAAAGGAAAACTTGATGGATCTATTCGGAACGGAAAAAGACCCGGAAAGAGTCAAGCGCGCGATTAAATGCGATCAGCGCATGCGAGAAATTATGGCCGCTTATTACCTGGAGGCAAAAGCGCCGAAAGCGCAACACGGCAAGAAAATCGCTTGGATTACCAGCGGCGGCCCGGTGGAGCCGCTGATCATGATGGATATTATTCCGGTCTATCCGGAGAACTACGGCGCGATGATCGGAGCGAGCAAGATGGGGGGTGATCTGTGCGAGAAAGCGGAAGCGATGGGATACGCCCGAGATCTTTGCGCCTACGCGCGCTCGGATATCGCGAGCTCACGGGTCAACGGAGGGCCCATCGGCGGGCTTCCCGAACCGGACATGCTGATCTGCTGCAACAACATCTGCGGCACCGTGATGAAATGGTACGAGGTTCAGGCGCGTTACTACGACGTACCTTTGTTTATCTTGGACACGCCGATGTGCCATACCGAGTACACCCCCGAGATGCATCGCTATATGTCCCGGCAGATCGCCGAGTACGTTGACTTCCTGGAGCGCGTGAGCGGTAAGCCGGCAGACCTCGAGCGCGCGCTACAGGTCGGGCGTTTGTCTCTCAAAGCCCAACGGCTATGGCAAGAGATTCTCGATACCAATCTTCACAGGCCCGCGCCGATGACCTGTTTCGACGCGTTTTTTCATATGGCTTTGATCGTCACCTTACGCGGCAGTGAGATCGTGGTCGAATATTATCAGGAGTTGCTCGCGGAGCTGAAAGAGCGCGTGGCGGCGGGGATAGCCATGGTGCCGAACGAGACCTATCGGCTGCTCTGGGACAATATCCCGGTTTGGTATCGCATGCGCTGGCTTTCCGATAGATTCGCGGCGCACGGCGCCGCTTTAGTCGCTGACACCTACACCTCGGGTTGGGTGAGCTCGATGCAGTACGTTAACGAGGACGACCCGGTCGGATCGTTGGCCGAGTCCTACGCCCGCATTTTTCTCAATACCGGTACCGATAGCATGGCCGAGAATATCGTCAGCATGGCGAAGCGTTATCACGCGGACGGATTGGTCATCCATTCCAATCGAAGTTGTAAACCCTATTCTCTCGGACAGTACGATATACAGCGAATCGTGGAACGTAAGGCGGCGATACCCTCGATCATCTTGGAAGCCGACATGGTGGACGATCGAGCGTTTTCCGAGAGCCAAATCGCCACGCGCATAGACGCGTTCATAGAGATGTTAAAAGAGCGTTTCGCCGGTTAAATCGCGGTACGGGTCGCGCTCGGCGATGACGGCCGACGCCGGATACACTTGTCATTAAGCCTCAATTAGAGAAAACCGCCGCGAATAAAACGGATATTGAGCCTTTTTCGACCTCGCCGAAGGTGGTCCACGCGGCGGGCCAGAATAGGTTTGTGCGCCGTCCTCGACACGCGTGTACGCTTTTCGAGCGACCCTTAAGGCTTTTACTATTACCGCGGGCGGCGGATCGGGGGATCGCGGCTTAGGATGGTTACGTTTCGGCGTGCTCGGCAAACCTCCGCCGGTATTTGATCCGATCGAACAGCGTGATAAACCCGCTCGGTTCCGGCGTTGAAGTATTGCGGCCGGCAACTCGTGCTCATATAATAAACCTTAACGTTACAAAAAATCCGTCGGCGTAAAGCGCTTCGCACGCGAAAAATAGCGCGAACTAAGGGCGTGCTCACTTTTTTTGAACCTCACTTAGGGTGCACAAAGCTCGGGTCCAAAAAAAGTTCCGCGCGCCCTTATTTCATCGCTTTTTTCGCGTTTCCGCTCGACGTTTT
>JAFGIB010000054.1 GCA_016929805.1 Deltaproteobacteria bacterium | reverse complement strand
GGTCCAAAAAAAGTTCCGCGCGCCCTTATTTCATCGCTTTTTTCGCGTTTCCGCTCGACGTTTTTTGCAACGTTAAGGTTTAATAAGGTCCGACCGAGTATTTCCTAGCGCGACGGTCCAAGATGCAAGGAGCCGCGACAAAAAACTAGCAGCGCTATTTCGAGGAGCGAGCGACGCTGCAGATTGGGCCGTCCCGCCCGAAAAACGAGCGGAGGAACTTATTAAACACGCTCTAACATCTGAAAAAAGTCGTTTCCTTTATCATCTACCAGAATTATCGCGGGGAAATTCTCTACCTCGATCTTCCAAATCGCCTCCATACCGAGCTCTGGATAGTCGATCACGTCGACCTTTTTGATGCTTTCTCTCGCTAAAATCGCCGCCGCACCGCCAATACTACCTAAATAAAATCCGCCGTGTTTCTTGCAGGCTTCGGTCACTTCTCGCGAACGATTGCCCTTGGCTATCATCACCAATGAACCTCCGTGCGATTGGAAAAGATCGACGTAGGAATCCATGCGGCCCGCGGTGGTCGGGCCGAACGAGCCGGAGGGCATGCCGGGAGGCGTTTTCGCCGGCCCGGCGTAATAGACCGGATGCCGTTTGAAGTAGTCGGGAAGCCCTTCTCCCTTATCGATACGCTCTTTGAGCTTGGCGTGCGCGATGTCACGAGCCACTAAAAGTGTACCCTTGAGAGAAAGACGGGTCTTTACCGGGTATCGGCTCAGCTCGGCGAGAACCGCCTTGATCGGACGGTTCAAGTCGATTTCCACGACCTGCCGCGGCGCTTCTCTTTCGCGGAGTCTTTCGCGCCCGCTTCGCGGCTCGTCAACCTCGCCGCCGCTTCTGAGTAAACGCGCGGGATTCTCTTCGAGCTTTTCCAGCCATATCCCCGCGCGATCGATCTTCGCATTGAGATTGCGGTCCGCCGAACAGGAAACCGCCATCGCTACCGGACACGATGCGCCGTGACGCGGCAAGCGAATGACTCGGACATCGTGCACGAAGTACTTGCCGCCGAACTGCGCGCCGTAGCCCGAGCGCTGCGCGGCCTTGAGCAATCGATCCTCTAAATCCAGATCTCGAAAGGCCCTGCCCCACTCGTTTCCCGTGTCCGGCAATCCGTCCAGAGCGTGAGCCGACGCGAGCTTCGCGACCTTCAAGCAGGCATCCGCGCTGGTCCCACCGACCACGAACGCGAGATGGTAAGGCGGACAGGCCGCGGTTCCAAGACCATTCATCTTCTCGATAAGAAAGCTCTCCAGGCTTTTAGGATTGAGCAACGCTTTGGTCTGCTGAAACAACATGGTTTTGTTAGCCGACCCTCCGCCTTTGGCGAGAAACAGAAAGCGATACTCGTCGCCATCCGTCGCGTAGATATCGATCTGCGCCGGTAGGTTGCAGTCGGAATTTATTTCTTTATATGTAGTAAGCGGCACGGTCTGAGAGTAACGCAGATTCTCCCCGGTATAGGTCTGATAAACCCCTTTTGAAAGGGCCTCCGCGTCTCCGCCGCCGGTAAAAACATATTGGCCCTTTTTCGCGATAATCGTCGCTGTACCGGTATCTTGGCAGGTCGGCAGCACCCCTTGAGCCGCGATTACCGAGTTTCTGAGCAGGGTTTCCGCTACAAAACGATCGTTGCCGGATGCCTCGGGGTCGCCGAGAATCCGAGCGACCTGTTCTTGATGGGCCGGCCTCAAAAAAAAAGCGAGCGAGCGCATGGCGGTTCGCGCCAACTCGGTGAGCCCTTCAGGCTGAATCACGAGAAACTCTTTGTCGCCGAATCGACTCCACGAGACGTATTGCCGAGTGAGCAGATAATATTCCGTTCGGTCTTCCGAAACCGGAAGGGGTTCTTGATAGACGAAATCGACCATCGCGTCTCCTCGCTTTTTTATTCGTGATTTCTCTTAAGATACCTATTCTGAAGGAGGCGTCGAAGTCGCCCTCGGCACGCCGAGAGCGTGCTCACGCATAAAGAGGAACAGGCTCTGCAAGATGCTTAGAACAGGCACCGCCAACAACGCGCCGACGATCCCTCCGACGTGCTCTCCCGCCAGTAAAGCAAAAATTACCATGACCGGATGAACGCGCGCCGCGTCACCCATGATTTTCGGATTCAAGAGGTTCGCCTCGATCTGATGAATCACAATGACCCATCCGAGGACCAACAAGGCCAGCACATAGTCGTCTGAAATCGCCACGATTACCGCGGGTATCGAGCTTAGGATGGCTCCGAAAATCGGGATGATCGACATCACCGCCGCAACGAGCGTTAAAAAAAACCAGTATCGAACACCTAGAAAATAGAATCCGATTCCGGTCAGCACTCCGTTGACGAGGCATATGACCAGCTGTCCCCTAACCACGCCGGCCAAGCCTCTATCGATCCGTCGGACCAGCTCGTCGAATTCAAAGCGCTTCGACGGGATATAAAGCGAACGGAAAAAACCGAAGATGCGATCGCTGGTGATCATCAAATAGGCGGAAATCATCAGGGTTAGAAAAAAGGTAAAAATCCCACTTGTAAGCGCCTTGATGACCTTTTGGGCGGTCTGTAACAGGGTAACCGTTGTCCTTTCCGTATTCTCGGCCGTCAGGGTGAGCGTATCGGTAATAGCCTCGGTAATATCTACTTTATCATTCCCGTTCGGGCTCTTTCCCCCAACCAAAAAGGTATTCTCTCCCTCCGATCGAATCGCAATACCTTTGTCGGGAAGAATGATCTCGTATCCTCCGCCGTCGGCGCGCGGTTCAACACGGATCGCTCTCGAAGGCGTTTCGATCTGTGGTTTCGAGGTTTGTTGCAACGGTTTTTCCCCGCCGTACGGATCGGTATAGAGCGCGGTTGCATCGCGCAGCCACTTGTCGATTTGTGGCAGCCACTCATCCCTAACCACACCAACGGCTCGCGGCGCTTCTCGAGTAAGCTTGGTAATCTCCGCGGCGAGAAGCGGAACGGATAGAGAGGTCAGCCCGCTCAATACGCCCAATAGGACGAGGTAGACGAGTAAAACGACGAACCAACGCGGCGCGCGTTTCTTACCGATCTTTATCTTCTCGCACGCTGCGACCGCCGGCGACAAAACGTAGGCGACCACTATCGCCAGGGCAAAGGGTAATAGGACCTCGCGTAAGTATACGAGCACGACGAGCAGTAAAAAACCCGATGCCCCTAAAAAGTAAAAACGCCGTTTTCGGGATCCGGGCCCGTGCGGCGGGAAAGAATCCGTTATGGTCTGATCGGTACTCATATCCAAATATCGACTTAAGATCTGGTATGTTCGGCCGGCGCTGAACTACGAAACTAAGCGAGAACCAATTTAGCACGAACTCGGTCGGCTTACGAAATAAGACCGGACGCGAGCGCGGAGCGCGATCGCGAGCACGCCCGCGGGCGTGGCCGCAGTTGGCGGGTGTATTTCGACCGGCCGCCTTAGCTCCTCGAAATGACAGTTCACCGCGATTCGCCGCCACTTTTTTAAGAAGACATCGGTTGGCGCTCTAACGCCCCCGCCCGAAAAGGAAAAGGCCACCGCTGCGACGCGCTTCCGCTATGCTGAATCGCTCCCTAACTCTTCAAAAGCAGTTATCACGTTTTATCGGGTGTTTCTTTCTTACCGGCGATCTCCTCGATTCTATTGCCGAGTTTCTCCTTGAACACATCGCCCAAGGTTGCGCCGGTTTGTCTGCTCAGTCCGGTCACTCTACCTTCCGAATCCGCGCTTCGCTCCATAAATTTCAACGCTTCGATGTTTTCTTGTCGCCTCGCAACGCTCTTTAACGAAAGAGCGATTCGCCTTTCCTCGGTATCGAGCGAGATGATCTCCGCGGTTACGATTTCGCTTTCCTTCAGGTTGTCCGACGCATTGCCCATAAATTCGTCCGGCAACTCTGAAACGTGAACCAGACCTTCGACTCCCTGCTCGATTTCGACAAAGACGCCAAATTCAGCAATCGATTTGACCCGTACCTCGAGAATCGTTCCAACCGGATATTGTAATGGAATGCGAATCCACGGATCTTCAAAAAGCTGCTTGATGCCGAGCGAAACCTTTTTCTCAGCGTGATTGATCGAGAGGATGATGGCCTCGACCTCATCGCCCTTTTTGTATAACTCGCTCGGATTATTTATCCGTTGCGTCCAGCTCAAATCGGTCTTGTGGACCATGCCGTCAACGCCCTCGTCGATTCCTACAAAAACGCCGTAGTCTGTAATCGAACGGACTCGCCCGCGAATCACGTCGCCGGGATTGTACTTGGCGGCGAATTCCTGCCACGGATCCGGAGCGAGCTGCTTCAAACCGAGACTGATTCGCTTCGCCTCCGAGTCGACCTCGAGAACCTGGCATTCGACCTCTTGCCCGACCGCCAATACCTTGGACGGATGCTTGGGTTTTCCCCAAGTCATCTCGCTCACGTGAATCAAACCCTCTATACCCTGCTCCATTTCCACGAAAGCCCCGTAGTCCGTCAGGGACACGACCTTGCCGCGAACACGCTTTCCGATCGGATAGGATTCCGGAGCGTGTTCCCACGGATCTTCCATCGTCTGTTTGAGGCCCAGCGAGACGCGCTCGGTTTCCGAATTGTAACGCAGCACGCGAACCGTAACCTCGTCACCGATTTTGAAAACCTCCGACGGGTGACTCACGCGACCCCAACTCATGTCGGTGATATGAAGCAAACCGTCTATGCCTCCGAGATCGACGAAAGCGCCATACTCGGTGATATTCTTGACCGTTCCCGTGACGACCATTCCTTCCTGTAGGTGTTCGAGGGTCTTGGCCTTGAGCTCGTTGCGCTCTCGTTCCAAAAGAACTCGGCGAGATAACACGATGTTGCCGCGCTTTTTGTTGAATTTAATGACTTTGAACTTATAGGTCTGTCCGATCAGCTTATCCAAGTTGCGAACCGGCCTGAGATCGACCTGCGACCCCGGAAGAAACGCTTTTACTCCACCGCGAACGGTAACGGATAACCCTCCCTTGACTCGTGCCGTCACGGTACCTTCGATCAGCTCATCGCGTTCACAAGCACTGCTTATCTCATCCCATACCTTTAGCTTGTCCGCCTTCTCTTTCGACAGGATGACCAAACCATCGTCATCTTCCTTCGCCTCGATCAACACGTCGACGATATCTCCCACGCTGACGCTGACCTTTCCGCTCGTATCGATAAATTCACTCGACGGGATGACACCCTCTGATTTGTATCCAATATCGACGACAACCACATCATGGCCGACCTCGATCACACTGCCTTGAACGATCACGCCTTCTCGCAGCGTGTCTGCCTGAGCAACCGAGGCCTCGAACAGTGCCGCAAACGACTCCTCTGATACGTCTTCTCTCGGCGCTTCGAATCCATTCTCTCGTGAGACATCCAATCGCGCCTGATCTGTATTGTTCATATTTCCGTGGGAACCTTTCCTTAATAGCCCTTAGGGCAATCTAAGTTATAGCAGATGTAACGCTAACAACTACTAACGTCTATTTCGCGCTCAAGAATATTGGAACATCCTGTTAGCGACTAAAAACTGAACACAAGAAGAGGTTTTACAGGATGAATCGCGAACGCTAGCAGTGGGGTTTCGTACTGTCAACCTAAGGGACCTTGAAAAATAAGGGCAGTCTCTAGAGCACGTTTTCGTTTCGCCGTCGGTTAGACTAAAATCGTCAAAACGCCCACGCTCATCCAGAGGCTATACAAGCTTTGCCAAGGGGCTAAACACTCGATTTTACCAGCTTAAGCAACTGATCGACGACCGTATCGATGGAAATATCCGTGGTATCCAACAGTACGGCATCCTCCGCGGGACGTAACGGTGCAGCGGAACGGTTTCTGTCTTGCTCGTCGCGTTTCCGTAAATCTTCCAAGATATTCTCAAATTCAATATTGTGCCCGAGTTGTTTTAATTCAAGCATGCGCCGTTTTGCCCGGGTTTCAACCTCTGCTACCAGAAAAACTTTCACTTCAGCGTCTGGAAATACCACGGTTCCGATATCTCGTCCCTCCAGAACGACGCCTCCATCTTTTCCTAGGTCCCTCTGTAACCCCAACAGCGCGGCCCGCAGCTCGGGATGCTTGGAAACATCGCTCGCGCCAAGCGATATTTCCGGTGTCCGTATATCATCCGACCGATCCTTTCCATCGATCAGCAATCGCGGCTTTCCTTCGGAACCCGGTAAAAAAACAAGGCCGATCTCTTTCGCCAACCTACCCAAACGGCGGCCGTCGGTCCAGGGTATGCCTCGTTCTCGGGCGACCAATGCAATTGCCCGGTAAAGCGCTCCGGTATCGACCAATATAAATCCAAGCCGTTTAGCCAGTAGGCGAGCCGCCGTGCTTTTTCCAGAACCCGCCGGCCCGTCGATGGCTACCACCGGCCTTGATCTCGCAGGGCGCTTTTGCTCGTTTTCGTCCATCGCTATTTCTCAGAAAGCAGCTCTTTTAGTTTTGCGAGAACTACCAGCGCGTCGACCGGCGTTATATTTTCCACCGATAGCTCGCGCAGAGCGGCTTCGACCTTGGAAGGCTCAGTTTGCGGCGCATACGGCGAAAACATCTCGAGTTGGACCGCTCCGTGAGCGTTCTTTTTCCTTAAAGAAGCCGGCGCTCCCGAAGGTAGCGCCGCTCCGGTTTCGAGCTCTTTCAATATCGCCTTTGCACGCGCCAACACGACGGTCGGAATCCCGGCCAGACTCGCTACGGCTACACCGTAGCTGCGATTCGCGCTTCCGGGTACCAACTTATGCAGAAAGACGACATCGTCCTTGTACTCTTTTGCCGCGACGTTGCAATTAATCACCCCGTCTCGGGTTGCGGCCAGCTCGCACAACTCGTGATAGTGGGTGGCAAACATGGTGCGGCACCCGACTACGTCGTGTAAATGCTCGGCCACCGCCCAGGCGATGGCCAAGCCGTCATAGGTGCTCGTGCCGCGGCCGATCTCGTCCAATATCACCAGCGACCGTCTCGTCGCTCCCCGCAAAATATTAGCGCTTTCACGCATTTCGACCATAAACGTGCTCTGACCGCGCGCCAGCGCATCGCTCGCGCCAACGCGAGTGTAAATCTTATCCACGATACCGATCCGCGCCTCGGAAGCCGGCACGAATCCTCCCGCCTGCGCCAGTATCACCGCCAGCGCGACTTGTCTCATGGCGGTCGATTTACCGGCCATGTTCGGTCCGGTTATAACCATAAGGCGTTGCCCCTCGACATCCAGACGAATATCGTTGGGAACGAATCGCCCGCGCGCAACCGTCTGCTCTACGATCGGATGGCGCGCGGCCTTGAAATCCAGGGTGCACGAGTCATCGATTTGGGGACGAACGTAATTAAGGCGATGCGCGATGTCGGCGAACGCCGCGTGCACGTCGAGATCGGCGATTTTCGCGGCCAACGCGCGCAGTCGGGGAGAGTGCTCGCCGACACGTCGCCGAAGCTCTTGAAAAAGCTCGCTCTCCAAAGCGCACAAACGCTCATCGGCGTTGAGTATTTGGGCTTGTAGCTCGTTAAGGGATTCGGTTGTATAGCGCTCGCCACCCGCGACTGTCTGCTTTCGTTGATAATCGGCGGGCACGGCCTTGAGGTTGGATCTCGTAACCTCGATATAGTAACCAAAAACCCTGGTGAATCGGATCCGTAGCGAATTGATGCCGGTGCGCTCGCGCTCACGCCGTTCCATTGCGAGAATCACGTCTTTACTCGAGTCGGACACGCGGCGCAGCTCGGCGATGCGGCTATCAAAACTTTCCAAAAAGACCCCGCCGTTTATCGCTACCAACGGAAGCTCCTCCAGTAACGCGTCGGATAAAAGCCGCAGTATGTCCTCGCACAGGTCGGCGGCCATCAACCCATCTAGCGCGTCGTCGGTTGAGCGCTGTCGCTTTCCGGCGATCTCTCGAACCAATTTGCCTGCCGCTCGCAAGCTCGCTCGGACGGCTCCGAGATCTCTCGGCGTAGCGACGCCCATCGAAGCGCGCGTGGCCAAACGCTCCAGGTCAGCGACCTCTCTAAGCGTTTCGCGCAGCTTGTTCCTTAGCAACGCGTCGCAACGCAACGCTTCCACGCTGTCGTGACGCCTCCGAATCGCGGCCACATCCGCCAAAGGAGCCAGCAAGCGCTGCCGAATCGCTCGAGCGCCCATGGCGGTCTGGGTCACGTCTACGAGATCGACCAGCGAACCTCGCCGCTCGCCGGTCAAAGTACGAACGATTTCCAAGTTGCGCACCGCCGCATCGTCCAGGGCGAGTTGACCGCCGAGGTCGTAAGGTGCGATGCGCTGAATGTCGAGGGAGACTCCGGGTTGTGTTTCTTGGGCATATCGCAATACCACGGCCGCGGCGCTTATCGCTTGCGCGCCGACCCCGGTTGCATCGGCCGACGCTGATTCGATCATGGCGCGCACGCTCTCATCACGAACCGCGGATTCGATCTGTTGGTCGCCTATCATCCGAAAAACCGACCGGCTTAGTGCCGTCTGTAATTCGTCCCTAAACTTCTCAAGCGCCTGATGCAGGAGCACCTCTTTCGCATCCATCCGAACCAATTCCGCTAGCGCATCCGTCCGGTCAACCAATTCGCAAGCCCTAACCTCGGCGGTGGTCAATTCGAGGGCGGCAAAGCCATAGCGCTCTTGCCGAAAAATTACCGCGGCGAGATAGTTGTTGGTTCGAGCATCAAGAGCATCGGGGTCGAGAACCAGACCCGGCGTGACCACCCGAATCACCTCCCGGGGTACGACTCCCCGAACGGTCGATGGATCGACCATCTGCTCGCAAATCGCAACCCGCTGCCCTTTCTCGATGAGTTTGGCGATATAACTCGATGCCGCGTGATGAGGAACTCCCGCCATCGGGATGGCGATGCCGTCCGCGTCAGAGCCGCGAGAGGTCAGAGCGATTTCGAGTAGCTCGGACGCGAGAACCGCGTCCTCGTAAAACATCTCGTAGAAATCCCCCATTCTGAAAAAGAGAATCGTATCCGGATATTGCTCTTTAGCACGAAAGAACTGCTCCATCGCGGGCGAACGACGCGTGGCTTTTGGCTTGGGCGACGGCACGATTGCTCCTCAGAGCGATTCGGTGATCGAAATCATTGGTAGCGATTTCCACTCAGCGCCGACAGCGTGTCCGGAAATTCCCAATCGGTTAGTTGTATCGGCACCAAACCGCGCAACCCCATATCCACGACGAAGATTATATTATAGTAACTTTCGTACAACATCGTCACCGGAAGGTTGCCGTAATCGGGATAGGGGTAGCCGAGGGTTCCGAGACCGACCATGAGTTTGGGAACGGCATATACCTGTATCACGAGCCGGAAACCGGGCATTTTGCTCTCCTCGTCTTGATGAGCAAGCTTGAACGCGATATTGGAGTTGCGGTATTCAACGCCATCGTACGCCCTGCCGCTCCGCAACTCTTGATTGCCCGGCCGACAGCTCCTGTCATCTCCGGCCGTTACATCGTGTAAAGAGGACAGGCCACTGCTTTGAACCGTGTACGCGTTATGGGTTCGTACCTCGAACTGCATCAGCATCTTCGCCATGCAATACTCGATAAACTCGTAGTTCTTATAGCGTTTTTGCTTTTCCGGCAGTTGTTTCTCGACAAGCATCGGGGAAATCACCAAATAGTCGTCGAAAGCTTGTTGGATCTCGAACGCGACCCTCGGCGCATAACCGTTCGACAGCATTTCGGTCAGCATCTTGCAATCTTCAGTCTGATATCTTGAAGAGCCTTTATAAACAGCATCGATCACCTCGTCGGGCTGGGGCTCCGAGGTGATCACGAGCAAATCGCCGGAGGGTTCGAAACCGACCTCTCCGATAAACGTGAGAGCGGTCGGATCTTCTTGTTCCTCGGCAAAACGGCCGCGGGCGAAAGCCAGGCCCGGAACCAAGCCGCCCGCCGCTGTCAATACTTGGTAGGTATAGACCTTGGACGCGTTCGCCATACAACCCCTGACGAACGCTACCGGATCGGCCGTTCCTCCTATTCCTTGAGGCAGTAGTGCGTCATCGATTTGTGGAATCAATTGCGTTTTCCCGTCGTCGCCGATTCCATCACGAATCGAAAAGAGTATCGGCGGCTTAAGCAAAGCGCAATCCCCGTTGCCGGTCTTCTCATCATCGGTCTCCGGCTCCGAGGTAATCGCGATAAATCCCGGTTTAACATCTGCCTTGCCGAGCACGCCGACGCGACAAAAACTCGTGCCGCTGCTGGCTCGAAATTGAATCGTGTCGCCGTTTGCGTCGCCGTTTTCCGAATCCGCGCCGGCGGAGACGTACTCCTCGTCTCCGGAATCGACGAACTTGCCCTCGTTACCAACCGCTCCCAGAATCGCGCCTTCGTATTGAGCCACCCAGTCCTCTCGATTCGCCGTCCAAGGATCGGTACTCGCGCATACAAAGGCATTCCCAGATTCGTAGACGAAAGCCTCTTCAGTCGCGTCGATCGGTTGGTCTTCGGTCCCGGCGTCGCTCGATTCAACGCCGGCTTCCGCGTCCGTCGCCGGCGCCTGCGACGGCTGATCCACTACGACCTTTTTGGCGTTTTTCCTTACATCCGGAAACGACTGCGCCATACGCAGTCGGTCGTCGCATTCGATTTTTAAGAGGCTATTCTCTTGCATTCCATAGCTTTTGCCGTTGTCGTTTACGGCTTGCGCCCTTTCGTCTATCACGAATTGCGGTTTGCTCAACGGCGCGCCGGTAGTACCGACGGAACTCAATCTGGGATAATGGCGGCGAATAGCAACCGCGATATCGTCGCCGTTCTCATCCACGCATCTGAGGCAGCGGGCCGCATCATAATCGATCGGATCGCCTTCCCGTCCGACGCACTTATCACAGAGTTCATTAAGGTTTTCGACAAACCGCTCGTTTTTCCTCTGATCGCCTCTTTCAGCTTTCTTACAGCAGCTCTTACATTCACTATCATTGAGTTCCTCTACATAATCGTCGCTGCTGCTTTCGATCGCGCACGATTCGTTTTTACTACAGAAATCCGCCGCGTAGCTCACGAAATCGAGAACGTACGAGCCGTTTCCGTTTTCGTCCTGTATTATCTCGTTCTTCGGATCCTTCAAGAACGCTCGCTTGCCGTTTTCCATACAAGCACTGTGGCGACACTCTCTCAAAGCCACGGAGTTCATGTCATGCACGTCTATGGTGCGGATATACCCGTCGGTGGTGGCGACCAGGAGGTAGACACCGAAAAGTTGATTGGGCGCGGGCGCCAATTCTTCCGTTCTACCGCAGCGGCACAAATCGGTATGAAATCGATTCGGAGCATCTTGATCATAATCGGGGGTAACTATTTCCAACGCGGTTGCCGTCGCGTTGTTGAGCGCAAGCCGATCCGTTCGCGCCCCCTGCTCGGAGTTGATCGCCAGCACCGCGCCGGTCAGGGCGTCCACGACCAAAACCGACCCGTCGAGATGATCAATGGCATAGATGTACTTGACGGTTTCCAAGACCCCCGCCGTCTCCGCCTCGCCTTCACTTTCAGGCCTCCCTTCGTCGCCGCCGTCGACCTCGGCGTCCAGCGACGCGTCTAACGGCAATCCTGCGTCAACCTCGGCGTCGTACGATTCGCTCCAGTCGCGCGCGTCGACCCCGCTGTCGGAAACCGGGCTCTCGGCCGACTCGATCTCCGAATAGGAGCGGGGTATTGTCCGAGGCACGGACGGCGTCACCACGAAATCGCGAACCGGCACGGCGGTGACGATCGGTTCCGGTAAATCGGTTTCGCCTGACATCAGTTGCATAAAAGCGTCGGGTTGCTCGGAGTCGAAATCGATACGATGGATGACGGGCAAGACCTCATCGGCGATCAATAGCCGGTATCGCTGTTCGTCGAGTTTATCGACAGCGATCGCGGTCGGACGGGGCGCCAACGAACGGCACTGCGAATTCGAATCAGCCGGCGGAAGCTGCGAATCGGAGGCGCCGGGCATACCCGATTCAAGGCTCGCGTCATCATCGACCCCGGTCTCGGGCTCTACGCCGGAATCGATTTCGAAACCCGCGTCCGCCTTAAGCCCGGCGTCGATACTTTCGAGCGCGCCGCTGTCCGCGTTGATGGCTTGAACACAGCCAAAAAGATCGGCGAAATCTCGTTGAGACACGAGATCGACCGGGGCCTCAAAGTTATAGTTACACGTATATTGATAGGCCTCGCTTTTGATGTTCGCGTCGCGAGATATCGAAGCCTGTATTTCCCTCAAATCACCGTACTGATAACCGGGAAGCGTTAGTTTCTCTAGCTTGGTGATCGAGCCGAGGTCGTCGACCGTGGAACAGCTCGGGTCCGCCTCATTCAACTCGCGGCATATTGATAGGCGTATTAGAGCGCCGATCTCCGGAACGGTAAGATAGAGAAAGCGCTCATCGGGCGAAATCACCATATCCACCGGCCGGCCCTCGATCGGCGTTCGCCTAGCCGGGCGCGAGGTGTCTCTATCGTCCGGTCGAAAGATCTTGGTCGGAATCGCCAGTAAATCGCGCGAAGCGTAACTAGCGACATAGGTCATCTCCGCGTGAATCCGCGGCACGACGATCGCCTTGGGAACCTCTCCCACCGATACAAAGGTGATACCCGGAATATCAGGCCGCGTATCGACTACTTGTCTTTCTATCAAATCGACCGTCGCGACCTCACCGCGGCTGGTTTGGGTCACCAGCGCGTGCAGATGGTAAGGCGTTTCTTCTTTTCTGGTGAGACATTTTTCTAAAGGCTTCGGCGTATTTACGGAATCACCCGCTTTGTTTTTCGATACCTTAAAACACGCCAGCGCGACCTTTTCCGGTCGCTCGAAGCTATACATTTGAACCGGTTCAGGCTCGTCGGAACAGGCGCTTAAATGTATCAAGAGAATAATACACCAAAGAAACGCAAACCGATTGAATCGACGCGGGGCTTGAACCTCAACCGCATTGCAGAGGACTTTCTTCCCGCCGAAACCACGCTTCATATCAGCTCCTCCGGTGGTCGCGGTTCTCCCAGGGTCGCGACGATTCGAGATGTTTGGTTCTTTTGACAAGCGTCATCCTCGGATTCGGGAACGCAGACGATCGGCTCTAGATCCACGATTCGAACGATCGAGCTACGAAAATCCGCCACGTAGATCTTTTTACGCCAACGGTCGAGCGCCAATTCAAACGGTCCGCTGAACCCTTGAATCACCGCGACCGGCTCTCCCAAATCAACGTCGATTACGAAAAGCTCACGTGATCCGAAACAGCTAACAAAAGCGAACAACCTGGGATCGTTTCCAATCCGTCCCACAACCACGCGTGAAGCTCCGCTTCCCACCTTGACCGTCCGATTCACGATTGCCTCTAAATTTCCGGTGCGCGCGGAAGAGAAATCGACGACCAACAGCGCGTTCGGAGTGCGGCTGACGACAAAGGCCCTGTCCGGAGCAAAGGGGCTGAAAGCGATATCCCGAGTATCTCGCTCCGCGCTCACGCCGCGTAAGAAAACCAAGCCGGCGTCATAGATAAACGAAGTCAACTCGTCTAAATCATAGAAGATTCCGACTCGCTGCAGGCTTTTCCGGTTTCCCGTGGTTATGGTCTCGCGGCTTGTGAGATAAGCGTAACCGGTGATTGGATCCAAACCGATGTTGGTGACCTCGGTTTGAAACTTATCTATCATATATACGAGCTCCGGCCCATTTTTATCCGGACTGACGAAGAAGCTTACCGAGCCGTTACGCTGCGCAACCAGAACATAGTCCAGATCCTCTCGCGCGTTTTCGTTCACGAGCTTTAGGCGTTGCACCACCGCGCCCACGGACTCTCCGCTCAACTCGATTCGTCGCACCGAAGCAAGCGCCTCGTCGCCTCGGACATAGTCGTCGCCGCACCTGCGGCTCGAACCCTCTCCACAGGACAGGACGCGGTCGCCATCGGCCTCCGCGTCGACATCGATATAGCTCAGACTGGTGTTACTGCGGGTAGGCACGTACAAGCGTTTCCCGCCGGGCGAGAAGGTCGCGGTCGCGGCGAAAGAGCCGATCAACACCTCGTCCGCCAGCACCTCGGCCGGGTCGATGTGACACAACGCGTAGGGATCACAGAGATCGGAACACGGATCGTCTCGTTCACACTCTTCTAAACACTTCTCGTCCTCTTTTCCGCATGAGTTCAAGCACGCGTCGAATTCGCGCTCGCACTCGTCGACATCCTCCCGGCATTTATCAATAACTTTTTCGCACTTGCTGGTTTTTTTAAAGATGGAATCGAGATCAAACGCCTGCACGCTTCCGGCGTTGTAGCGTAGGTCGAAGTTCGAATTAACCACAAAAAGATATTTCGGAAAATCCGACGCTTCGTTCTCATCATCCTGCGAAGGCGCGAGTGTGACCGATATCGGATAGTACAGCTCTGCCCGTCGCGGTTCCTCCCCCGGGTGGTTCAAATCGCAGCACAACGGTGCGGCCGCGAAGACCGCGGCGACAGCAAATAACCCGAATCGCGCGCGCGGCATCCGCTCTATGAAAGAAAAACGAGAATTTCTAACCATGGCCGCACGAAAGTAGTCCGAAGCTATCTAGCGGGCAAGCTGAGAATCTCGATAAGGACTCGCGTAAAAACAACTATCCTCGCCGGCCCTGCGGGCGCGCTCGGTTTTACAGGCGAATTGGCCGCCGACTTGTATGACCCTTGAACGCTTACGCCGGACCAAATAGCGGTCAATCCCACGGATCAAGCACTTCGGAAGGCGGCCGCGTGCGCGCCGGGCGGGTCGCTTTGGGCTCCGTGCGTGCTGGCTCGCGGGCTTTTCTCGTCGTGGTTCTGGGTCTGACCGGCACGACTTTCTTGTCCAAGGTAACTACCATATTCTCAGAAGTCCTCGAGGAAACGCGCACCTTCTTGTCGTTGTATTCAGCCTTACGAAGGACCAAATCGACCACGTTCTTCCCCTCCGGCTTTGTTACCGTGTATGGGGTGTTGCCGACTAAAAGCCCATCGATATAGACCTCAACGGTCTCGGGAACCGTGGTCAGCTTGATCTTCGGCTTTTCTTGCTCTTGTACGATCTTCGGTTCCGGTGCTTTTTGCTGCTCGACAACCTTAGCCGTCTCTTTTTCAGGAGTCTGAAGCGGTTTAGGCTCGGCCGGCTTCACCACGTTCGGTGACTCGGGCGCGGACTCGCCTTTCGAGCCCATTAAAAATGTACCAATGCCTCCGGCGATGACCACGATCGCGCCGAGTACGATAAATATCGGTAGGTTTGACTTCTTGATTACGATTTCTTGGGAAGGCATGCCAATTCTTACGCTCGGCGAAGCGCCCGATTGCGGCGACGACGCCCTGGTAGAACGATTGACCGCTTCAACGACCGCTTTGGGAGTCGTTCCGACCGATACCGCGTCTAGATCAGCCGCCATTTCGGCCATGGACTGGTAACGATTTTCGGGCTTCTTCGCCAGGGCTTTCATGATCACGGCTTCAAGCGCCGGCGGAACATCGATGGGCGGCTCGAATTCCCGAGGAGGAACCGGGTTTTCGTAAAGGTGCTTGGTAAGGATACCCATGAGATTATCCGCGTCGAACGGCACTTGACCGGTCGCCATCTCGTACAAAATCACGCCCAAGGCGTAGATATCGGTTCGCTGATCAACCGTCGTACCCGCGCACTGTTCCGGTGACATATAGTGGGGTGTGCCGAAAACTTGACCGGCCTGGGTAAGCTTGCTGTTGCTACCTCCGACCTTGGCGATTCCGAAATCCAACACCTTAACGAAATCCTTTTCCTCCCCGCGGCTGATAAGCTGAACGTTATCCGGCTTCATATCACGGTGAACAACGCCTATCTCGTGAGCCGCGCCCAAGGCGTTACAAAGCTGTTTCGCTATTTTTATCGTACGCGCGGTGGGAAACCTGCCTCCCTGCAATGCTTCCGTCAGGTTCACGCCGGATAAAAACTCCATCACAAAATAGGTCGAGCCGTCGGGTAATACTCCGAAATCGCTGATATCGATGATGTGCTGGTTACCGATGGCGGAAGCGGACTGAGCCTCCTGTTTGAATCGCGCCAGTATCTCTTCGTTTTTGGAAACCTCGGCACGTAGAACCTTAATCGCTAAATGCTTTCCTAAAGTCGTGTGGACGGATCTATAAACGATACCCATCCCCCCTTCTCCCAACACGCTTTCGATTTGATAACGACCGTCGACGACCTTCCCGATCAACGGGTCATTGGGCATGGTCTTAGTTCGCTGCTTGTTGACTGCAGGTGTTTCTGTCGCAACAGTCTTACCGAATTCGTTTCCACCATTGTCCGACATATTTAAAACCTTTAGTTAAGCGCCTTTCTAGGATCAGGCTTTCAGCCACATTTGGTCAAGTTCGACTCGCGATTTATGTCGATAGCTCAACTCATTTCTTAGGAGATTCGAGTTCCGCAATTCTTCACTAGATACCGTGGATACCGTCTATTGAGATTACACGTCATCACTATCGATATCTAACCCCTCTTCGTCCATAAAATCGTCTAGATTATCCCGCTTCTCGTTTAATATCTCTTCGTCGTCTTCAAACACTCGATCATTAAACGGCTCGAATTCGCTTTTGTGACTAGCGACGCCGTTATCTTGATCGTTTGTACTATCTGCTTCCTCTTCCCCTTTGCATTCTTCGTTTTCGCTTCGAGAAGCAGTCAACCCGTCATCCGCGTCGTCTGAAGCGAAAAGCAAATTTTTCGCTTCTTCTACGTTTTCCCCGGTTTTTTTTCGATAAAGCTCTCGATTCTCTTCGGTCAAATCGCTGAATTCCTTTAGCGTGGGAAGATCCTTTAGACTTTTCATTCCAAAAAATTCAAGGAAATAGAGGGTCGTTCCGTAGAGCAAGGGACGGCCTGGTTCGTCTTTTCGACCGAGCATTTTCAATAAACCTCGGTCCAGTAAGACCTTTATCGCGGACCCCGTGTCAACCCCGCGAACCTCCTCTATCTCGGGGCGTGTCACCGGCTGTCGATACGCCACGATCGACAAGGTTTCTAATTGCGCTTGGGTAAGTCGAACCGGCCTTTGCGCGATATAATTTCTTACGAACGAAGCACATTGCGGCGCTGACCGAAAAACATATCCCCCCGCGACTTCCGCCAGTTCGATTCCCCGTCCCCGGTAATCCTGAATAAGCTCGTCGAGGATCGACGTGACTTCGGCGGTTCGAGCCCGCGCGGTCTTTCTCAAATGCGCAACCGAAATCGGTTTATCCGATACGAAGATGAGACTTTCGATGACGCTCTTGAGCTTCAGACGAGCCGTTTTTTCCGGAGTTTCGCCATGCGTAGAATCGTCGATCTCCAGGCTTAGCTGCTCGCCGAAGCTGAAGCTCTGCGCTGGTTCGATTCCTCTTTCATCCTGTCGGCCTGCTTCGGTTTGTGGCAACGGTTCAGGGGCGACCTGCTGTTTGACTACGACGGCGGCCAATTCATCCTGTAAAACCGGCATTCGTCCCCGCGCCGGCTCGTCAGGTACAGCAAGTACCATCCTCGCCGGCCCTGCGGGCGCGCTCGGTTTTACAGGCGAATCGGCCGCCGAGTTGTTTGACCCGTGAACGCTTACGGCTGGTGTAAGCTCAGAAAGATACGAAATAGGCGGTTCATCGTGATTTTTACCCGAATTCGTGCTCGGTTCGGGCTTATCCGCCTCTGCTTCGTCGCTAACAACCGTCGAAATAGCCCCGCCATCGCCGCCGGGCTCGGCCTTCGTTAGCGCCTCTTCAGCGCTTTTTTCTTCGGGAACTGGACGCTTCTTTTGCTTATCGGGCTTCGTTTCGCTGCTCGCGGCCTCGACCACCGGCTCGTGGGCGGCGGCCACCTCAGCCGTTTTGCCCTTTTCGCTCTTATATGGTTTCCTTCTCTTTTTTACGTTCATTTTCGCCATTGATCGCCCCGTGTTCTACCATTTGCTAGTCGCCATCGCTCGCGGGCGGAAGCGTCGGTTCGTCAGCGTCGAGCAACGCGTAATTGATATAAATCGGAGAGTTAAAATCAGCCTGGTAGAGACGCGTAATCGACAGCCTGGTCATCTCGAGCAGCGCTAAAAAGGTTACCACGAACTCGTAAAGCGTGTGGTTGTTCTCAAAAAGCTCGTCGAAGCTACACGCTCTGCGTTCGCGCAGTAGCTCGGTAAGCACGCGAATCCGGTCGCGAATAGAGATCCGTTCCACGGAGATATCAAATGCCTGCCGATCATCGACTCTCCGTAAAATCCTCTCGAACGCGTCTAACAGCCTAAAAAGGCCGATTTCAGCCAGCGGCGCCGAAGACTCCGATTTCAAAGAGGGGGAGCCTCGCCCGAACACGTCCCGCCCCGCGATCGAACGGCCGCCCAACTGCTCAGCAGCTTCCTTATATTTTTGGTATTCCAACAGTCGGTGAATCAGCTCCGCTCGCGGATCCTCATAACTCTCTTCCTCATCATCGCTCTGGTCTATTGGCGGCGTGGGCAGCATGATCTTGGACTTGATATGGGCCAACGTCGCCGCCATTAAAAGGTACTCGCTGGCGATGTTCAAATCGAGCTGTTGCATTAACGAGAGGTAGTGGAGATAACGCTCCGCGACAAACGCAATCGGCAAATCGAGGATGTTCAATTCGTGCTTCTTAATTAAGTGCAGGAGCAGATCGAGCGGTCCTTCGAATACCGGCAGCTCAATACGAAAGGTCGTGTCGTTGCTAATCCCAGATTCCATCAGAGCCCATACTACTACCAAATAACCTGTTCGCTCGCCCGGATTTTTTGGCGAGCGCGGAGTCTCTAAGTAAACGTTCAGGCCTCAGAACGCGCGCGGAACTTTTCTTAGGCCGCAGCTTAGTGCACCCTAAGTGAGGCCCAAAAAAAGTGAGCACGCCCTTAGTTCGCGCTGTTTTTCGCGAGCGAAGCGCTTTACGCCGACGGGTTTTTTGCAACGTTAAAGTATAATAAGGCGCTATCCCGGAGACAGGTTGTGTCAAATTGTTTTGAGACTCGAAATGCGGCAAACGATTGTAATAGGCGACGTACACGGCTGCATCTCGGAGCTACATGCGCTGTTACACGCGTGCGAGTTCCGTCCGGGCGACGATGTTGTCTTCGTGGGAGACCTCGTGGGGCGAGGACCGGATAGCAAAGGCGTTCTCGACTTCGTGAAGAAAATCGGCGGCCGTTCGGTTCTTGGAAACCACGACCACGCGCTGCTTTCCTGGAAAAAGGCGGTTAGGAACCGCGAAGAACCCACTGTATTGCCTAGGTCGCTCTCTCTTCTTACGACCGTTCTAACAGAGGAAAACTGGAGATTGCTCGAGGACTTTCCTTTTTTTTTACGCTTGCCGGATCACAAAGCGATCGTCGTACACGCCGGTTTGGAGCCTGGAATCGATCTTGAGCGCCAGGATCCTTTTATTTTACTGAACGTGCGGACCATCCGGTCTGATGGAACCGGGTCCGAGAGCAAAACAGAAGGTCCGCTTTGGGGAAGCCTCTGGAAAGGACCGGAAACAGTATTTTTCGGCCACCACGCGAGCCAAGGGTTACAGCTTCATCCCCATGCGATAGGAATCGATACCGGCTGTGTTTACGGCGGTGAGCTTACCGCTTGTCTATTACCGGAACGCCGAATCGTATCGGTCAAAGCAAAGCGTGGCTACGCGTCTACAAAAGGCGCGTGAAGCGAGATAAAAATAAAATAATAATAAATGGTTACATAAAAAAACTAGATTTAAGTTGAGTTAGTAAACGCCGCTGGACTGGAAAGGCGGCCAAGTCGAGCCCAGGGTTTGTCTTCGCTGTTTTCCAGAGGCTGACATCTCGCGGTTAGCACCTCGCACCCCTCTCTCGTCACGAGAACCGTATGCTCGAATTGCGCGGATAGAGAGCGGTCAAGAGTCTTTACCGTCCAGCCGTCAGCCATTAAATCGCATTCATACCCACCGAGATTAATCATCGGCTCGATAGTGAATGTCATCCCGGCTTTCAGCCGCCTTCCACTGTCTTGTTTGCCGAAATGGGGAATTTGAGGAGCGGCATGGTATTGGCGGCCGATGCCGTGCCCTACGAAATCTCGAACCACCGAGCAACCCTCGCTCTCCGCGTATTCTTGTATAGCCGCTCCTATATCGCCGACGCGCGCTCCGTCGCGCACTGCCGCGATTCCCAACTCAAGACAGTATCTGGATACTTCGACCACGTGAATCGCTTCCCGGCTCGGCTTTCCCACGTAAAAGGTCGCGCTCGTATCGCCGTGAAAACCGTTTTTCGCGGGGTAATAGGTCGTTACGTCAACGTTGACGATATCCCCGTTTCTAAGCTTATAAGGGCCCGGGATACCGTGACATATAACCTCGTTTACGCTTGTGCAGACGCTCTTCGGAAATCCGTGATAGTTGAGCGACGAAGGCCATCCGCCGCGCGCAACCGTGTACTCGTGTACTATCGAATTCAGCTCATCGGTGGTGATATCGGACCGGATTCTGCTTCCAATCATCACCAGCGTATCAGCGGCGATACGGCAAGATTCGCGCATTCGCTCGATCATGACTGGACTTAAGACTTCAATAGAATTCACTTGTTATCTCCATGTACCGTGACTTCTCAAAAAGTGGTGGCGAAACGGCATAATCTGTCATTTCGAGGAGTCAATGGCGACTGGAAATCTCTGATAGAGATTTCTATCTTCGCTCGAAACTAAAGGTATGCAGATGGGGCCGTCCCGCCTAAAAAACGAGTGGAAGCATCTATGAAACGGACTCTACTTAGAAATGAGATAACGCTGTTCAGCACAAGAACAAAAAAAATCCAGAACCGCTCTTTAACCAAAATCGAGCTCTTCGACCTCTTCATCGGACGAATAGTCTTGATCGCGATAATTCGCTTCGTTCTCCAGATCATCAACCGAAAACCCGATGCGAAAATAAGGACGTATTTCCTCTCTTTCGAAATCTTGGTATGAGCTGTACCGTTTTGGGCCGTTTGAATGTCGCATTTGCTTAGCCCCTTTACATAAGGTTGGTAAAAAGAAATGGTGTCTTACATATAACGACACACTACTACTTCTGATTACCACGACAAAAAAAGCTGCAAGTTTTTCGAATTTCTTTGCCGTCAACATCTCTTTCACGACTGAAACGACGGCGAATTAAGGTGTCTCCTAAATAATCGACATCGTCGCCGGTTGGCCTGTGTCGGACGCGGGGCTATAGCCTATTCGATAGTAAGGGTCGGCGGAAAAATAACTTCGGTTTTTAGCGGGCCCCAAGGTGAAAAAGCGCGCGATTATGATAGGAATTGGTTCCACTTGGGCGAATATCTTTTGAACTCGATTCGGAGCCGACAGAAGACTCTTGGTGGTAGACTTCAGCAAATGGGAATCGTGGTAGCGATCGCGAATCAGAAAGGCGGTGTCGGTAAAACGACTACGGCGGTCAATCTCGCCGCGAGCCTGGCGGTTGCCGAGCAACGAGTGCTGCTGATAGACGCGGATCCACAAGGAAACGCCTCAAGCGGTTTGGGATACGTACGGGGCTCGAATCCAAACGACTTATACGCGGTGCTTTCCGGTGAAGCGACGCTGTCCGACAGCATGATTCAAACCGAGCTACCGTATTTGCGCTTGGTCGCTTCCAATCCCGATCTCGTGGGCGCGGAGGTCGAGCTTATCGGGGCCGAGGACCGAGCCTTTCGCCTGCGAAACGCGACCAACGCTATCCGCGACTACTTCGACTATATCATCATCGACTGCCCCCCCTCTCTCGGCATTTTGACCATCAACGCGCTGGTCGCGGCCGATACCGTAATAGTTCCGCTACAAGCTGAATACTACGGGATGGAGGGTCTCGGTTTTCTAATGGGTACGATTAACCGCGTGCGCAGCGCTCTCAACTCCGACTTGCGCGTGGACGGTGTTCTTATAACCATGTTCGATCCGCGAAACAACCTTTCCAATCAGGTCGCGGCGGAAGTCAGCAAACACTTTCACGTTTATAAAACCATCATTCCTCGAAACGTGCGGCTCGCCGAGGCGCCCTCTTATGGTAAACCCGTCATACTCTATGACGCGGGTTCAAGAGGCGCCCAAGGTTATCTGCACTTGGCGCGGGAAATCCTAGAAAAGCACGTTAATAACCAGGGTGTCGAATAGATGTCTGATTCAAGCAAACGACGCGCGTTGGGGCGAGGGTTGGATGCATTGCTGCCCTCCGCTGCTCCGGTTCCAAGCTCGAGCACCAATATTTTCATGGCACGAATCGAGGAACTGCACTCAAACCGCTCCCAGCCGCGGTCGCGTTTTGACGAGGAAAAGATCGACGAGCTCGCCGCCTCTCTCAAGGAAGTCGGAATGCTGGAGCCCGTACTGGTCAGAAAGCGGGCTCAAGGAGGCTTCGAGATCGTCGCCGGTGAAAGGCGGTGGCGAGCGGCTCAGCGAGCCGGCATTTACGAGATCCCGGTCTTTGTCAGGGAGCTTTCCGAAACCGAGGCTTTTGAAGCCGCGCTGGTGGAGAATCTTCAAAGGGAAGACCTAAACCCGCTAGAGGTCGCGCGAGGATTTCAGCGTCTGATCAATGAGCACAGCCACAGTCAGGACTCGATAGCGAAGTTACTAGGTAAGGATCGCTCCACGGTCGCCAACGCGCTCAGATTGCTCAAGCTGCCGGAATCCGTGGCTGAAAGAATAGAATCGGACGAGCTCAGCGAAGGCCACGGCCGTGCGTTGCTGAGCGCGGGAGAAAATCGCCTAATCGAAAAGCTCGCGCAGGAAGCCATCGCCAAAGGCTGGAGCGTACGAGAAACGGAACGTCGGGCCCGCGGCGCGGCGACCGCGCAAAAAGAGCGAGAAAAATCGCAACCGACGAGGCCTAATCCCAATATTCGAGATCTGGAAGAACGGCTGAGCCGCTCGTTGGGAACCCGGGTGGTGGTCGCGGATCGGAACGGAAAGGGTCACCTCAATATCTCGTTCTCGAGCTATGACGAGCTGGACCGCATATTGGAGGTTTTAACCGGGTAGCTGCAGCAGTCGCTTTGATCGACGCGATAGGTAATTCCACAGCATAAGGCTCGCGCCGACGACCGCTAACCCGAGAAATTGGGAAGTCGATAGCCCGAACAGGCTTCCACGGTCGTCGGCTCGCAAGTACTCGAGCGCGAATCTCAATCCGGCGTAGAGCGCTAAAAAAACGCAAAAAACTTGCCCGTCGAATCGCTTGTGGGGATGAATCCAAACCGCCGCGATAAACGCGATAACCAGACAGCCGGCGGCCTCGTAGAGTTGGGTCGGATGTACAGGCAACGAGGGTAAGTCCTTGCTCTCGATTAGGTTCAGCTCAAACTGCTTTCGACTCGCGGCGGACCCCGGGGGGAAAGAGACGCCGAAGCCGTGATCGGTAGGCGACCCAAAGCAGCAGCCGCCGAAAAAACAGCCCAGCCTTCCCCAAAAAAGACCGAGCGGAATCATCATTCCGGCCATATCCGCGGCCTTCCAGATGGGAAACGCTTCGCGTTTCAAAAACCATAGGCCATATAAAGCGGCGGCGGCCAAACCCCCGTAATAGGTCAACCCGCCGTTCCAAAACTTGAGCCATGCGAAGCAATCCCGCCGCGCGGCGTGGCAAAGTCCTTTGGCGCTATCCCATGCCCCTTCGAAGTGACGGCATTCGCCCGGCGTGGTTACGTCACGCCATACGACCGCAACCGGATCGGTGCATAAGTGAACGTAGTCCCAAAAATAGCCATCAGCTAAAACGTGCAATATCCGAGCACCGGCGACTCCGGCGATGACCGACACGAGACCGAGATCGATTATAACATTGTGGTCCTGTCGCGATCGCTTGGCCCAACGCGCGCCTAAAAAGGTCGCGACCACGAATCCAACCATGAGCAGCGTAAAATACGCGGGGATCGGCTCGCCGAATACCCTGCCGAAGGTAGGGAACATAGCCAAAGGTTGCCATCGCAACCTCGCTATCGCAACCGGTGCGCACAAAACGTCAATCGCAAAATAATTCCATGTCCATACATTTTTTTTATTGTGATAATTCGCGCTTATAGTATTTTTTAATCAGCGCCGATTGCTTCTAATGCGTTGACGAAGCGCTGGAAAGAAAAAACGGCGACTGGCGAGCTCAAAAATACCGATGCCGAGCGGACATGACGCGGAGCCGTCAAAACCGCGCAGAGGCGTTTGGATAACAGCAGCGAAAAACTTACGAAAGGATCTGATATGTCGAACATCACTCGAAGGTCGTGGCTGAAGATGACTGCCGGGGGAGCCGGTGTCACCCTAACCGGTTTTGGCATACAACAACAAAAGGCTTACGCGAGAGAAGAAAAGAAAAAGCTCGAGGGTGTCGAGGAGTTTACAACCTCGTGCAACTTCTGCTCGTGCGGCTGCGGAATGGTGGCGCACGTCAAAGAAGGAAAGCTCGTTAATTTAGAGGGCGATCCCGATCATATCGTCAGCGAGGGAGCTCTATGCAGCAAGGGCTCGGCGATGTTCGAGACCCATTATTCCGAGCAACGCGTGAAAAAGCCGCTTTACAGAGCGCCGGGTAGCGACCACTGGGAAGAGATTAGCTGGGATGACGCCATCACTCGGATTGCGAAAAAGATAAAGGAAGTTCGCGATAAGAACTGGATAGCGACCGAAAAAGAGGGTGACGTCGAGTACAAGGTCAATCGCACCGAGGCCATCGGTTTCATGGGAGGAGCTCAGAACACGAACGAGGAGTGTTACCTTTTCGCGAAAATGGGCCGGCTGATCGGAACGCCTTATATCGAACACCAGGCTCGGCTCTGACACAGCCCCACGGTCCCCAGTTTGGGGGCAGGTTTCGGCCGGGGCGCCATGACGAACCATTGGATAGATATGAAAAATGCTAAGGCTTTCCTCATCGGAGGGAGCAACTGCGCGGAAAACCACGTGATGGCGATAAAGTGGATTCAAAAGGCCCAGGCAAACGGCGCCAAGGTCATCCACGTGGATCCGCGGTTCACTCGAACTTCATCCATAGCGGATATCTATGCGCGAATAAGGCCGGGTACCGATATCGCTTATCTGGGCGCGATCATCAGTTACATCATCGAAAACAAGCTTTACGACGAGCAATATCTCCGAGCCCATACCAATGCGTTATACCTGATGAAGCCTGAGTTCGCTTTCAACGACGGGCTGTTCTCGGGCTTTGACCCTGAGACCCACAAGTACGAAAACTCCTCGTGGGGCTACCAGCTAGATGAAGTAAGCAAAACACCGCTTAAAGCCACGAGCTTCGACGATCCAAATTGCGTCTTCGCCAAGCTCAAAGCGCATTACTCGCGTTATACCCCGGAGGTCGCCTCGCAGATCACTGGAATCCCCGCTGAGCAGATTCGGCTGATCGCGGAGACCTTCGCCAAGAACCGGCCGGGGACGATACTCTACGCCTTGGGAATGACCCAACACACGACCGGCGCGCAGGGCATTCGCTGTTACGGAATCATTCAGTTTTTGCTTGGCAACATCGGCAAGCCGGGCGGCGGCGTGAACGCGCTGCGCGGCGAGCCGAATGTCCAGGGGGCCTGCGATATGTCGGTCCTATATACCTATTTCGCGGGCTATACCTCGCAACCCGATCACAACCTACCCACGCTTCACGACTACGCCAAGAAACACGGAACTTTCCGCGCGAAGTTCGTGTTAAACGCGCTCAAAGCGTGGTTCGGAAACGCCGCGACCGCCGAAAACGACTTTGGTTATGGCTGGTTGATGCGCAAGAACGCGACCAAGAATTATTCGATTTTAAACATGCTCGAATCGGCCGCTCTTAAAGGGGATTTGAAGCTTCTATACATCCTGGGGCAAAACCCCATGGTGACCAATCCGAACCTCAACCTGGTGCACGAGACGTTGAGTCAGATCGAGATGATCGTCGTGGAGGAACTCTGGGACACGGAAACCGCGAGCTTTTGGCAAAGACCCGGAACCGACCCGAAGTCGATAAAAACCGAGGTATTGCTCTTGCCGGCCGCTTATTTCATGGAAAAGGAGGGCTCGATAACCAACTCGGGGCGAATGGTTCAGTGGCGTTACGCTGGAGTGAAGCCGCCCGGGGAAGCGAAAAGCGACCTAGAAATCATCGATCTTCTCTATAAAAAGATCCGCGATCTGTACAAGGACTCGACCGAGGAAAAAGACCAGATCTTTAAGCGCGCGGTCTGGGATTACGATTCACCCAACATGGCGGAGGCCGTGCTAAAAGAGATAAACGGAACGAACTTGAA
The DNA here is from genome assembly GCA_016929805.1 of Deltaproteobacteria bacterium. GTDB lineage: Bacteria > Myxococcota_A > Polyangia > Polyangiales > JAFGIB01 > JAFGIB01. The sequence continues at coordinate 15,320 of JAFGIB010000054.1, read as the reverse complement.
AACAGGAGAGATGATCGGAGGCATCGGCGAGCTTCAGGCCGACGGCTCCACATCCTCGGGAAACTGGATCTACGCGGGGATTTTTAAGAACGGAATCAATCTCAGCAAGCGGCGCGACAACAAAACCGACCCGAGCGGGCTGGGGCTCTTCCCGAACTTCGCCTGGAGCTGGCCGGGTAACATGCGTATTATCTACAATCGCGCTTCTTGCGACGAAACGGGAAAGCCGTTTGATCCAAAGAACGCGCTTATCTGGTGGGACGCTGACAAGGGCCGATGGACCGGCTGGGATGTTCCCGACGTGCCTTCTTTAACCGACGGCCCGGAAACCGAAAACGGACAGCGAGCTTTCCGCATGACCGCCGAGGGCGTGGGCCGCATGGTCGCGATTCCCTATTACCATCCGGATCCCAAGGTCGAGGGCATGCCGCGCGATAAATCGAGCCTGCTCAGCGACGGCCCCATCCCGGAATTCTACGAGCCGGTGGAGAGTCCGGTTAAGAACCTGCTCCACCCCAAGGTACAAGTAAATCCGTGCCTCAAGTACCCACGGTTGCCCGATAAACAACCCATCGGTACGGCGGATAAATATCCCTATGTGCTCTGCACGGCGAGCCTCGCGGAGCACTGGTGCGCGGGGTCGACGACTCGAAACGTGACCTGGCTCAACGAGCTCGTTCCAGAACCGTTCGTCGAGATACCTCCGAAGCTCGCGAAGAAACTCGGGGTAAAAAGCGGCGAAAAGGTCCGGGTCTGGTCGGCGAGAGGTGAGGTCGTGGTCAAGGCTGTTGTGACTAATCGCATGCAACCGCTCAAGGTTTGCGGCCGAGAGGTCACCACGGTTTGGATGCCGTACAACTGGGGATACAAAGGGCTGTCTAAAGGGCCGAGCACAAATGTGATAACCATCGACGCCGCGGATCCGAACGTCTGGTGTCAGGAGAGTAAGGCCTGTCTTGTCAACCTCGAAAAAGCAACCTCGGGCGAATCAAAGGGCTAGGGAGGAAATCATGAGCAACGCCTTTCTAATCGATACAACCTATTGCATCGGTTGCCGCTCTTGCCAGGTGACCTGTAAACAGTGGAACGAGCTTCGCGCGGAGCATACCGAGATGAGCGAGCTGGGTTTACAGAATCCGGCGACGCTCTCCGCGAAAACCTTCACCATGATAACCTTTCACGAAATTCCGGATGCGGAAAAGCCCGGCGGGATGAAGTACGTATTTGCCAAGCTGCAGTGCATGCACTGCAACGAGCCGGCGTGCGTATCGGCCTGCCCGGTTACGGCGCTTTACAAAACCGAGAGCGGCGCGGTGATCTACGACGCCGATAAGTGCATCGGTTGCAGGTATTGCATGTGGGCTTGTCCTTTCGGCGCGCCCACGGCGGACTGGGATTCTCTGGCCCCGAAGATCCATAAATGCGACTTGTGTTTTGATCGGCTGCAAGAGCCGCTGCCGGTCGAGCGCAACCGCAAGCCCTTATCTCCGGATTCGGCTGAACGCGAGGCTCAAGCGCTCGCCGAGCCGGCATGCGTGAAGCAGTGTCCTACCGAGGCGCTGAAATTCGGAAAACGCGAAGATGTGCTGGCCGAAGCCAAAGCCCGCATCAAAGCAAATCCGGAGCGATATATCGACCATATATACGGCGAGAAAGAAGCCGGTGGAACCGCCGTTCTCTATCTTGCAAGCGTTCCCTTCAGCGAGATCGGCCTCCCGGATGTCGGAAACGAAAGCTACCCGGCGCATAGCATTCCGGCGCTTACCGCCGTACCGCCGGCGGTAGCGATTTTGGGCGGCGTTCTGGGAATGACCTACTCTCTGAAAAAACGCAAAGAAGAGGTGGCAAAAACAGAGGTCGCGAGCGATAAAACCCACGGTCCCGGCTTCGCCACGCTCAAAACAAAGCTCTTTACACCGGCAACCATCCTGCTTGGAATACTGGCGCTGCTCGCCGGCGTGGCGATGGTCGCTCGATTCGCGTTGGGCCTCGGAGGCAGCACCAATCTTTCCGATACCTACGCCTGGGGTCTTTGGATAGTATTCGACCTCGTCTGGATCGCGGTGGCCGGAGGCGCCTTCGCCACCGCGGGGCTGATCTACGTTTTCCATCGCAAGGAGTTGTACTCAATAGGCCGAGGCGCCGTGTTGATGGGGCTGTTGAGCTACAGTTTTGTCATGGTAACGCTGGTCGCCGACCTTGGGCTTCCGTGGCATTTCTGGCAGCTCGGCGTTCAAGCGCCGGAACATTCGGCGATGTTCGAGGTCTCCTGGTGCGTTGGTTTGTACGTGACCATTCTCTTCGCCGAGTTCATGCCGGTTGTGCTGGAGCGTTTGGACAGCAGGCGAGGCATCGAGCTTTGGACGAAGTGGGCGCCGATCTACGTGATCGTGGCGGTCTCGCTGTTCGTTTACCTAATGTCTCGCGACTTGATTTGGACGGCGATCGCCTTTGTCGTTTTTGCCGTCATGGCGTTCGCGTTCCGCCGTAAAGAAGGTAGCAAGCCGGTGCCGATCATGTTGGCCATTGCCGCGGTTACCTTCTCGACCATGCACCAAAGCTCGTTGGGCTCTCTCTTTCTACTCATGCCCGATAAGCTGGACCCCTTGTGGTGGTCGCCGATCATTCCCGTCAATTTCTTCCTTTCGTCGATCGCGGCGGGCCTCTCCTTGGTCATTCTCATGGAAATGTGGATCGCCAAGAGCTTCGGCCGTGCGACTAAAATCGAGCAGCTCGCCTCGCTGGCTAGGACGACCTTCATCGCCTTGCTCATCTACCAAGTGGTTCGGCTCGGCGATCTTGCCCTTCGAGGCGGATTCACCGCCGGGCTGGAGGGACCCAATACGGTCCTCTTTCTCATCGAGACCTTAGTCGGCGGTTTGCTCGCATTGATCCTGCTATCGAGCGCGAAGCTACGCAGCAACCCCGGCGTTTTATTGGCGGGTGCGTTGCTTTGTTTAGGAGGCATCGTGCTCAATAGGGCGAACGTGGTGCTTTTCGCGATGGATCTCAAAGGCCCGATACCACAAACCTTGCCGAGCGCTTACTCTCCGAGCCTGGTTGAATGGGCGGTATCCATCGGGCTAATCTCCGCGACCATTCTGCTCTTTAAGATAGGCGCCATGCTGACGCCCGTTCTCGCCAAAGAAACCGACTAGTTGTAAGGCTCTCACAGGGTCTAACTCAACGTAGCAAAAACCTCGTCGGCGTAAACCGCTTCACTCGCGAAAAATAGCGCGAACTAAGGGCGTGCTCACTTTTTTTGGCCCTTACTTAGGGTGTACTGAGCTCTGGTCCATAAAAAGTTCCGCGCGCCCTTATTTCATCGCTTTTTTCGCGTTTCCGCTCGACGTTTTTTGCAACGTTAAGGTTCATTTCGACCATCGGGACCCGTTTGCCGCGCGGCGACGCGTTGTACACGCGTAGCTACATCAATAGTATTGAGCACGCTAGCGCCGACGATGCATCGAATAATCGCGTTGCTTGCCCTCGCGCCAATTCATTATATAAGGTAGGCATGTGGCTGAAGAAAATCACTGAATGGTTTGACCGGGGCGTGCCCTGCGCGATGATCACGGTTATTAAGGCCGAGGGGTCGGTGCCGCGGGGCCTGGGCTCGAAGATGGTCGTCAACCGGCAAGGCGAGATCGCCGGATCGGTCGGCGGCGGAGAGCTGGAGCATATCAGCAAGCAAGCGGCGATCAAATGCATCGAGCAGGACCGTTGCGCCAGTCTTGACTTCTCGCTGAACGGGGAAGAGTGGAAAACAACCGATGACCATGAAACCCAGGGAATTTGCGGCGGGTCGCTGACGGTGTTTATCGAACCCATCATACCGAGACCGGAAATCGTAATCTTCGGTGGCGGGCATATCGGTGAAAAGCTGAGCAAATTTTGTGAAATACTAAACCTACCCTACCGCGTTTTCGACAGTCGGGAGGAGTTCGCCTCGGCCGAACGATTTCCGTCCGCGATCGAGCGCGTTTGTAAGCCCTATGAGACGCTGGATGAATCCATTCAACTCACGCGATCGAGCTACTGCATTATCGTCACGCACGGGCACGCGCACGATCAGTCCTGTCTCGAGCAGATTCTGCGCAATCGCGAGGTGCCCTATATCGGGATGATCGGTAGCAACAAAAAAGTCGAAACCATTCTCAAAAATTTGCGCTCGCGCGGTGCGCTGGTCGACCAGCGGGTCTACGCCCCCGTGGGTATAAGAATCGGGGGTCGTTTACCTGAAGAAATCGCTCTTTCGATCATCGCGGAAATGGTGTTGGTGATGAACGGAGGCTCGCTCGATCATAGTCGAGTCACACTGTAAACCCATGGCTGGTAACAAGAGTTGGATGGTTTACGACCGCCTGATCGAATCGATTCCCGATGATATCGTGGTTGAGGATTGCCTCATCGGGCTGAATTGGATTTTGGTGCAATCGGTCGGCGTGGGAATCGCCATGACGCCGCCCGAAGGCGAGAGAACCGTGCCCATGGCCGGTTCTATTCGCGGTATGAAAGTTCGCCGACTTGCGGAACTTTCGAAATCGTGGCGCTTTATGGAAGCGGCCATTGGTCTCGCCGCGATCAACTCAGTTTGCAACGCGCGCGATACAATCGAAAAAAGATTTGGACCAGCCATTTGGTCGGCTTCGAAAATCAATGTCTTTAATCTGTTGCTCCCCGAGGTTGCCGAAAAAAAAGTGGCGGTTATCGGTCACTTTCCTGGTTTACAACAACTAGCTTCAAAATGTCGATTATCGATTTTGGAACGTCTACCTCAAGCGGGGGATTTCCCCGACAGCGCCTGCGAGTATCTTTTACCGGAACAGGATGTGGTGCTGATCTCCGGAACCACGCTTGTCAATAAGACGCTGCCGCGACTTCTCGCTCTCAGTCAAAACGCGTATATCGCGGTTGTGGGACCGACCACGCCGCTTCATCCCGTGCTTTTTGAATGCGGTGTTTCGCTCTTGGCCGGCACGGTAGTCGACGATCGGGAAAGCGTTTGGAAACAGGCGGCGGAGGGGGGAACCAGATCGATATTCGGCCGCGGCGCGAGAATGGTCAATATCGAACGGAAAATCACGGCGCCCTAGAGCGCCGATCGGGTTGTAGACGTAATATTGTCCTCGTGATCCGCGAAAAAGCCATCGGTCGGATAAAAAACGACGATACGTGCAACTGTCACGAGTCGAACGAATAGTTCGAATCGTCGTCTCGCGAAGCGAAAACGGCCGTCGCCGACGGAATAGGATGAGAAGTCCGATTCCGTTTCAGCGCAGCGCGTGCTCGTACGGTTGATATTAATTGCCGTGTTGCGTCAAACCTAGAGCGCGGCTTCGATGTCCGCCACGATTTGATCTGGTGTACTCTGTGACAGATATCTCTTAATGAACGAACCGTCGCGGGCGACAAGAAATTTTTCGAAGTTCCATCCGACATTACCACCGCCCGCTTCGGCTTTCAGCCAGGTAAATAATGGATGCTCGTTCGGGGGATTAACATTGGTTTCGGCAAACAGGGGGAAGTTGACGCCAAAATCCGATATGACCTGACTCTGTCTAGTCGGACTCCCCATTTGATTCGCGAACTGATTGCTCCAGACACCTAGAACCTTAAAACCTTCGCCGCTATAGCTGGTTTGCAGTTGGACGAGTCCCGGGAATCCTTGAGGTAACGCTGTTAATCCGCAATTCGCGGCGATGTTGACGATCAACAGTACATCCCCTTGATAGTCGCACAGAGATTGCTGACCCACATCCACTGATTCTACGGTGAATTGGTGTGCCCCTAGACATTCGGCAATAGCGGCATCGGCATTGTCGCTCGCATCTTGAACCGGTGCAACCGCAGCGTCCGAAGTCTCTCCGCTCGAATCGCTTTGCCCGCCTTCGGCAGCAACGATACCGGACCCGCCAGCAATACCGATCCCCGCGTTTGCCATTGTTCCCCCTGTTGTAGGAGATCCTCCTGTTACGGGGGCAACGATCGATCCCCCTTGAGCAGCAACCGGACCGGTCTCAGAATCACCGGCGCCGCTCATCGGTTCGATCGCCGCAATACCATTTCCTGACGTCCCTGGGTTCGCATTCTGTATACCGCCCGTATCGGCGTTTTGATTCTGAAACGGTTCAGAGGCATCGGTCGATCCGGTTTCTTCACAGCTCAATACAACCATGGATAGAATTGATAATGTGATGGGAAGAAGTCTTTCTTTCTTAATCATACTCTACCTTGTTTATAGAAGCGGTTTATCGCGTGTAATTTGTCGAGCTCTCCGATGTCATGATTCCCGACGCCTTGCCGTATAAAAAGCGCAAGGGCTAAGGGGGCGGCGGGTGAGGTAAAAGCCCGTTCTTGGGGGGTATAACAGAAAGGCAATCGGCGGTAAAGTGCAGTTTGTGTTCGAGTTTGAGTAGCTGTTAGAAGTAACGAAAAGCGATGCGCTGTACGGCGGCGATACCGTTGTTGGGACCGAGGTTCGCGAGCCGAGCGTTACGAAAGTCGTTGAAGACGCCAAAAGCGATATCGCGAGCGGACCCGGCACCGCCGAATAAAAGGGTATTTCTATCCGGGAGCCATGGGCTAGCGAAACCGTTCAGCGCATCGGCAAACCATCGAGCGGGGTATTTATGCCACTTATTATACCTTAACGTTGCAAAAAATCCGTCGGCGTAAACCGCCTTGCTCGCGAAAAAGAGCGCGAACTCAGGGCGTGCTCACTTTTTTTGGACCTCACTCAGGGTGTACTATGCTCGGGTCTAAATAAAAGTTCCGCGCGCCCTTATTTAATCGCTTTTTTCGCGTTTCCGCTCGACGTCTATTGCAACGTTAAGGTTTAAACAAGACCATTGGCTGACTGATTTACGCGCCGATATTTGTCACTCGACGTAGGACTTTCTCAAAAAATGGGGGTGAAACGCTGTAATCTGTCATTTCGAGGAGCCAAGGGCGACGAGAAATCTCCATTTTGAGATTTCTCGCTGCAATCGAAATGACATCTCTGCCGCGGCTTCTTGACAAGACGCTTCAACGAATTGCCCAACCTATTGAAATCATTATGTTTTATAAAAATTGCAAGGTAGTCAAAAGGGGGCGATCGATGCCGCTTATTGTGTATCAATTTTTTTACGAATATCATGGTATCGATACCGATGGGGCAAACCGGACAACGGCAGCACGGCTTCGAAACCGAGTCGAAGGGCGATTCTCAAGACGACTCCTTTGCTCCCCTGCTTCGAGAAATCGCGCGAGACTCGACATCTGATGCGGAATGCGTCGAGTCGGTATCGATCTTACCTAAAAGAGGCGAAGTAGTCGAAGGCAAGTACCAAATCGATGAGCGTCTGGGCTCGGGCGGCATGGGCACGGTATTTTCCGCGACCCATTTAGAGCTAAAGAGGCGCGTGGCGATTAAGTGGATGCTGCCGCTTCAGTCTATCAAGAAGGAGTCGATCCGACGCTTCCGTCGTGAAGCGGAAGCGGCCGCGCGCATCCGCCATCCAAATGTCGTACATATCTACGATATCGGCCAACACAAGGGCGGCTACTACCTGGTCATGGAGCTATTGAACGGTGAACCGCTTTCCGCTCTTATTGAGGCGCGTTACCGCTTTAGCTATTGCGAAGCGATCGAGTTGCTGATGCCGGTGATGCGCGCGGTGGCCGCGTTCCACGCCGAGGGGGTCATCCATCGCGACTTGAAACCGGGTAATATCTTTCTCTGCTGGTGCGCGAGCCCGAACGGTCGAGAGCCCAAGGTGCTCGACTTCGGCGTTTCCAAGTTGTTGGCTCAAAACAATCAACCCGATCTGTCGCTGACGACCGACAACACCCTTTTGGGCACGCTATGCTATGTCGCTCCCGAACAGGTTCAGTCCAATCGCAAGGTCGACCATCGCGCGGATATTTACTCGCTGGGCGTTTTGCTCTATGAGCTCATCACGGGTAGGCTTCCGATCGAGGCAAAAGGATACAGCGAAACCATCGTCGAAATCACCACCACGGGCAAGCCCAAGGCGCCTATCGAGCTTAAACCAGAGCTTCCCCGAGAGCTCAGCGATATCGTGATGAAATCGATAGCGCGTAACCCGGATCATCGATTCGCGAACGTGCGAGAGTTCGCTCTGGCGCTTGAGCCGTTCGCGCCCCGAATCCGGTTCGAGCCGACGGAAAACGTCGTCCTCTTTCGACCGACTCCGCTTTCGGTCAACGTCAAAAATCGACTGAAGAATTCGCGGCTCGCTCAATTCACGACCTTGGCTATCGTCATCGCCTCGACCGTTTGGATGATTGTTTCTTTGCTTTCGACGACTCAGGAAAAGGGCGGCTTTGAAGCTTCGAGAACCAACCCGAATCTTTGGGAGGCGAAGGTTCAAAGGTCGGAGTTAAGCGCGCTGGTTCGTGATATTCCCGTGAGATCGCCGACGATCCTAGAACCTCGGATTTTTGAACCTCGTGACAATAGCGCGACCAAGCCTACGAAGACATCTAAGGCCGTTAATAGCGAAAATTGTCGGCCGATTCGTTCCGAGATCTCCTCAGCTCGGAAAACCAGAGCCTTCGTGGATTCAACCGCTTCAAAAGCAGGGACGGAAGCCGGGATACGAGCAGCCCCCGAAAAGTCCGCGGGCGAGCGCCGCGTAACCTTTAGGAACTCGCTGCGTGCAACGGTAAAGGTGGCTCTAAGATGTCCCGGCTTTTCGAATGAGCTATATGTTCCGGCTAAGGAACAAATCGTCGCCACGATTCCGCGGGAAGATTGTCAGGTAGTCTGCAGCTCTTCCCGCGAGCCGGTGTGCAATATCAAGCTACAATCCAACGCCCTAGTCTTTAGAATCGATTAGTCTTTCTTCTGCTGGTCCAATAGCCCCTCATCGCGCGCCAGCTTTTTCAAGCGCTCCTTAATTTTCTTAAATCGCTGGCGAAGTAAGGCGGACCAACGATTGATCTCGGTTTCGCCCATATTTTCGCCTTGACCCGACATGATCATCGCCAATTCGCGCCAAGCGAGCTGTCTGTCCACTCGAAGCACCAACAATGTTTGGTCTTCGTCCGACAGTTTCTCTCGAATTTGGCGTATTTTGTTCTTAGCCTCGGTTCGCCGATATTTCTTCGTGACGCTTCTCACCTCAGCAATCGTTTGAATAAAAAGACTCTGTTTAAACAGCGACAGCGGGCGTTCCCTGCGCCGGTGGGGCTCCTTTAGATAGCGAATCGCGGCGTTGCGCGCGATCGTATAAGCCCATGAGCGCAAGCTGGAACGCCATTTAAAGTCAGGCAATCCCTGCCAAAAATTCTCCGCGAACTCGGACAAAACCTCGGACGCGTCGCTTTCGCTCGGCAACCGTCCGAGCAAGAACGCGTAGATTTCATTTCCGTAGTTTTGGATAAACAGCGTGGCCGCCTGATCGAAATCCCCCTGTTCAAAAGCCTTTTTGGCCTTTTCTTCGACGATTTGATGCTTGTCCGACATCTCCTACCTGTGTTCGATTTTCCCTATCGCGTCTAACCCTCTTACGTTAGTGTACGTCGTCTATTCCTCGTCCAGTAATTAGAGCATCGACTCTCTAAATGTGAATAAAATATATTATAAAATCGGGTATTCGAATAAAAAACGCGATTGATAAAACATAAATCGTGGTACCATCCGTTCATGCGACCGTTTCTTTCTATTATACTTTTTGTCGTCTGTTGTAGTCCTGATATGGACGAGATCGTTCTGAACGTAGAAGATGTAAGGCTGCCGGCAAAGACTAGCAGTAACGTTCTCGATGATTGTAAACAGTGCGTATTACAAAGGTGTTCAGAACAACTTATTGAATGTTATAAGAATAAAGGATGTAATAGTTTACTAGAAATCAAAAAAAATGCTGGTGATCCCCTAGAACTTTTTGAAAACACCAGCTATGACGAAATAGATTACGAAGCAAAAAGTAAGTACCAAGATTACTTTCAATGCGTGTTCGTTTATCCTTCGACAGATAAAGAGATTTCTTCTTATGAATCCAGTAGGCCTATAAAAATAGATGGTTGTCGAGACGAATGTAAGGATATAAACGTTGTCTATTGCGAATATAGTTCTGATAGTGATGAAGATAAAGACGACATAGAACTTTCGATTAATATTCTTCAAATTAAGGATATGTTATTTACGCGCGATATGGCTTCGCCCGGCGAGCATTGCGTTTGCGTCCAATGGGTAGAGACTGGATATAATCCTTTTCCTTGTACGGACGAGGAAAGGACGAATTGCCAGGAAGGAAAACTGTTTTCAACATCTAAAGAGACAAAAGCTTACACCGACGGTTTTGGTAAAGCTATTATTTATCCAAGACGCGAATCCGACGGTTACCTCCAAATAGAGAGAGGACAATATAACGAGCTTGGAGAGCTGACTTTTGACGACTTAGGTCCAGTCATTTATTATATTGGTCGTACACTAACTATAAATCAAGAAGTTACGCTCTATATACCTCAGCGAGTGCAAGAAGAGAATTGGGCAAAAAAATATAAAGACAAAGAATTCTGGTCTTTTAGGAATGGAAGTATGATAACGGCATTGGCTTATGATTGTTTGGGCATCCCCGACAAAGATATTTTCTTCGAATTAAACGAAGACACTCATGACAAAGCATATTGGAATCAGATTAAAGGCAATAAGTTACTAGAATTTAGCGAGAATAGTAATGACGACTGGGTGCAAGGAGTTAGTAGTTTTATTATTGACGGTTCATTTTTCGAAGAAGACGATACCAGAACAGTAGATTTATTCTGGATTAATGAAGAAGCCAATATGTCAGGTTCCGAAGATTCGATAATAATTAAGAAGAACTATAGTACATTTGTAGCTGTATACCCCGAGGAAAGCAAATAAGTCGCTATATTCTGTCGGAGGATGCATCGTTGTCGAGGACGTACTTTTCTCGAGATCCTAAGCCCGAATCAGTCGACGAGCTGTTTTCACTAACGTATAAATCTATTGTGCCCGCGTCATAGTTGTCGGTATTATAACATTTTAAAGTGGTTATAGTGCTATGTCCTTTCTGAACAGGAACCCTGGTTTGATTAGGCGTTTCGGTTCGATAACCCCATAACATTCTATCCGCCATAATACTCGCGATAATACAGAAATAGTTATTCGGCACAGTGTATTTTACGTGGTAGTCGCCCGGCTTTAAACGGGTAAAAATCGCAAAACCGTCTCCCATGCGCCTATTGCGGCTTTTCGCGCTATAGCAAGGCACGCCTTTATTGTTTGTATAAATAGGTTCACGAGCAGTTCCGCCAGATGAAACCGGAATTATACTAACAACTGCATCTTCGACCGGAAGTTTCGGAAGCCCTTCTTCTGGATAGTCGTCAGACCTAAACGGAAATTCCAAAGCGATAGCGACGATTTCGCCATAATTTGAATTCGGAGAGATCGAATTTTCTATCTTTACGTCGCAGTCTTCGCTCTTCCCGTTAATGATATGCTCGTCAGCTCCTGTATAAGATCGTGTCATAGGCGGAAACATAAACGCTCTAAAAGTGTCGAACTTATTTCTTTCTGAATCGTCATTGCAAGCATATAAATCGGTTTGGCCTGTTTGAACTGCGATAAGACGAGAAACATAATCTGGTTTTTTTAAGCTCAGCATTACCTTGCGATTCTTTGGAACTAGATCAATACTAAAACAATCAGTACTTTTAACGCATCGAATATCAGATCGATGAATATTGGATCGATCATAAAGACACACATCCACATCGCTTAGTACTCGATGCTCTCGGCACGCCCAATTGTAGAATACATCTTCGCCGGTCTTGTATTCACACACGGGCCAACCAATCGTAATCGTGTCTTTTTCGATCTTTAGATTCGCTTCGCAACTAGTTATAAACGGAAATAATAATAACAAACCGCTAACGAATTCTGCGATAAATATCCATCTTATCATATCTATCCTCAAAAACTCGCGCTAAGGCTTCTGCCCGTTACACTAAATGCAAGATCCGTATCGGCTTTATCTTTGTTTACCTCGTTTACAACGAAATAAAGAATCCCTGTAGTCACGGCCGCGGCAATACAAACGCTTCCAACAGCAATAAAAACATTCCCAACGTCGTATTTCGTTTGCATCTGCGACGTGTCGATATGTCCTTCGTAACAACCCTCCGGACACTCTTTCTTAAAATATCGATTATCCGCTTCCGCATCCAAAATAAACAGCGTAGCCGCAACACCCGCGGCGACTCCCGCGGCGGTTGTGGAAATCGACGTCCATAAAAGCCACTCGGAATCGTTGGATTCGACGGAAAACCGTTTCGCGGTTAACACTACGTTCGTTTCGTTTTTAGGTAGGAACTCCGGTTCCGGAAGCGGCGGTCCGGTAATTACCAGATCACCAAAAACGCACTCTTTTCTGTCGAACGTATTTAGTAGCTCTTCGGTCGACACCGCGATTTCAACCGTTTCAGGATCCGTCGCGAACCTCGCCTGGATCTGGCTCTCCCACCAGTCGCCGATCAACCGGACTTCGATCGGCGCGTTGCCGTACGACTTATCATTGACGATCACCTCGGCGCCCGCGGGGTTGGTTATAACGCGGATACTCGCGCTCTTGAGAACGGCGGCGCAAGCCTCCGCGGTTTTGCTCGGCGAACGAAGATAACCGGCTATCTCCTTGGCTTCCTTAAGCTGTCCCATCCGAATAGCCGATAGAAGACAGGCGGTCGTAACCGGCTCGGCATCGAGCGACGCTTCAGCGCACCAGGCGTTGGTTTGGGCGATGCAAGGACTGATTCCGTCCCCTTGAGCGATGCAATCAGCCGAGCCGCTTTTCTCCCGTTGGAACCAGCATATCGATTGCTCCGCGGCGGTCGCGTTCTCGTCGATCTCGGGACACGGGCTTTTGTTTATCTGAGCATACGCGGAAAAAGAACCGAAGAGAACAAACCAGACCCAAATTGAAAAAAGAGCCCTCGCAAAGACGAGTATACCCACCGCAAGTTTTCGTTCTTTTTTTCCCATCTTATTACCGATGGCGACGAGTTCTTCACAGGCTACAAAAAAAGCGTGCCGATCGCGAGTAAAAACCCAAAGAGCTTTGATACCACGGCCTCCGCGCAAGGATACAATAATAGGTATAGATAAAGCAATAGGGTTTTTATCAGAGCCCGTCTCATAAATCCTCCCGAAGTATTTCGGAGCGTGACGGACCAATATGCAAGGAGGCGCGACGAGGGACTGGCAGCGCTATTTCGAGGAGCGAGCGATGCCGCCAGATTGGGCCGTCCCGCCCGAAAGACAAGCGGAGGCATTTATGAGACGGGCTCCAGATCGATTTTGAATTCCGGGAAGCGTATTGACGATTCCGATCGCTATACGAAAGACCGCTTTTTTTACCTAGCCGTCGCCAAAACAAGCTCGATGGTAGACGTTTTTTGCTCACATTCAAAAGGTACCGTCTCTAATATGATATCGGGCAGCCAAGCTTAGAAGCTACGAAAAAGGAAGTTTCTTATCAATTTCGCATTCGCTTACCTTTATTAGAAAATTTGATCACACACAATCGCGTTTATCTGTTTTCAACAGATAAACGGGGAGTGTTCCAGAGTCCGAAAGTCTGTTCTTTCGCCGAAACCGGAAGAAAGCGGGGTATTTGTACGCCATGAAAATACGAAGGATCGTTTTCTTTTTGTTAGCAGTTTTCTTAGGCAACACGGCTAATGCTCAAGAGGACTACGACGGTGAGTTCGCTGAGGATGATGAACCGACGTTAACGGTCAACGGTTCACTCGAGCTAAGGGCGGGCGTCTTCGTGCCTCTGATCTCCGACGGGTTTAGGGCCCATAAGAACAAAGCGTATGAGCCGGATCTCTCGCCTGAAGGGAGAGTAAGATGCGATCCTGTTAAAGTTCCGACCAATCAGTGCATACCCGAAGATCACGGCAAAGAGCCGGGGTCCATGTCGATGGGACGCGGCACTTTGCAACTGGAAGGCGAGTGGACTCCGCATCCACAAGTCGTCGTGTTCGGAATTCTTCGGGGCGTTCGTTCCATGCCGCTTGAGGCGGATGAAGAGATAGTTCAGCCGCTGACGCCGTTGGATCCGGAGACGAGGCGGGAAGTAAACAAAAACTGGGCGCACGATGAGTTTTACGAAGAGTTCGAGCTGCGCGAGATCTATGTCGACGCGTATCCCTCGGATTGGCTCTCTCTCAGGCTCGGCAGACAGCAAGTGGCCTGGGGAGATCTAGGTCAATACAGGTTGTTGGATGTGGTCAATCCCTCGGATAATACCTGGCACTGGAGCACCTTGGAGTCTTTTAAAGATACGAAAATTCCGCTCTGGATCGTAAAAGCTTTGATCGAAATCCCTTCTATATCTCACAGTATCGAGTTGTTATGGGCGCCGCTCTTTTTCGACGAGCCGGACGATACGGTTAATAAAAGCCTAAGCTTTGTCGGCGCCTGGGGTACGCCGTTGACCAACACTCCAACACTCTTCACTTACGAAAGGGTATTCAACTATCCCGGCGGTGATCTCAATGACATGCGGGCTGGTTTTCAGTGGAAAGGGGAACTAAGCGAAATCTTTAACTATTCGTTGGTCTATTACTATACGCATCAGTTAACGCCACCCGTGGTAACCTACTATATTCGCTCTGAAGAGTCCATGGCCGAGGTAAAGACTTCCAGCTTGGAGTTTCCCAGGCAACACATCACCGGCTTGAGCATGGAGTACGCGTTTGAGAATCCCATCGGAATGGTGGCGAGGCTCGAAGGTGCGGTCGAGTTGCCGCGTACTTACCCTACCCGCACGAATATATTTAATAATGACGAAAACAATCCGTTCCGAAACAACTATTTTCCCAAGGAGCTGGTCGCCGTCAACTACGGCGTTCAACTCACTCGTCCCACCATGATACGGTTCCTGAATCCGACCCAGAATGTCCTTTTGGTTCTGCAGTTCTTGCATTCCTTAATCCCGGGGCTAACCGACGAGGATAAACTGAATCTGACGGAGATCACCTCCTTTAACGAGTATGCCGTTAAAATGCACTCGTTCACCTTTGCCTTTGTTGCGCGAACGATTTATCTAAACGGGCTACTCACTCCGGGGCTGTCGGTCGCGTTCATTCCACCGGATAATGGCTACTATTCCCTGGGTCTCGATTTCCGCCTCAACGAGGTCTGGAAAGCGAGGCTCACCGCGATCGACTTCTTTGGCGGGGACCCGTACAAATCCGTCGGTCTGTTCAGAGACAGGGACGAAGTCAACCTAACCATAGCCTGTCAGTTCTAGAAAGGTCGTTGTTATGAAGAAGAAATT
>JAFGIB010000053.1 GCA_016929805.1 Deltaproteobacteria bacterium | reverse complement strand
CGGCTCAGACCTGATCTGACAGAGGACTAGCAGAGAAGCCTCAGGCTGCGAAACCTTATCGAAAGCTTACCCCGTCCCGGCCGTTCCGCAGTAGGCTCAATACCGAGTTTTTGTTCCACACCTTCGAGCCTCTGCTATTACCGTTACTAGATGAATGATACTTGGTCGTCTGGTGCTCGGCATTGAGAATGTTGGCCACGCCAACCGCCGAGCGTTTTTCGAGGTACAGGTCAAAAACCCGGCGTACAAGCGGCGCCTCGCCTTCGTTGACGACAAGCTTGCGGTCGACCACGTCGTTGCTGCCGTTATCAGTGCCCCACCTCCCGTCGCGTTTCTATTTAGATCTCAGCCGTACAATTCTACTCTTCCGGTACTAAAGAGATTTTTATATTTACTAATCTCCCTGACGGTGCCAACCGATGACGGTATCTGGCTTTACGATGACGAGAGTCGATTTCCAACCGTCCGATATTTGGGATAAAAACACCCAGAAAACCCTTTCCCAAGGTTTGAGTCTGGGAGGCCGTTTTTCTTTTCGTAGATAGACTCCAAGCTGCTGTCGGAGAGCAAGATTTTCGAGGACGAGTGCCTGCTTGCCCATAAAAACAGCTCTGAAGACGGCTACGATTACGCTTAGGAATGTCACCATTTTTGGGATCTTAGCATATTCTGAAAAGCTCAATGATTTCGGGATCGACGGAGTTTTCGCGGACCAAGGGAGCATAACCTTGCCGTGGGGACTTGGGTTCTAAATTTTTAACCACGCTTTTTTTCTGATAAAAGCTTCGATTTGCTCTCGGGAGAGATCTTGGCCATAGAGACGGATAAAAAGCCGATGTTGACGTTCCTTTTCTCCGATCGTATCGCCCGTTTCCAAGCGTATGCCCAAGTCAATGAGCTCCCTCGAAGTATTAAACATCCTGCATCCTATCTTTAACCGCTGAACCGGATCGAGCTTCATGAACATCGAACGGTATTTCTCCGCGATATCGTCTCTCGTATCATTCATCGACTTTTCTCGCCTCTTCAAGCAATACTCGAACCGATAGCTTGTCCGCCCAGCTTTCCAGATGAGCCCAGTCCAATTCGTTAGCACATTGTAGTATATTGCGAACGTCTCTTCGCTGAAGCTCCGAGAGACTCTCCCGAGCCCAAACTAGCTTTGACAGGATAAGGTCCTCGGGTGCAACTACGAATAGTTTAATTTCATCGAGGACGATTGAACGGCGGCGTTCAAACTCCACATCGCGGTAGGCTTCAGTTTTTTTTATTATGAAATCCGCCTTGATGATCCAATCGTTATGGATGATGTTGAACATCTCGCGAGTGCGGATAGCATCTCCTATCATATCGCGATCGATATAGCAGTCGGATTCGAAGAGCGAGACAAAGCGGTCTACTTTGGACAACGGCATGTCTATCACAAGATCAATATCGCGCGTCATGCGCGGTTGCGCGTATATGTTCATCGCCACTGAACCGCTCACCATATACGGAATTGTTGCTTCTGAGAGCCTATAGGCGATTGTCTTAGAAAGCTTAGGGGACGGGGTAAGTTTTTGGTGAGTTTTTGAAACAAGCTTAGGGGACGGGGTAAGTTTTTGGTGAGTTTTTGAAAAAACCTAACTCGACCGATAAAGCTTACCCCGTCCCCCCAATTTTCGCGGAGCACGGGTGGCTGAACAGAATATGTCGTGGTGAGGAGAGTAAAACGCATGACGACGCATCAGTTGCGCTCTGCCTTGAGGATTATCTCCTCGTAACAGCAGTTGAGTCCGTCAGGCGACAGGATGGGGGCGGAGAAGTAGTCGACTTCGGCGGCGGTGCTGGGTTGGCATGTCGTCGATGGACTCGCGAACGTCACCACCGACTTCTCGAAGATGGTGTCTTCGGCCGGCCTTGATGTAGTCGGAGTTTCGATATCCCAGATGGCCCAGTTCTGATCCTGGCCCTTGAGATCGAACGTGAAGTCGACCGTCTTCATGTCGGTGAGGTTCACGACGGTTTGAGTCCACTCGGTTCCTTCGACAGCTAAGTCGATGTATAGGCGATCGGCAACATTTACGTCCATGGCGTCGCCGCCTGCGCACCCGCCGAGTCCGGCGGCTCCGGTCGAGATGTTCACGTACATACCGGAAATCCACCAACCCGCGTAGTCGCTGCCTTTGCCGAACGCGTTCGGGTTGCATGACGGACCGTACGTCAGCACCGGCTGTAGAACGCCGTTGCCAATGCGTGCCGGATCGGCGCCGCCGTAGTGTTGCAAGCCGGGCCAGATGAACAATGTACCTCGCGTAGCGGGCACCTTCGGCACGTGCAGGATGGTTTGGAAACGCGTAATCTTGTTCGGCGCTGGCAAGAGGTACATAATGACCGCGAAATTGCGGAGACTTGTCTGACTACGCGTCGTGACGGCATCGCTATCCATGCCGACTTTACCGCCCATGCAAACTGCCGTGAGGTCCATCCCGTTCGGATCTCCGCCACCGCTATCTCGTGCAACGTTGCTGTCTTGCTCTGGTTCGCCACCACCGTCACCCAGAATGCCTGAATCCATTGTTGGTGTCATACCTGAATCTATGGCGAATCCTGCATCAGGCTCGGTTAAACCCGCGTCCTCTGCTTCGCTACCTGCTGCTCCAGCACTACCCGCTGCTCCAGCACCGCCTGCTGTTCCAGCACTGCCTGCCGCTCCAGCACTACCTGCCGCTCCAGCACTACCTGCTGCTCCGGCAGTGTCCGCCGTACCCATGCCCGCAAAGCCGTCGGCTCCGGCTTGCGGCTCCGTCATGACGCCCAATCCCGGCATCGGACCACTGCCGCCGTCGCAGCCCGTGGCGGCGAACGACGCGAGGAACATCAGAACGCACACGGCGCACGATGAGAGTCGATTTTTTGTCATGTTACCCAGAGCACTCGATTCTTTAACGGTAGAGTGAGTATTGATAATTCCGTAGTCAGCCTTCTCGGTGGTCCCGGTGACCGTCTTGCCATTCGCGCCACACGGGTATTCGCTGTCACCGTCGATATTTCCAATTTGTCCGACAATGCCGCAAGTTCCGGCCGTACCTCCGCCACTCGAGCCGGTCGCATATTTTCCGCCCGCGGTAGCGGTTTTTCCCGAGGCGCCCTCCACGCCCCCTTCGCCCGCCGATGGGGAAGTACGAACGTCCACACCAACGGCGCCCGCGGATTGAGTAACAGTCGATCCTCCAATACCTGCCGTTAGAGGATTGCTAGTAGAAACGATAACGTTCAATGATAATTGTCTCTTATTGACCATTGTTTTCTCCGTTTTACGCCGAATAGGTGGAAGCGCTGACACACGTTTCGGGTTCGCTCGGCCAGGCGCTCATGTCAGACGGCATGTAGTACTCACTCAATGGATAGAAAGCGTGACCGTTGAGCTATAGTAGGAGTTCCCCGAGGTTATCGCGGCGGCTCACACGCACGGATCAGAGGGGATCAGAGGGGACGGAGGCAAAAAGAGCAAATAGTTTTCGAGCATCAATTGTATCCGTTCGACGGAACGCGTTACCTTTTTTCCTTCCGGGCTAAACTTCCCTGTACATAGCCCACCGTAAAAGCTTAGGGGACGGGGTAAGTTTTTGGTGAGTTTTTGAAAAAACCTAACTCGACCGATAAAGCTTACCCCGTCCCCCCAATTGCAGAGATACTACGCGGCTAATATGAATTTCAACTGGGGGAAGGGAACGAAGAGCAACATTTTGTATAGATCCAACACCCACCTTTGAAGCGAACTCTTTTTTTTCGTTCGGTATATCGCCGTAGTAAATGAAGTTTTGATAATACGCTGCGCCTATACTAATAGTGACGGCTTCCTCGATAATATGAGAGTATCCTAGAGATATTTTTCCGGACCAAGTACTTGGCCCATATTTTGTGTCTGAAGTTGAGTCGCCATTTGCTGCTTCTACAATATTACCGTTAACTGTTTCTACGGGGTCGGTAAGCTTAGGGGACGGGGTAAGTTTTTGGTGAGTTTTTGAAAAAACCTAACTCGACCGATAAAGCTTACCCCGTCCCCCCAATTTCCCCCAATTTTGAGGGCTGACCGCAGCGCGGCGTACCGATAGTTGCTGTCCGCTGTGTGCGAGCTGTCCTCCCCCCTCTTCAACCTCACTGTGGCGTTCGGAGCGCCCCGTTCAGATAGCACGCGAAGCGGATCATGGCTGAGCCGGCGTGCTGGGGGAAATCGTTGCGTATCGTCCAATCCGCCGGTGACCCGATAACCCCGCCGAAGACAAGAGCGGGATGCGCCAGCAGATAGATTGGGCCAGGCAGGAATTGATAACGTAGAATGAATGCGAGGCTGCGGCGAATCTGGTTTTCAAGAATAGCGATATCTGACTGATCGACGCCGGCGAGCACCGCGGTCGTCAGGGTTGCCGCGGCAGCTTCGGTACGGGCAGAGGTTACGGTTAATCGAGGCGGGAAGAAAGGATTAGCGCTGATGCCGCCATCATAAGGGCCTATCGGGCTGCGCATATCGAATTGTCCCATGCGACTAAACGCGTTGAAGTCGAGGCAGAAGCGCAAGGCTTGACGATCCGGAACGCGATCCCACAGCTCATCGAGCGCCTGGCAAGTCCAATGCTCCGAGCCAAAAGCGTACCGACTGCCGAAGAAGTCCCTTGATTTACCCACCAAGTACGAGAGCGCCGCTCGAGCGGCTGCGAGATCTTCTGAATTTTGCGTTACCCGATGCGCGCGTGCCAGGGCAAAGGCGGCTTCCCCGGTATAAAACTGATACTGAACGTCAACGGCGCGGTTTTTACCGCGATTATAAATATGCATGAATTCTCCGTCAGCGCGCTGCATTCTACGCAGAAATGCCGCTAACGACCTAATCTGGTTAATAAAAGAGGTATCGAGTAAACCGTGTCGCTCGAGTTCTACGTAAGCGAGCAGTGTTAGAGCGGAGGAACCCAACATAGCCCTCCTCCCTTCTCCGATGCATGAATTGGCACCGCAATCTAACGTCGCTTTATACCGCAAGTGGTATGCCGCACGTCTGGCTGCATCGCGTGTCTTTTTGTCTCCGGTTAAATGCGCTGCTTCGGCGAGGAAATAAGTCGCTCCGGCGTGACGCGTCCAGTTGTAACCTCTCTTGGCCCGTCCGGTGCGCGAATTGATCTCATACACGAAGCCGCCATCAGCGCGTACAGTCGACGCGAGGTAGCGCGCGGCTGCGCGGATAGCCACGTTTAAGCTATTAAGCGTTACATCGTTTGGCTTGATTCGCCGGGGCCAAATCTTGGCCGCATCGTCCTCGCGTCGGACAATAAAGCGTTCGAATCGCGCTTGCGAAACCAACGTCGTACGATCGATGGAGAGTTCCCTCGCTGCGACGTCGATGACCTGATCGATATTATCGACGCCTATTTCGATGGGGATTTTTCCGATGCGTTTATTTCCGTCGTTGACTTGCCCATGAAGCAAGTCGAGAGGGCTTAGATAAAGTGTGCGATCGCCGACTTGGATTTTAATTCCATCACGGCCCGGAACCAGGGAAATCGATAATAAAAATAGATTTCGTCCTAATAGAGGCGCTTGATCAACCACGGCTTCGATTACACGGGTGCAACTCGAGCAATCCCTAGCGAGCGTATCTTGGGCAGCTCCCGAGACCAGCGCGCGTCGAATCCGCTCTCCGTTACGCCAAAGACTAACGATGCGGATTCCCGTCGGCTCGCTAGTCGGATCGAGAACAACTCGTTCGTAAACCAGTAAACAGGCAAGTACGAGTGCAACAGTGTACCCCAACAATAGCGTTGCGATTGCTTGCGGGCTCACGGTCTTTTCGCTGTGGCACGATAGCCGGTGGAGCCAGAGCAGCTGCGCACATGGGTAAACGATTAGGTAGGGTAAAAAGCAAGGCGATTACAAACGCCATGATTAACGCCCCGTTTTTTCCAAGGCTGCCGTGAATGCCGATTAGGAACGCCGCAGACAAGCCTATCGCCGCGATGACCGACAGACCGATTACCAAGCAGACAAAAGCCGATATCTTGAGCACAACCAATTTCCAGGACGTTTGAGCGGCGAGACCAAACGCCGAAAGGCCGAAAACTGTCGCCAATGCCACGGTGGACAAGTCGACCGGCCACCATCGAACAGGTAAAACGAAAAAGACGATGAGTAACATCAACATCGCGATTGTCAGGTTTCCAAGGCAGAACCCCCAGGAAACGACCGACCGTTCTACGGGTTTGGTAGGCAATTGATTTCGTTTCATCGGAATGCCGAGCATTGGTTGTTTTTCATTAAGGATTTTTAGAAGCGATAGCGAAACAGAGAAAAATATCTCTATAGTATAACAAACCGACGAGTGATCTGGGGGGAAATTTTAAACATGCAGGTAGGCGGGTTCATAATGAGAAAGAGCCCGATCTATATCGCGAGAATATATTGTTAGCGCTCGCGATTTTTTTCAGCGGAATTCTCGCGTTCGATGTCAGTGGATCTTGGGATGCAGTTGGGCGATGCCGCGCGGGATAAAAAATGCGACAGCGACGTAATATCAATTAGGAAACGCAATTGACCACTGCTAACGGTCGTCGTCGCTTCGGGGGTCGCCGAGCAGCGAGCGAACGGTCGCCGGGTCGTATCTTTCGAAGTCGTGCTCGCTCTGGAGCGGTTTTGCTTCGGTATGGCGGACAGATACCGGAAGCGATAAGACTTGAAATCGAGTTCCGTCAAAGGCGATGAGGTCTTTACCGATCAGAGCGTTTATGGCTTGAGCTTAGGGGACGGGGTAAGTTTTTGGTGAGTTTTTGAAAAAACCTAACTCGACCGATAAAGCTTACCCCGTCCCCCCAATTACCCCCAATTAAAGGACTCGCGATTTTTTTTGCGTCAAATTCCACGTCTTCGGGCACGCCGGTCGATGTTGTCGGTTTGGATCGCGAATAACGCGATCCGATCTAGTTATCGGACGTATTACAATAGTTCAACGCGCTTCGGGAAATCGAATACTTATATAGAGCGACGTTGTAGTTACTATAGTCGGTCGTATTCCAGGTTGAGAGTAGAAAATAGACATCTTTTCCACCGTTCATGAGAAAAGATTCCGACCCCATCGGGGCATAATAGCCGGGCGCGTAGGTGTCGGCACTCGTGATCCGCGTCCACGGCCCGGTGATCGCCGATGCCTGCCACAACTCGAGCGTCACGCCGTCGCCGCCTCCGTTGGTCCAGCGGAGGCCCCCGAGCATGAAGCGATTCGCGTAGGAATTCCACGTCACGGACATTTCAGCGCGAAGACCGGGTGAATTGGGAATGATGTTCGTCGCGTAATACGCCATTTCACCGTTGCCCAATGTATCGCGCAGCCAGACGGGATTCCGATCCGCGTAGTAGTATTCGTACTTGGTCATATCAGCCACATTATCGGAAAGCTTTACCCGAGCGAGCCGGACTCCGCCACCGAACCACTTAACCCCGAATAGATAGATATAGCCGTTGACGCGATCGATCCAGATAGCGCCCGGACCAAAATCGCCCGCTCCAGCCCCGGCCCACCATTTCGGATTCCCGGGTTGAAAGGTTGTTCCGTCGGCGGTTTGATACGCAAACTGAGAGTAACTCGAGCTATCCGCCGGGCTACAGTTTACCGAAGTAAACCAGATGACCCGGGTATGTTGACCCACTTGAGGAGAATATCCGAACCCCGCTCCTGGAATTTTCGAGATCTCATTAGAACCCGAACAATGCGCGGACGGGATGACTTCCACGGCTTTACCGGACGACTTTTGCCAATCCGCTATCGTCAGCGCTGACGAGGAGGGATCGAAGTCAGTGCCCCATGCCAGTGTATTACTGCGCCAATCGGCGCCCGCGGCGCTGCTGAAGGTATCGCCGAAGGCGTAATATTGCTTACCGCCCTCATAGAAATTGGCGGCGACATCGGTACCGAATACTCGCGCCTGGTCGTACGTGTCATTCCACAACGGTGAGCATATGGTGGCTGTATCGCCTGTGAACTGGCCAAGACAAGTGGCGGGCACGGGAGAGACGGAGGTCACGCCGTTTCCACACGACGTTCCGTTGTATACGATGGGTTTCGTCGACGACGTGTCGATTTGGCAGCGCAGAAAGCCGGGATACGGCCGATATGACGGGCACGCGGTAGTCGTCGTGATATCACCGCCGGCGTCGGTGGACCAAGCGCTCGTACGCGTGGTATAAGAACCGGTTAAACTACTGTTAGCAAAGCATTGAATCCGAACTCGCTGGCTTATGCTGCTACTGACAACGTCACCCTGAGGAACACCCAGTGAGTTAATCTTTGCCAACCCGGCCCGGCCGTATTTCCGCCCGCTCGCGTTCTGTAATATTGTCGGAAAGCAGAACGTCGTGGCGTTATCGTCATCCAAGACCCCAGCCAGGTTCGACATTTTCGATCGCGCCGCGCGCGCGACGGGTGTGCCGCCGGTCGCCATCATCGCGGTGGTTATCAACGTGAGACCAAACATAACAGTCGCTTTTCGAATTATCGACTGTATTTTTTCACTTTCAATCATGGTTGTTACCCTTTCCATTTGTTTTTATTATTGCTCAAGATCTCGATCTCATAGTCGATCCGCAAAACGGCGGATAAATAGCAGCAATAATATGTATATACGACCGATTTATCGCTTTCGCCGAGTGACATCCTAAAACTTAAGATGAATATAAGTTGGGCGGTGCTCAGAATACCCGAGCGATCCGCCGCGACCGAATTGAATCCATTCAACCCGCGAGAGCGAATGTTCGCAGAATCTATTCTTACTCGATTCCACTAGAAATAGATAGTACCTTTTTTTATTTCTACCACTTTTTAGGGGTAAATTGTGAACCTCGGTGAAAGATAAGAATGGGTTTCATTTGGGATTAGTAAATATAAAAATTTCGCTGATACCGGAAGAGTAGAATTGTACGGCTGAGATGTAAATAGAAACGCGACGGGAGGTAGGGTTCAGATTACGTAAGCTACATAAACGCTCAGAGCGTATGCGAACTATTGAGAAAACTGGTTCGTTATTCGCAAGTTCCAATAACGGTTGTGCTCGATAACGCACGTTATCAACGCTGCGCGCTGGTTCAATCGGTCGCACAAGAACTTGGAATTGAGTTACTTCATCTACCCGCGTATTCTCCAAATCTCAATCTAATCGAGCGATTGTGGAAGCTTACAAAGAAGAAAGTGTTATACTCCAAATACTACGCGAGATTCTCTGATTTTCAAAACGCGATTTTACTATTACTTAAAAACGTACATAATACGCATCGCCAGAAGCTTGACTCTTTACTTTCTCTAGAGTTTCAAACTTTTGAAAACTTCAAATTATGACCGTTCGTGGTATAATAGCCTTTGAACCAAACAGAGGTTACCAGTCCTTCTGGGTATAGCCGCAATAGGTATGTAGATGCGGGGTCGAACTCGTGTTGACCGAGCTTTTTAGATCCTCCGCGCAAGTCCCCGCGCAGAAAATAGCGTCGTATCCGGCACTCCAACCCCATCGCATAAAGCGTGCTTCCGGTATATCTTTGGTAATCCCTATACCGTCGCTCATCTTCGCCTTCCATCTGCTCGTACCAACCGCAGAGCATACCAGACCCCGAAACCAGGCAATATCGTATACATTAGCCCATGAGTATCCAGCAGTGAATAAGAACCAGCCGTAGTCCCAGTTGTCACGGCATTCGTTAAACGTATTGAGCCAATCCCAATCGCAGCAGCCATTGTTGCAGACTGCTGTTAGCGGTTGGACGCCACGAGCAATACCGTCTCTCCGCGATATCGATTCCTCGGCGGTAGGCTCCGGGAATTGGACTGAACCCGCTTCCACTATCGGCGTACTTTCAGGCTCGGCTTGAGATCCCGAGTTCTCTCCGCGCTTTTTCAATCGCTGTTGCAGCTCGACTAAAGCCGGCGGCACGGGCTTTTTTGAGGTCATCTTCTTCCAGATCGTAACGACATCGTTTCTGCCTACACCGGCCTTTTCGAAAAGAGACTCCGCGTAGGCCGGACCGGTTTCCACAATCAGAGCGCCTTTTCCAAAATCGTGAAACTCGACGGTATGGTCCGGTTCGGTCTCAAGCGTCGCGACTAAAGTAGACTGATTGGCGGAAATATCCGATCCCTCGGCGCTTTCCCAGTCCGTGATCTCAGCCTGTTCTTCGTTAGCTAACGCATCGTCATATTCTTCATAACAGCCGACTCCCATATAGGAGAATAAAAAACACAGCCCGATAAGATATATAGTTTCTCGTCGCATTTTCTCCTCTTTATAAACGGTTTGGGTTCTTATGTATCATGCTACGAACAACGCACCGCGCGGTACGACCGCTTGTAGTACTACCTCGCCTATGCAAATACCGATCCCAAAATAATGATGAGCGACGGCTGAAATAGTAAAACGAATCGCCTTCCTCATGCCTTGCGCGACGCGCGAACACGTGTTCTTACGGAATTATTTTAAGTGACCGCCTCGGAGGAGTTGGGCAGATACCGCGTCGCGGGCAGCTTTTACCCGGGCGAAAATTGCCCGCTGCTCCGGTATTTCATCGGCGTGACCGACTTCATGAAAGGAAGGAACCAGCCGTGCCACCGGCCGAATCTAAGGTCCTGAATAATGAGCGGACCCGACAAGGTACAGAAGCATGCATTACATGCGGGGTGGGAGCTTCAGCGGGTAGGCCGTGGCCCATTACTGGGCCAGGCCCCCCTAAGAACGGTGCGTGAAAGTTTCCCCTCACACCGCTCAAGCCT
>JAFGIB010000052.1 GCA_016929805.1 Deltaproteobacteria bacterium | reverse complement strand
GATTTCGAACCGACGAAGGAATAGCAGCGCTATTTCGAGGAGGTTCGAAACCATAGGTGACCTTTATAGACCGCGAAATCATGGCGTTTTCAAACCGATCGGTGCTTTAGCTCAGCCAACACCGCGATCTCGAAATCTTCGGCACTTGTCGTATCTGACGCGAGCCCTATTGGATCAATAAGCATACGTGTATCGTATACTATCACGAAATCTTCTTTTCTGAAAACGGTCGGATTCAATCGCTACCGCGCTCCACAACCTCAGCGCTCCGCCTTGCGCCCCGTCGCTCTCTTCACAACGCTTAACAATCAGGTCGAATGGAACCTTTCTTCTTCTTGTAATTCTCATAGGCCCGCGAGAACAACCGATATTTTTTCGCTTCCTGCTGAAAATTGGCGCAACCGATGCTCCGGCCAGACGATAAAAGGGTAAAGGAGGTCACCATGACACAGACAAAATCCACCGAAAAGGCCGACCGAGCTCGCGAAGCGATCGTCGCCCCTCCCAACCCATCGAGCGAGCAAGAACGCGACTATTGGGACCAATACGAGGCATTGGTTCAAGATTATTATCGTCAGAAATCGAGTGCATATTCCGACGAGGGACGATATGGGCTCTACTGCCTGGGCACTTGGCCCCTGAGTCATGTGATGTGGGACGACAATTGGCCGCCGGATTGGCATTATCGTTTTGATGTTCAAACGCTGGAGCTATTGCACGGTAGCGAGCTATTGATAGAAGAGATTCTGGAGCCGGGAATCATGGAAGGTTACGACGCAAAGGCGATCGTTGATGAGATCGAAAGTTTTATCGAGTGGCTCGGCCAAACCGGCCGGCTGCCAAACGCGCTCACGGAACGACTGGGCAACGAGATCGCGAAGGCCAAGCCGAGCTGCCTGAAAGCCTTTGCCGAGGCTGATACGAATGAGGATAGAAATACTGACTACGAAATCGTGGCAGCGCCCTTCGTGTATTGGCTGAGAACTGAAATCGGTTGGCCTTTAGAGAAGCTTCTGCTAGGCCAATCTCTATGCATTGATGCCTTGAAGCTGCTCGGATCTCGAAGCGTAGAAGAAGCCAGATGGGAGTCTCTCAATATCGAGTCCTGCATGCAATACACGGCTAGGCAGCTTCCTTGTCTAGACCTCGCTGTTTCCAATCTCCGGGATACCACTGATAAGTTTCTCGATTGGCTTTCACGGCGAGGTCTCCTACACCTTTATGACCGCCGCCGATTGCTCCGCCGCGCCAAGCGCGTCTTCATCAACGCGCACGCCTGGGATTAAGGCTTTCAGCCGTAAAAAAGTGATGTATTCAATCTAGTCTGGATCGGGGTGGGATTGAGTTGGGTGTATCGCTGACGTTGACGTTTTCTAAGCGTCATTGTAAGTAATTTAATAGGACTCGTATCAATTTACCTAAACGTTGCAAAAAACGTCGAGCGGAAACGCGAAAAAAGCGATGAAATAGGGCACGCGTTCTTTTTGTACCCGAGCGTTGTGCATCCTAAAAGCTTTCCCGGTAACCCGCCCGAGTCGGCGGTCGAGACCGCGGTCGAGTTCGAGGCGGATCGGCGAAAGACGCGCTGAGGCATAGCAGCGCTAAGCCGAGCACGACGGGCGCCGAGGCGCCCGAAAGCAACGAGAGATCGGCCGCCTGCGACAAGGTCTAAAAAGCGAGCACGCGGTTTGCGCCGACGGTTTTTTACGGGGGTTAGGGTAAACATGTTTCCTACTTGTAGGGGTCGCAAATAGATTGTAAACGACTTAGGCAGTGCTCAAAAACAACTTCGCAGAATTCGCGCCCGGATTCGGCGCCGGCGTCGCTCGATCCTAGGGAGCAAAACCACAGCAATAGCAGCGCTAGTTCGAGAATTTTGCGACCGAGGAGCGAGCGAAGATGGCCCGAAGATGGGATGCGAAAATGTGAAATTCTTTTAGCGCGGGCCCTTAGTCTTTTGGGGATTCATGCTTTTCAAATAAGAGTCGTAAATAGGTTGCATGGGTAATCGCGCGCTAGTGCTGACGTGTAAGACAACCGGCGAACCGAAGCTGCTCGAACGCGTTGAAAGAATCGAGAACCTGCCGGTTCCTTCGAACACTTTTTTCAAGCTTAGACAAACGGCTCGCGAGCAGAATGTCGACTTACGCCGTCTGGCGGTGGTTATCGAGGAGAAACCCGCCCTTGCCGCAAATCTGGTAAAGATAGCGAACACGGCCTATTTCGACAGAGCAAAAAGAGTCGATAGCATCGAGGAAGTGATACACGTCATGGGTGTCAAAGCCGTCATCGATATGGTGTTGACCCTGGAATTGGTGCGAGGCTTCGGATTACCCAAGGGTCTTGATATCGAAAGGTATTGGGATCACGCGGCAGCGGTCGCCATGCTGGCCGAGGATCTGACGGCTGCCGGCGAGACTGAAAAAAAAACCGCCTACGAAGCGGGCTTGCTTCACGATTTGGGGCTGCTGATGATGGCCCGTTTTTTTCCGGTGGAATTCAAGTTGTTAGTCGGTCAACTGGAGAGCGGCGGCACGGTGTATGAAACCATGCCCGCACTGTTCGGATGCTCGCATATCGACCTCAGCGTCGCTCTGGCTCGGCGCTGGGGCCTCGAGCCCGAGCTTATACGCTCCATGACCGATTTGGCGAAAACCAAAGCTCAAAGTGAAATAACCGATGACCCGATAGCGCTTGTTGTGCGACGCGCGCATCGGATCGCGGAAGTAAATCGATATGCCTTTTATTGGGACACGATCGCCGACTCGTCGGTTAGCACAGAGTTTATAGGCATAGGCGATAGCCAATATGACTTCGCATCTGGCATCGGCGGAGCCCTGTTAGGACTCGTGTCCAAATAAACGTTGCGTTTAGCGCCCAGATTTAGGTCAGATTTGCCTCGATCCGATTTCTCGAAACCAAAGCACAATAGCAGCGCCATTTCGAGGATTTCGCGATTGAGTAGATGACACAGTTGGCCCCGAGATGCGATGCAAAAAGTGAAGTTGTTTTTGCGCGAGCCCTTAGTTCGTAGCTTCTCAAAAAGTAGTGGCGCGCAGAGGGGGATACCTGGGAGCGCTAGCGTCTCGCCAGCATTTTCTCGCTGTTTTTTAGTAATGAGGCCAAGATGGCCGCGTTCCCGGATCGTTACGCCACCACTTTTTGAGAAGCTACCTTAGTTCGCGCTTTTTTCGCGAGCGAAACGCTTTACGCCGACGTTTTTTTTGCAACGCTAAGGTGTACTATGGTCGCGAAAGGCGTCTTACGATGAACCGTTCAACCGTACCGCAAGAGCTGAATGCGCAACTGACCGCGATGGCCCTTCGCGCGCTATCTAATACGTACCACAATCTCAACCGTTCGCATTTCAAGGCGGAGCTCAGCCGGCCGATCTTCGGTCTCAGCGATTCGCAAACACGGCTCGGTCAGTGGATCAAACAACATCGCCGTTTGGAGCTGTCGAGCCGGTTGCTGTTGGAGCACGGGTGGGGAACGGTCGTCGAGGTTCTCAAGCACGAGATGGCCCATCAATACGTCGATGAGGTGCTCGGTTGTACCGATGAGTCGGCGCACGGCTCGACCTTTCAGCGGATTTGCGAACAACGCGGCATCGACGCGCGCGCGGTTGGGATGAGCGAAGCGCTCAAACGAGGCGAAAAAAAAGAGGGGCCGGTGCTCGAACGTGTTGCGCGCCTCTTGGCCTTGGCGCGTAGCAGCAATCAAAACGAGGCGCAGGCGGCGATGAACGCGGCCCAACGGCTGATGCTCAAATACAATCTGACCGCCATGGATACGCGCGAGCGATCTGAATTTGGTTTTCGCCACCTCGGCGAGCCGAGCGGCCGAATCAACGAAGGCCAACGCGTTTTAGCCCAGATCTTGGCTGAACACTTTTTTGTAGATGCTATCTGGGTTCCGGTCTGGCGCGTGCTTCGGGGAAAAAGGGGAACCGTTCTCGAGGTATGCGGCACCCGCGCAAACCTCGAAATGGCGGAATATGTCCACTCTTTTCTAACGCGGACAGCCGATCGGTTGTGGCGCGAGCATAAGCGAATAAATGCGATAGAAAGCAATCGCGATCGGCTCGCTTATTTAGCCGGCGTGATGACGGGCTTTTACCACAAGCTGAATCTACAGAAACATCAACATAAACAAGAGGGGCTCATTTGGATAGGCGATCCGGCGCTCCGCGAGTATCTCAGGCGGAGACATCCTTATACTCGCTGCTCCTATTACGGCACCAGTCGCTCAAACCCGGCTCACGGCCACGGCCGCGCTGCGGGCGAGCGCATCGTTTTGAATCGCGGGCTGACTAAAGGCAACAGCGGCGGGCCGAGGCTGCTTCCCGCTTGAGAGCAGATCTCAGCGCTCAACTTCCACCATTCGACCATCGACGAATTGATAAACCGCGATTTCGGCTGTTTTGAGAATAGCCACGGAATCGCGCGACCTATAGTCGTTCAAAAAGATAACCCGGCGAACGCCGCCGAGATTGATCAAGCGCTTGGCGCACGCCACGCACGGCAGGTGTGTGACGAACACGTATTTCTCGATCTGACGGGGAGAATCGCAATTGATCACGGCGTTTTCCTCTGAATGCAGACATCCGCAGTTGCCCGGATCACTTCGGTCGCAGCAATTCGGTAGCCCCGTCGCGTTACCGTTGTATCCAATCGCCAACACCTTACGATAATCGGTGGTCGTGATAACCGTTCCAACTTGAAGTCGACTACAGGTCGACCGCCTTGAGATCGCCTCGGCGAAATCCATATAGACCCGCTCAAAACTCGGCCGATCGTGACTGTCGTTTTCCACCATTATTCTTCCGTATAACCCTTAGACGTCGCCACCGATAGAGGGACTATCGCTTTTTCTAGCGCCGACCACAACTGCTTTTCTTAGAGCGTGTTTACCTTAACGTTGCAAAAAACCCGTCGGCGTAAACCGCTTTCGCTCGCGAAAAACGGCGTGAACTAAGGGCGTGCTCACTTTTTTTGGACCTCACTTAGGGTGCACTAAGCTGCGGCCCAAAAAGAGTTCCGCGCGCCCTTATTTCATCGCTTTTTTCGCGTTTCCGCTCGACGTTTTTTGCAACGTTAAGGTTGAGGTAGTGGAATCGGGAGATAACGGTTACATATGAGGCTTTTAACCCTAAACCCGTATATCTACTAATCGATCTATAAGCGCCTATCAAGGCTAGAAGAGGCGATCGAATGAAATCCAGACAGCGTCGCGTGATTCGTGATCCCAACCGAGCGCGTTCGGGTTCCTATAAGAGCGCGTTTAATTAGCTCTTCGGCGCGTTTTCTGGGGTGATAAAAAAACCGCAGGCACCTTACTTTCGGCCTTATTCCAGCCGTTAATACCCCTGTTCGAAATAATCTCGCCGGTTGTAGCCGCGTCATCCGGTTATTGCCGCGCGACAATTGAGTCGCTCTCTATGCGACAATGTGTAGAGATTGAGTCGGCTCCTTAAGCCTCGATAGGAAAAAAACTCCGATAAACGATGAAATAGTATATAATAAATAGAAAGATTGGTTCTCCAGCGAAACGGTTTTATCATGAGCGAGACAGAGCAAAATCAAACCACGACGAACAAGGAGTTCGTTTCCACGCTCCATCGCGGACGCGAACGATTCCTGGCACACGTAATCGAAAAAGGATTCGAGATTGGTAGTCGTACAGCGAGCGACTTCATCCGTCATTTTTCGCCCGCGACGATTATGCTGGGCCTAGAAAAACGACCGGCGCTGCGGGCAAAAATTCTTGTTGCCACGACCGGAGTACGGGAAAAGATAGCGGCGAAAAAGTCTGCGAAATCGTGCGGCGAAGACCTCCAGATAGCGCTGGACGAACGGGAAACGGACGCGGATACTATCGTCGCGAACCTGGATCCGGATGATCGAATCCGTTATCTCGACGCCGCCGAGCTATGGTCCTATATAACGGAGCCCAGGTTTTGGGAAGTGAGCGGTAACGACGAGGCGTCTTTCGAACGATCCAAATTTTTCGTCGCCTTCTTGCTCGATAGGGCGTTGACCGACGAGCTTGTTACACACGGCGACATTATCGATGGGCTCACGGTTAAGACGCTCGCGGAGATGCTTCCGCGTAACGAGCTGGAAACGGTGATCGCGTCGTCGCTGCGATACGGTCGATCCGCGAAACCCTTTACGGACGCTGATTTTTTCCGCGAAATACCCTCGCTGACCTTGGTTGAACATATACCGCTCTCGCTCATCTGGAATCAAGTTATTGCTCCGCTCGTAGCCGACGCGCACGGCTTCACCAAGCACGAGGACGCGGAAAAGACCGATGAGCGGCTCGTGACTCAAACTCAGCCGCCAAAAGAGGAGAATCCGGAGCTGAAAAGCGCCGCGGCGTCCGATGCCGAAAAAACAGGTCGGACCGACGAGCACGAAGAAACCCCGCAACCGCGTTTGCTAGAAAAGCGCAAAGAAGCTGACGAAGGAGCGTCGTTTGCAGCCAGGCTGGAGAGAAAAAGGTTTAGAGGATTGACGGGCGGCGCCAGGTTTGAGACCAAGCAAGAAGAGACGCCGTTACCTCCTCCCAACGTCACGCGGCGCGAGAGCTACAGCGAGGAGACAACGACCGTCGCTCCCTTTAAAACAGACGAGAGCGCTTCCGCCGAAAACGACGAGGCCGAGATCGAATCGGCGCTGGACAATTTAGCCGGTGAAACAAAGGCTCGAGGCGAAGAAGCCCGATCTGCTCCAACCAGCCCCGAGCCGCCGTCAGTTCGAAGAATAACGGTACCGAAAGCCGCGCCTCCTCCCTTACCGTTCAAGCGATAGATAGAGGCGTCTCGATCCAGGGCAGAAAATTCGATTTCGCCCTTTGCTCGGCGGGCGCGGGCGCTACACAATAGTATAAAGCTCGTAAAATTCGGGCGAGGCTTCTGTTATGAGGAGAATTGTCGCTTTTTACCTCTTGTTAACCGGTCCGTGCGCTTGTGCCGAAGTCCGCGAATCTCAGCCGAAAGATCTTCTTCGGGTCGACTCTAAACCCGGATTCGAAACGGCTGTCGAACGAACCGAGTCGTCTCTCCCGGAAGACAACCTCGCAACGGTTCGCACGGAAGGCATCAGCGCAAAATCCCATACGATAGGCGCGGGAGAACCTTCATTAAAGCTTTCGCGAACGCGTGACGATGGATCAACGACCCCGGCGCTCTCGCGATCGAGTGATGGTGAAAAGCTTTGCGAAAAAGAGGTGCTCGTCGAGCTCGCGCCGAGGCTTTCGCGCTCAACCAGCGATCTTCCAGTGCGCTATCTTCCGGAAGGGCAGGCTTTGATCGACTTAAAAGGACGATTTAGTCATGTGTTGCTGACGCGGATCATGCCGGACGGCTCGCTTCGATCTACCTGCGTGGATACGATCGAAGGCGTTAAAGCTTGGCTTTCCTCGGACGCGAAAAGCAAAAAACGCCATGAAAAAACCGAATGAAATGGGGACCGGTGTGATGCAAACGCCGAAAGCGGGGTCGTCGGCGTTGGCGGCGTTGCTGATTCTCGCATCCTGCCTGGCGCCCGGCGCCTCGCGCGCGGACGTGACTTTTATATTAGAATCTGATGACTCTCTGGGCGTTGGATTTAACGACACAACGCCGGCCTCTCCGGTCGGGGGAAACAACGGTGTTACTCTCGGTCAACAAAGAAGAATCGCCTTTGAATACGCGCTCAGTCTCTATCAGAAGGTTATTTATAGCGATGTACCCATAGTGGTTAAGGCGAATTTCACCGATTTACATTGCGACGATATAACGGGCGCCGTGCTAGGCGCAAGCGCGCCGGTAGTCGCGATCTCAAGCCTATCGACCGGTCGCGCTGACCCGAACCTGGTTTATCCGATCGCGTTGGCAAACCATATTCACGGTAGCGACCTCGACCCGGAGCAAGCGGATATCGCGATTGAATTAAACAACCGCATCGATCAGCCCGACTGTCTTGGAGAGATCGGATGGTACTACGGTCTGGATGGAGAGGGTAATCGAGAAACACTGGAAACGGATTTTGTCAGAGTCGTGTTGCACGAGATGGGTCACGGCTTGGGATTTATCGATTTTGTGAACCGAGATTCCGGCGAGACGGTGTTTAACAAACCGGACGTATTCTCGGTTCACGTCTTGGACAACAAAACCGGTGAATTGTGGTCGGAAATGACCAATTCAGAGCGACTGGATTCGTTTACTCATGTACGAAACGTCGTCTGGCAGGGAAGATACGTCAGCGCTTTTGCTCCGGACTATCTGGTGCTGGGATCTCCGATCATCCGTATCGAGCCCGAGTTGAGTGGATTTTCCGCGATTGTGTCCGAAGCCGGGTTCGGACCGCCGGTCTCCGAGGAAACGGTGAAAGCGGACTTGGCTATCGGCTCCCCGACCGACGGCTGCAGCCGTTTAAATGATCTATCCGGCGATATCGCGTTGCTATATGCCGGAGATTGCGCCTACGAATCCATGGCGTACAACGCGCAACGCGCGGGTGCCGTCGCGGTGCTGATCGCGGCAAGGGATTTGACTGATAGTCCACCCCCCCACTTGGATTATATTTCGTATATTCAAAATATCAATATTCCGACCCTGTCGGTTACCCTAGACGACGCCGAGATTCTGCTTCATGAGCTGGAAAACGACCGGCAAATCACCGTCGAGCTGAGCGGCGACCCGAATGTTCGAGTCGGTGCCGATCAACACGGAAGGGTGTATTTGATGGCCTCCGACCCGCTAACCGACAATTCGATTAGCCATTGGGACTTCCTCGCGCGTAACGATCTACTCATGGAGCCGCGAGAAACGATCCGCGACGATATTCATGATATCGATCTCACGCCCGCCTTTCTTCGGGATATCGGCTGGAATACGGTTTGCGGCAATGGCAGAATCGACGACGGCGAAGAATGCGATACGGGCGACCGCAACAGCGATTCCGAGCCGAACGCGTGCAGGACGACCTGTCGTCCGGCGTCTTGCGGCGACGGCGTGGTAGATGACGGCGAGCAATGCGACAGTGGAAGCGACAATCGAGATGATCTGCCTGATCATTGCCGCGGCGATTGCTCTAACCCCTATTGCGGCGACGGCGTGGTGGACTCGAACGAGCAATGCGACTCCGGGGAGATGAATAGCGATACCACCGCCGATAGCTGTCGAACCGATTGTACCGATGCGAGATGCGGTGACGGCGTGGTGGACTCAAACGAAC
Organism: Deltaproteobacteria bacterium; assembly: GCA_016929805.1. Lineage (GTDB taxonomy): Bacteria > Myxococcota_A > Polyangia > Polyangiales > JAFGIB01 > JAFGIB01. The sequence continues at coordinate 4,478 of JAFGIB010000052.1, read as the reverse complement.
AATGCGATCCGGAACAAGACGGGGCGCCGGTCGGATGCGATGCCGATTGTCGATGGAGTCTTGAAAAGAACCCGGTCCAGGAACAACCGGTTAGGAAACACCTCGGCCCGGCACGACCCACGCAGCAACAGCCGGTTGGTAACGCTCTCAGCGAACAACCACTCGTCCCGGCGCAGCCGATCGCGAATAGTGAAAATGAACCAGCCGAGCTTAGCAACGACGATGGATGTGGGTGTCGTACCTATGGTCTAAAAAGAGCGCGAATCGGTTGGTTAACCGCGGCGCTTTTCTCGTTTTTTATATTGCTGCGAAGTCGTCGCCGACGGTGATTCGTGTAGACGACTTCACCACCAGGCTTTTTAAGCTACCTGTCGGATGAATCCCGATAGCCGGGTCTTCTTCTCGTTCGATTAAAGGCAATTTTTTACGAAAATAGCGACGACTGTATTTCGTTCTCAAGTATGATATTATCGTCGCTGACGATGGTTTGGAGATACTTGTATTTCGACTGGGTATGGACCCGGGACAAGGTAACCAACACCGGCTTGGCCGAGCGACGGCTCCGGATACCGGAGTCTATTTTAAAAATACCTTTGGTATATCGTTCACGCGGAACGGCTTCAAGCAAGACGTCGTGCGCCGGAGACTCGGCGGCCCGCGGGACGGCTCGATTCAGAGGGCTCAGAAGAGCCGCGCCGCGCTCGCGCCGAAAACAGTCAAGCGCAAGCGCCGCGCGCTCGTCTTACCGGCTGCTTGCGGCCGAGTTCGACGCGTCGCACAAATCGCCCGAGTTGTTCTTGAAATGGGTTCCAAACGCCACGGCTCGGTTCTCCAGCGCTATTTCGGCTAGCAATAGCGCGGCGATCGGAGCCGTGCGGTCGGAACGGTTGCTCGATTGGCTTATCCCGGGTTTTCATGGAGGAGGGGAGAATGGCGGGACTATGGTACGAAGTGATAGAGCCGGAAAACAGCTCGTTTTGGTTGTCGATGACAATTACCTGGTTCGTAGAGCGTTGGTACGGGAACTGAGTAAAAGCTTCATCGTTATAACAGCTAGTAACAGCTCCGAAGCGCGGGAAATCCTGGCGGCCTGCGAGGATATCCGCGTGATAGTTTCCGATTGTAGAATGGACAGCCTCAGCGCCGGGGCCGAGCTCTTCAAGGAGACCAGCGTAAGGTATCCGGAAATCGGCCGCATCTTGGTTTCGGGCACGCTCGATCGTATCCAAACAAAAGAGCTAATGAAGCGAGGAATCGTGCACGCTTTCTTTCAAAAACCCTGGAACCGAGAAGAGCTGATAAAAGTGATAGCGAATTACTGTAAAGATACCGAGCCCTCAAGCGTTATAAAAGGTTGAAGGCCGAAAAGCGACGGTGTCCTAGGGATATGACAGATAAAACCTACTTGGGAAGCTCGGACGAAAATCGGATTCGACAACGGATTCATCAAGGAAAATTCCGTGAAGCGCTTGTTATATGCATTCAGGAATACGGATCAGAAATCGGCCGATTTTGTATGGCCATGCTCGGCGATCAGGCGGAGTCAGAAGATACGGTCAACGAAGTTTTTGTCGAGCTGTACGACACGGTTGCCGATCTTGAAAAGAACGGCAACATTCGGCTTCGGCTCTTCGAAATCGCTCGGCGCTTATGCGCGCGTCGGATGGAGGTTCGGATTTCCAACAATCCTCCGAACCCCTCGGGGGTAGAATCCGAGGCGAAGGGCGACGCGCATGATCCCGGGGTCGATAAGCAGCCTTTCGTCAATTGGATACGTAAAGCGCTGGATGTGCTACGACCGTCGGAACGAGATTCGGTCATCCTCCGGTATCAAGCCGGCCTCAGCTATCGCGAAATAGCCGAAATCTGCCATAAAGACGAAGGCCTTGCCGTAAAGCAGACAAGCAGAGCGTTACTCAGACTTCGTACCTATTTGAAAGATAAAATCGTCGTATGACGGATAAATCGAAAGACACGCTCGAGTTCTTAGATGACCTAGCGCTGTTGGTCGACGAAGACCCGCACGCGTTGAACAAGCATGCCGAGCTGTTAGCCGATTCGGAGCAGTACCGGGACTTACGCCATGAGGTCAGGTTGCTCGCTGAGAAGTTGAGCGACGTCGGCTCTGATTTTCTCTCTCCCGCAGATCTCCAGACAAAGATAATAGAAACCATCGATGCGCGAGCGCCATCTAAACCGGCGTATAAGCCGTCAGCTCGAGACGCCGCGACGTCGCGTGAAACGCTATCTCAAGGGGCCGGTCCGGTTTCGTTGGAACGAAGTGAAGCGCGATCGGGCTCTGTCGGGTCAGGTTCTATCAAGTCGACTCAAACAGATGATGGAAATATCAAATCGAGCGCGGTGGTTACGAAAAAGAGCACCGGAGATACGCCGACCAGGCCTCGGCTTCGAGCCGCTGTAGCCGAAAGCAGGCGAAGACCCGCTTGGTTCTGGACGGCGCTGGTCCTCGCGATTCTGGTTTTCGTTGTCGGCGCGCTTTATCGAGACCTCTGGCAAAAAAAAACAAAGCCTTCAAGCTCGCATTTGGTAAAGCCGGCTCCGGTAAACACGCTGACCGCGCGAATCGCGAAGCTTTTTTGTGATGGTAACGCTGGTCAGCTCGGCGAAGAACGGGCCGCCGGTAGTGAGCTACGCGTCGGCGCCCTGTTTCGAGCGGGAGAAGAGATCAAAACCGATCGACTTTCCCGCGTTTTACTCGAGCTTTCGGACGGCAGCCGGTTGATCTTAAACCGCGACACCGCGATCGCCCTCAGCCCGCATGTTGAACGCCAGGTCGAGATGCGCTTCGGCGAGCTGCTCGCCGAAATCGCCGGCGGCTCGAAAAGGCGCGGGACGACTTTTTCGACCCCCGTCGGCGGGGTCGACGTTGTCGGCACGAAGTTCGATATGAGCGTTACATCAACCGCGGTTAACGTACGCGTGATTCGCGGCACGGTAACACTCAAGCCGAGCGGTAATCAGCAGGTCGAAATCACGGCCGGAGAGGAAGGCCTGATGACCAAAGATGCGCCCGCCCGGATCGCGCCGCTGGTGGAGGTCGCGCGCGTCGTTAGCTGGTCAGATCTGCAAGAACCCGGTACACGCGAGAAAAACAGAGGTCTAGGCGAGCTGGGGGCGTCGAAACCGGGCGAAGAGGGAACGCGGGAGCATCCTCTCGAGTTGGTAAAACACAGGGTCACGGCTCGTATCGTCGGTCCGACCGCGCGCACCGAGATCGAAGAGACATTCAGAAACGACGGCACAGAAACGCTTCAAGGGATCTACCGCTTTTCCCTTCCTCCCGATGCGCGCGTCGCCGCTATTTCTCTGCAGGTGGACGGAAAATGGCAACAGGGCGCCGTTGTAGAGCGTGAACGGGCGCGCGAGATCTGGCGTCAAGTGACGCGCCAGGCCGCACCAGAGCAAAAGCGGACATCTGAAGAGGAGCTTATTTGGGCGCCCGGCCCGTGGAGGGATCCCGCGTTGTTGGAATGGCAGAGCAACGGGCGACTTGAATTACGTATCTTTCCTATTCCAGCTAAAGGCGAAAAAAGCATACGCCTAGCCTACACACAAACCCTGGCGCCCGGAAGCAGCGGCCGTCGCTACCTCTATCCCTTACCGCACGCATCCGGCGATGCGATAAAAGTCGGACGTTTTGAGGTAGATATTGAGGTCGTGGGAGTGCGCAGCGAGAATACCAGGGTGTACGGATATGCCTTGCGCGACACGGCGCTTGCGGAAAACACGGTTTTGGTTTACGACCAAGACGCTTTCTCGCCGTCGGGCGATTTGGTGGTTGAATACGAGCTTCCCGACGATCAAGAGGAAATCCGCTGGTGGTCGTATCGAGGCGCTGCCGTCGCGGCGCCGACGAAAGTTAGACAAAGCAAGCGCGATGAGCAGGTCGAACGTGAGTGGCGAGCGATACGCGCCGACGACCGCGGGTATATCGCGTTGGCGCTTCGTCCCGACCTTCCCGCGTGGCGCAGCACGCGCTCTCGCGACTATGTTTTTATACTCGATTCAAGTCAGTCGATGATTGGCGAGCGCCTTGTCCGATCGTGCGATCTCGCTCAACGCATGATCTCCGAAATGGATCGCGAGGACCGCGTGCTGCTGATGACCTGCGATCTGACGTGCCGACCGATGGCGGCGGATCTTCTCTCGCCGTCGAAAGAAACCGAGCGGCGGGTTAAGACCTGGCTGGCGCAAATCACGCCCGCCGGCTCTTCGGACCTTGTCGCGGCGATTCGATTCGCCAAAGCGTCGATCGAGAAGAAGATGCAGCCGGAACGCGACGTACGCTTGATCTACCTCGGTGACGGCGTGGCCTCGGTCGGTCACAGAAAAACCCCCTCGTTGGTAACAGAAGCGAAACTCATCGCGGCTGATCCTCGTGTAACGATCACGACGATCGGCGTCGGATATGACGCCGATGCGCTCGCGCTGACCTCCTTGGCGCGCGCGGGGAGAGG
>JAFGIB010000003.1 GCA_016929805.1 Deltaproteobacteria bacterium | reverse complement strand
CGTAAAACCGAGCGCGCCCGCAGTGCCGGCGAGGATGGTACTTGCTGTACCTGACGAGCCGGCGCGAGGACGAAAGCCGGTTTTACGAGATGAATTGGCCGCCGTCGTGGTCAAACAGCAGTACCCCCCTGAACGGTTACTAAAAACTCCGTCGGCGTATACCGCTTTCGCTCGCGAAAAATAGCGCGAACTCAGGGCGTGCTCCCTTTTTTTGAACCTCACTCAGGGTGTACAAAACGCGGGTCCAAAAAAAGGTTTACGCGCTCTTGTTTCATAGCTTTTATCGCGTTTCCGCTCGACGTTTTTTGCAACGTTAGGGTTTATTATTATCCTACTGCGTACTTTTTGAACACGCGCCTGTACTGGACGGAGAGGTATCTAATCGGTCTCGATTTTGGCGATTTCCTTAATAGGCGTGCCCATGCCGCTTCCCATGGCGCACTGTTCTGCAACGAGGACTCGAAAAGAGATGCTCGCGCCCCTTTTGGCATGGTTGACGCAATGGTGTTGAAATCGCTAGCGTTTTCTTTTTGATCAAAGCCATCCACGATCGCTTCGAGCGAGCACAAATCAGCGGTATCGCTCTCGCTTACTTCCGCTGATCCAACGGTTCTTGAAATACAGCTTCTCGGTCAGGGGCAAGGACAGGTTTTTATGTCGATAATCGCCGAGCTCGGTTCTAGTACTCGGCGGCTAGTTGGCTGATGATCTCCTTGCCGATTTCTCTCGCTCTAGCGATTTCGTCGGATTTGAGGGTTACCGCTCCTACAGCCGGATGTCCGCCTCCCCCATAGCGCGAGCAAATCTTCGCGATATCGTGAGTACGCGGTTCTTTTGCCCAAGGATTCGATCCCACCGAGACCTTAGCGCGTGTTTTTGAAGCCAGAATTGCTACGCAATATCGCGCGTCCGGATATAACCAATAGGGGATAAATTTATTGTAGCGATCGCTGTTGGTGCCGATCAGCTCAAAACTGACGACGCCTCGACTGAACTCTGCCTTTTCGTCGATTATCTGACAGGTCCTTCTGTGACTGCGTAATAGCGGTTCAAAAAGCTTATTGACCTCCGGTTCGCGCGCGATCTCTTCGATTGGAACCCCTTCGGCGAGCCGGCGTATGCGCTGATTCAAGAACTGATCATCGCCATACGTTTCAATCACGGTCATGAGTTGAAGCGCGGGTTCTTCGAGCTCGACCGCGCTTTTTGCGTCGCTAAACCTGGCGGAATCGATGATATCGGCCCAATAGACCAAGTCGTCGAGCTCGCTCATTCGAATATTAAAATGGCTATTAGCGACGTCTACGATTAGCTTACAACACGAACTATAGCTCGGTTCGAAGAACTTTCGCCCGCTGGTGTCGCTTCGGTAGTGCTGTAGCTCCGTATCGTTCACGATTCCACTGATATGATGATCAAACCACCACGTCAGCTTCTCGGACATCGTGTACCTAAAATCAATAACCGCGTTGATATCGCCGGTTAGAATCTCTTCAGGCACGAAAGAGCCGCCCGATTGATGGTCGATTCCCTTGTAAGAAAACGTCAGCGCGCTTGATTCGATCTCTCGCAAAAAACGAGTCAGCACCGCCGCGGAACACATGCCGTCGAAACAATGACCGTGATACGCGATTACAACTTTTTGGTTCATTTTCCTAGCTCGCGATGCGTTGGGTAATCGTAGGGATAGCTCGTAAGTCGCGGAAGGGGGCCACTATACGAATGCGGCTGTCTGGAAAAACCGGTCGTTGCTTTTACATCCGACTCTTCTAAAAGCCTGAGCCTCAATTTCAGATCGGGATCGTACCTTTCGAGCACTAGAGAATTTTCAGCGCGCTTGACAAAACTTTTCATAGGGGTCGTTCGAGAAGTAAAGGTAGGTACAAGAAGTAGCATGTAGCACAGCGACGTCAACGCCAAAGAACGCCACATGACCCTTATGGGCCTAGGTACGACCTAACTTATCAAACGAGGTGGATTTACGGTTTATCAGCAGTTCGTTTATTCGGAGTCGCCGAAAGGCATGCGTCCGATCTGTTACTCCACGATTCTGGGCTCGAAATATCTCGTCCAGAGGATGATTCGATGACGCGATAAGAGAGCTACCTACGACGCTCGATTATGAGTCGCAAGGCCCTTTCTAACTTACTTTTCGCTCACAACAAGTCGTCGGCCGCTTCTCCCGTATCGCTGCTTTCTCCGCCGAATTCGTCCGCGGTAGTCCCTTCGTCTGGCGCTGTCTCTCCTCCGCTCGATTCACCGGAATCGCTTGATAGCTTTGGTTGGCTGTGTTTTGATTTCCACGCGTTCCAAGGACCGCCGCCGGTTTCTTCGTCCTCGATTCCCCATTCGCCCTTCAGAACATGGTCTCCAGTCGAGGGATCGATAAGGTAACGGAAATAACCTCTACCTCGTGTCTCTGTAGGGCGGTTAGATATCATTGCTTTCTCTTCCACCCATTCAAAGCGCATAAGGTCGCCCTCGACGGAACCGTTAATCCTCCCCGAGCGTTCGTCTTTTTTATATTCACCGACGACCGAATCTCCGGTTTGCATAAGATGCATCTCTCCGTATTGAGGCGAATGATAGACTCCCGTATAGGCCCCGCCTTGCGGCATGGTCCCAGCGCTAATCTCGTTTTTGTCTCCTCCGCAGCCGAAGGAAACTGTCATAACGAACAGATAGATTGCTAACTTGCCACGCATACCAAGACCCCTTTCTCCGCGTACGATAACCGAGCTAACCGCTCATAGCAACTCATGAATAGCCTTATCTCGTACCTTTCCGGAAGATCTACCGTCAGCGTTTTTCGAACTCAAGGATACGGCTGATCTCTCGTATTTCTCTTTTTATACTTTTTACGGCGGTGCTGAAATGGTGATACCCCTATTTCGAACGATGCGAAAATCGCGTAAATGTGGCACGGCTTAAGATAAATGTGTTACCACTGCCTTCGCGTACAAACGTACGTTTATTAATTGCAGCTACCCCTACCTCGGGATACCCTGAAGTGTGCTACGGGCCTATTTATTTGGTACCGACGAAATAAAAATCGAGCGAGAATCGATGTGTAGCGCAGTGTGGAGGCGTTGATGAGCGAGCCGCAAATGGTGATGTACGAGGAAGAGTTCCATAAGATCCAAGGGATCGTGGAACAACTGGTCAAGGCTTCAAACGCTAAAGTAGTTTTTATTATCGACAAGAACGGGCAGTTGATAGCAGCAGCCGGTGATACGGAACAGATGGATACCACGTCCCTCGCCTCTCTTACGGCCGGCAATATTGCCGCTACCGGCGGTATGGCGAAGTTATTGCGAGAGAACGAATTCACCACCCAGTTTCATGAAGGAGAGAACGCCAATATCCACATTCAACTGGTGGATAAACGCGTTATCCTCGTGGTTATTTTTGATAGCAAGACCAGCCTCGGCCTCGTTCGTTTGAGGGTTAAAAAAGCCTGTGAACACTTGAGCACGATATTCCAGGAGCTCATGGCTAAAGCATTACAACCGGGTCACGACAGCCCCTTTGGTGAAATTACCGACGAAGACATCGACAACCTTTTCAACGACTAAGCAGACAAGATCCTGATGTCTTTCATCAACTACCTCTCGCGAGAAATTAATTGTAAGATCGTGTACTACGGTCCTGGATTATGCGGAAAAACCGCTAATTTACAGTACATCTACGGAAAAACAAACCCCCAGGCCCGCGGGAAGATGATCTCGCTGGCGACCGAAACGGAGCGGACGCTTTTTTTCGATTTCCTTCCGCTAGCGCTTGGAGAAATTCGAGGCTTTAAGACCCGATTTCACCTGTATACGGTTCCCGGCCAGGTCTTTTACGACGCGAGTCGAAAACTAATCCTAAAGGGGGTCGACGGCGTTGTTTTCGTAGCTGATTCACAACTGGCGCGTATTGAAGCAAATATGGAATCGATGGATAACCTGCGCAGTAACTTAATCGAACAGGGCTATTCGTTAGACAATCTTCCTTATGTCGTCCAGTACAATAAGCGCGATATGCCGTCGATCGCCCCGGTAGAAGAGCTACGGACCATGATCAACGGGGGCAATGTACCCGATTTCGAGGCTGTGGCGATTAACGGTACAGGCGTATTCGACACGCTAAAGGCAGTTGCTAAGCTGGTACTAACCGAGCTCAAGAAAGCCGGTAGTAGATAGTCGAAGAGCGATATTCGGAACTGTGTTTTGAGCTTGAAGATCTTAATTGGAAGATTTTCGAGGTCCAAAATTCGTTTTGGCCTTTTTAGGGTTTTTGTGCCTTCGGTAGCGTTGGGTCTTTGTTTTGCCCAGCCCGTGAACGCTTGGGGAAACCCGGAGAGAGAGGCGATCAGAGGCGTAACCGTCGGTCCGATTGAGTCGTCCCAACAGCGCGCCAAGGGATATGGAACCACCTATAGCGCGCAGCTACTCGACGAGCTCGTTACGATGGGGGCCAATTGGATTTCCATCACGCCCTTTGGTCGTATTTGGAGCCTCAAAAGCACCGAAATTTTAATGGATTTTGAAGCACCATACCAACAGAACAGAGAGGCGATAGCCAAGTTCATCGTGCAAGCGCGCGAACGCGGTTTACAGGTGATGCTCATTCCCCATCTTTGGGTTGAGACCGAGGGGTGGCGCGGTGAAATCGACCCGGGATCGGACGAGGGGTGGAAGCTCTATCAAGCCTCATACAGATCGTTCGTTATGAGCTGGGCTAAGGACGCGCAAGCCTGGGGCGCTGACGGATTTTCGATCGGGGTCGAATGCAAATCCTGGTCGGGACGGTTTGGAGAGTACTGGACGCGAATGATAGAGGATATTCGAAGCGTTTTTGGAGGGCTATTAACCTACTCGTCCAATTGGGACGAAGTCGACAACGTCCTCTTTTGGGACCGATTGGATCTGATAGGCGTAAATGCCTTTTACCCGCTGGCGCACCACAACGAGGCCAGCTACGAGCAGTATCTCGCCGGCGCGCGGCAAGCGATCGAACCGCTCGGACAGCTTTCCCGAGATCTGGACATGCCGGTGCTATTTGTCGAAGTCGGATATACCACGAGGCCGAACGCCGCGGTCGAGCCGTGGATTTGGCCCGATACCATGAAGGATGTGGTCGTAGACGAATGGGAACAAGCGAGAGCGATATCTGCCGTGCTCGAGGCCGCGCTTCCCCATCGCTGGCTCGTAGGGTTTTTTATTTGGCGTTATTATTCGGATATCGACGATCTCTCGCAAGAGGCGATTTGGGGGTTTTCGCCTCACGGAAAACTCGCCGAAAGGGTTTTGACGGAAATTTTTAATGTACAATGGGGAGCGGACCCGGAGAGATTGCCGTGGCAGAGCGCGACTGACGGCGAGTGAATCGGCGCCCTGACGAACGGATTGATAAACGAGACTTTTCGCTGAAACAGCAGACTTTCACGCTCCAACCAAAAGGACGGCTAACTCGCCCAAAAGCCTCAGCACGCCCCAAGAGCCAATGCCAAAACCACACCGAAGATTCGTGCGATCTAAAGAACGAATTGACCGCCGACGAGACCAACGAGCAATATTGTTTTGAGCCGATACCTGCAAGTTTTTTGCCTCTCGGTTCCATTGCTGATACCGATGAGGTATGACCCTTGCTAGGGAATCGACAACGCGATCCGTAGGCCGCGGCTCGACCTCTTTTTTCAGACAAAGGGAAAGACCGGATTCTTCCAAGCACGCCAAACCGATCTTGGTGATGGAGGAGGTTTACAAATATTTTCGCAGAGACGTTCCGACTCTCAAGAACGTGAATCTCAAAATCAATCGCGGCGAATTCGTTTTTGTAACAGGGCCAAGCGGAGCTGGAAAGAGCACGTTATTACAATTGATCTATCGCAAACATACGGTCGACAGCGGTCGCATCCTGTTTTCCGGTCGCGATGTCGCTCGACTTACGAAAAGCTCGATTCCCTTTCTGCGGAGAAATCTCGGGGTGATTTTTCAAGATTTTAAGATCATTTCCCATTGGAGCACGTTCGAAAACGTTGCGGTGGCGCTTGAGATCTTATCGATTCCAAAGCGCCTTATCCGTTCGCGGGTCGCGGAGGCGCTGGATCGGGTCGGTCTCGCGGGCAGAGGAAACGAACACGCCGGCGATCTATCGGGAGGCGAGCAGCAGCGAGTCGCCATCGCCCGCGCAATCGTCACAGAGCCGGCCCTTTTGCTGGCCGACGAACCCACCGGAAACCTAGACCCCGGGCTTTCGATCGATATCTTGACGCTTTTCGAAGAGATTCACGAGGCGGGCACCACGGTTATTTTTGCCACCCACGATCACTCATTGCTGCAGGCGGCGCCTCATCGTTTGGTCATGATCGACGACGGCCACGTGATCGAAGCGAGCCAAGGTCTGCGCGCGTGGGCGGCGCGAACGCAAAGCATGGTCGCTTCGTGAGTGGAGAGAAAAATGGATCTGTCAACGGCTCTTTCCAGGGCACGGCGTAACTTCCTCGATGACTGGACACTGCACGCGGTGGCCATCGCCAGTCTGGTCGTGGCGTTTTTGTGTCTGGGAGCGACGCTGTTCGCGGTCGCTAATCTGAATCGAATCGCGGAGAAGTGGGGAAACACGCAGCAGCTTTCATTATACCTGAAAGACGGGACCGAGAAGGCGGATGTCTCTCAACTTCAGTTCGTATTGGAGAGCCTTCCCGAGGTGGCGGCGGTCGAGTATTTGACCCCCGCCGCCGCTCAGAAAAAGTTCCTAGAGCAGACCGACGCCGAGAGCGACCTAGCCTCACTGCCGACGGAGGTGTTTCCGGCATCACTCGAGATTAAGCTTACGCAAGGGGTACCAGAGGGACGCCTGCAAAAAATCATCGACCGTTTGCAACAGCTCGCGCCAGTGCAGGAAGTCGAGAGCTATCGAGGTTGGTTTGAACACCTCGCGTCATTGCTGCAGGCGAGCCGGTGGTCCGCATCAGTTCTAGCGGCCCTGGTCGCGATTTGCGTCATCGCGGTGATTGAAAACACCGTGCGTATGGCGATTGCACATCGATCCGACGAGATCGAGGTACTAAAGCTTTGCGGGGCGACAGACGGTTTCGTGAGAATGCCCTTCGTGATCGAGGGGGCGATTCAGGGGTCGGTCGCAGCGTTATTCTCGATTTTGCTTCTGTTAGTTGCCTACGCTATCGTAAGCGGTCAGGTCGGTTATACGTTCGCGACCTTGACGGGCGTATCGCTTACGTTTTTTAGCCCGCAGATCGGATTGGCCGTCGTCATCGGAGGCGGAGCGGCCGGAGCGCTGGGAAGTCTCTTGTCCTTACGACGATATCTATCGGTATGAGCCCGAGTATCAAAGTCGTTTTTTTTATCTGTTTTTTTACCTTGCTGGCGCTATCCACCGTTGTTTTGGGTCAATTCGATCTATCCGTCGGAGGAGGAGATTCTTTCGAGAGCGCGCTCGACGTTGAAATCGCCAATCTACTAGATAAAATCGAAACCGATACAACGCGACACGCGCGGCTGCAAGCTGACGAGGCCGGGATCGCCGATAAGCGGGGTATCATTCGTGAAGCGCTGCGTCATCGGGTACAAGCTCTGTATCGAGTGACGCGATTCGGTGTGCTGACCGGATCCGGAGGATTCGACGCGTTAGTGAAGAGATTCGCGCGGGCCAAACTCCTACAGCGATTGGTTAAGGCTAGTCTGTTCCGGATGCGCCATCTCGAAAGCCACGACACGAAGCTAAAGAACGAAACCGCTGCTTTGGCTGCATCACTTGAAAAGGACCGAGCTCGTCTCGCCGAATTGCAGCAGCGGGCAAAAGAGATGCAAGTGCAGAACCTGGCTCAAATGCAAGAGTCGCGGAAGTTCTTTACAGTGGGCAACCCGGCTTTTACGCGATCGGAAAGCAGCGAATTCTACGGACTTCGCGTGGTCGACGGAGATGCTTCATCGGGTTTTACCGCGCTTCGCGGAAAATTGGCTTTTCCCGTGGTTGGCGATTTCGTGATTCGAGACGCCCGGCGCGATGACAGCCAAGGTCAAGGGATCGAATTTCAGACCGCGTTCGGCACGGCGGTTAGAGCCGCCGCGGCTGGAAGGGTCGGTTTTTCCGATCGGTATGGCAGCTATGGAAGACTGGTTATACTCGATCACGGAGATAACTACTACACAGTATATGGCGGGCTCGACCGGGTCGAAGTGAGGGTAGGCGACGACCTCTCACGAAACGCTCGAATAGGAGTCGTGGGAAATGAAAGTTCTCCGCCGGCTCTATTTTTTGAAGTGCGACACGGCACTAAAACACTCCCCCCGCGGTCGTGGTTGGGTCTCTAACCCGCGCCTCGCGCTCTAAGGGCTCGCGCAAAAATAATTTCACATTGAGATGGAATGCTAAAAGTGAAGTTATTTTTGCGCGAGCCCTAAGGGTCGCTCACCTCGACGTTCAGTATATATTCACCCTCGTTGTCTAGCCCAAGGCCGTCTACCACGTAGTAGTGATCCCCCGCTTGTAGAAGCTCGTCTAACTGGCTATTAGTGCCAGATCCGCCGTCGTCATCGCAAGCGCTCTCTTGACCCGATTCGCATTCGCCGGCACCATCGCCGGAGCCGATGAATCGGTAGAGAACCGTATCGAATACCGATTCAAACGCGGCGTCGAGTTGCACTTTGACGCGTTTGGTTTCCGATAGCGAGAGGCTAAAAACCGCGTCGTTTGACCGGGGATTTCCCCCGCATTTGGTCGCGACATAGTCATTGGTCATACGCGACGTGTCGCCGGCGAATAGCCCGCCGGTAGGGGGAATCGCGAACGCGTCCTCGCATCTTTCGTTACCAGAAACCTCTGTCGGTAAGGTCAACGGTAAGCGTTCTGCAATTAGTACAAAATTCGTGCTCTTGATCGATTCAACAACGAGATAGTAGACGTCAGGTTGAAGATTGCGAAAGCGTTTTACCGCGGGGGCATTCGAGATACACGAGAGTTCCGATTCCCGATCCCCGCATCGCGTGCTCAAGGTCGCGGTAATCGGCGCGTCCCCGCCGTCGATACGTAGACCGACATCGCTCGGTTGTTCGATTTCGAATCGGTACACCATCTCTTTGAAATAAAATCCACAGGAGGTGGCGACTTTATCGGATTTTCCGATCAGAGTATCGCCGACAACCTTGGATAACGACAGGGGCGCCGGATCACTACAATCATCCCCCAGCGGCGGCGGCGTTGGATCCTCAAATGCGAGATTGATCTCAAAATCGATCTCTTGGTAAGAAGGACCCTCTAAAATAACGTAGTAGGTTCCCGGGTCTAGCTGATGTATACGAGTGACGGCCGGCTCCCCGGTTACGCATTCGACGGTAGAATCGGCGTCATCGCAAACCGTCCGTACGGCAAAACTCATCCGGTCCGGCTTGGAATTTCCGGCCGAAATGACCACATCTCTTCGTTCGTCCAGAGAGAATTCATATACCAGATCGCTTGATCCCTCGGCACCACACACGACCTCGTAATCGTCGCTCACATCGACAAAATCTCCGGCGAACCCCCCCTCTTGAGCGATGTTCACGGGGGATTCGCAAGTCGTGTTAAGGGGAGAATCCGTTGGCTCTCGAAGATCGATCTCTACCGCGACCTGTCGCGCGGCCGCGCTCGATACTAAAATAAAATAACGGCCGGCGGGCAAAGCTCGCAGCCGAATTTTGCCGGGGTTGCCGCTATTACAGTCGCTTTCCGATGCCGCGTCATCGCAATTTTTCCGGATTGCAACCGTGGTCAGAACCGTTCCTTCCTGGGCGCGAATGCCGTTAGCCGTAATGCTTACATCTCGCGTTTCGGATAGTAGAAGGGCAAGAGCGACATCTTGCTCGTCGTTCTCAGCGCAGCTCAGAAGGTAATTCGAGGCCGCGCCGCGAATGTCGACGAGATAGCTGCCCGAGCCGGACACTTCGAGCGCTCCTTCGCACAGGTCGTATTCGGGCCGTCCACACTCGGATTCGTCGGTCTCGCCGTCGCAATCGTTATCGATACCGTCATCGCAGATTTCCGACATGCGACTTCCACGTTCGGGGTCAAAGTCGTCGCAATCGGTACCGTTTAGACAATGCCAGTCGATCTCGCCGTCTCCGTCAAAATCACGCGGAGTATAGATACAGCTTCGGGTTTCTTCGTCGCAGCGATCGACGGTGCAAACACTGTGGTCGTCGCAGACGACGGGAACACCGCTTTTACAGCCATCAATCGCGTGGCAGATTTCGGCTCCGTTACAGAAAACGCCGTCATCGCAGAAATCGGGATCCGGAATGTGGGTACAGATTCCGTTCCATCCACAGAAATCGCGGTTACACATGATGCCATCGTCGCATTGCGAATCATCTTGGCACGAAACCGGACCAAAACCGGCTTCAATATCCGCGTCTTTTTCTGCTATCGAACCGCCGTCGAAGAGCGACAAGGGCGGCAGCTCGATGGTTTCCGACTCAACACACGCCGCGAACGACAAGCAGAAAAAGGTCGTTATCAAATAGATCCGCCACGGCGGATCAATGCGCAAACGGCTGTTCACTCCAAAATTATGTCGCATTAACCTCACAGTGCTATTCGCTATCTCGCAGTCGTTTTCTATAGGTCGCGGCGAGCCGTCTTTTATCCGGGAAATCTTGCGAAATGCTTCTATATGAGTCGCATCGGCGCTCCTTTGAGTAGTTTTTTTCAGTTTGGAGTCTCCTAAGGACGGCCTTTTCGAAAAAAAAACCTGTTTAATATATTAATAAAAAACGCGAATATGTCTATTAATATTAGGCATAATTCGCAAATTATAGAGAAAAAATTAAGAATTAGTGGCTTTTTGTCTTATCAAAATATATTTATCTATTAACCGATGTCGTTTGGGAAATCACATTACCCTGCTGGAGTTTCTCCCATTTCGTTTAACTCTGTGGCACAGTACGCCCATTGATGTGTGTCGTTACCATGTCGGAATGGCGGAGACATGGCTAAACAAGTAGTTTTGAAAATTGAAGTAGCAGTACTTAGTACGAGAAGAGTCGAACGGAAGCCGCCCTTCCGGGTTAGACCAACTTGCTGAAAAAGCAGGAAGAATAACTTTTTGGAATCTAGGAGAAAAAATATGGAACTCAAGAACAAACTGTTGATCGTAGCTGCTGCCGCATGTCTGGCAGGTACTAGTTGTGGTGGCGCTTCTGAACCGGCGGAAGAACCCGCGGCGGCGGAAGAGAGCATTGGTGAGGAGACCATGAGCGAGGAAGCTTCGCCGGCTCTCGAGGAAACGGCTCCCGCGGCTGAGGAAGCTATGCCTCCCGAGGCTGAAGAAGGCGGCGCGGAAGAAGCTGCGGAAGAGATGTAGATCGGTTTTCTTTAATAAATAGAATAACGATCTTTCGAAGAAGACTTCACTTAGCAAGGTTCGTCTTCGGATCACGCTTCGGAGACGAACAAGTGAGGTTCTTATGACGAAGTAGTTGCTATGACTACGACATGCCTGTTTCGCAAACAGCATGAAATGATTATTCGGCGTGTCATGGTTTTAAGACCTGTCACGCCGAAAATTTTTAACCGGTTAGATTAGATACTCGATTGCGATTGTGCCGATTCGGTTTTTTTTTGGAATGCACGAGAACGGGAGGAGTTGAAAAGAGGATGTCTTTCTCGAAGAAGATAGGATTTTTTTTAATTATTTGCCTGACGTTGGTC
The DNA here is from genome assembly GCA_016929805.1 of Deltaproteobacteria bacterium. GTDB lineage: Bacteria > Myxococcota_A > Polyangia > Polyangiales > JAFGIB01 > JAFGIB01. The sequence goes on along the minus strand of JAFGIB010000003.1, from coordinate 842 downwards.
GATATCCGGTGCGCTTCTTCGGCGCTATCTACCTCGAAGACGAAGGCGAGTCGGTCCGCTCATAACCGGAGAGTTCAAGGCGATCGCGGAAAGGAAAGCTCTGTTTTGGTTGGCGTATGGCAAGGATTTTGGTCGCTAAAAGGTAGGGTCGAGACCGATCGGTTTCTGTTCCTCGACGATGGACGTTGGGGTTGGTTAGCCACTGTAAAGAGCGATGAGTCGGGCCGATACTCGTTGATTCAACGATCGGGTCGTTGGGAAGCACGAGAGGGCGTGGTAGAGCTCACTGAGCTTCAACGCAAAGAAATCCTCGGATGTAAAGAGCGCTCGTGGCCCGTTCGGTCGTGTGAGACCAGCGGCGATTGTGAAGGGTGCGACGGCGGCTATCGAATCGTTCATCACGACCGTCCGCTGGTTGAGCGTATTTCGATCGGCGAATGCCCGCAGAACCGCGAAGCAGAACGGCTCGATAATCAGTATACCTGCCTAAGCATAGGAGGGCGCATCTTCTGGCGTAAGGCCGTTCCGGAAAAGCGTGAACAAGATCGGTTTATTTACGGGCGCTAGAGCAGTGAACGACAACCTTACGACGTTCGGGAAGCGCGGCGGAATATTTCATCACTTTTTTCGCGTTTCCGCTCGACGTTTTTTGCAACGTTAAGGTTCACCGCTACCCCCGCACCTTTCAGAGAACTGCCTAAAAGCGTGTTTAATAAGGTCCGACCGAGTATTTCGGAGCGCGACGGTCCGAGATTCAAGGAGCCGCGACGAAGGACTAGCAGCGCTATTTCGAGGAGCGAGCGACGCCGCAGATTGGGCCGTCCCGCCCGCAAGACGAGCGG
>JAFGIB010000051.1 GCA_016929805.1 Deltaproteobacteria bacterium | reverse complement strand
GGGTTACGGTTTTGCGGGGGACAAGCCCCCGCGCTACGAGGTTTTTCGCTGTTATTTATGGTTAACGCCTATGGCCCCTGCCCCTGCTCAAGTAACTCAAAAATGAGAAACGTATTGACTTCAACACGATTGCACCACGTGAGGTTAGTTCTCCCGGTAAAAAAAACAGGCAAGGGCAAGGGCAAGTTGAGCTCATTTCAGGTATTTTCATCTACTCGCCACGACTTTTTGAGAAGCCACCGCTACCTCATGGCAACTATCTAAGATCAAAGGGAATTCTCCCTCGTATAGGTTTTCTTTTGGCGGACTTTGTAAAGCTGATTCGAGCGCGGATTGCGCCCGATACCCTCGCCGATAGCGTCTTTCGATCAATTCAACTCGCGCGGTGACCGCGCGACGAAGAGCCGGAACAACGCGATACGCGGAGATAATCGGCCACGACGCGGTCTCGGGCGTCTATAGTAATCGACACGGTTGATTTCCTTTTCGCTCCGAAAGGAGCGCTTGACCATGGCTTCGGGTCTGAAGTAGCTTTCAGAGTCTAGTCGATGAATCAATTTGTAACACCGCAAAAGACCGACTCTTGGCTCGGGTCGAAGGTTCTAAACCGATATCAGATCAATCGCTGTATCGGCGAAGGCGGAATGGGCATTGTCTACGAGGCCGAGGACCTGAAACTCGGACGCCGCGTGGCGATCAAACGACTCAACGACCAGCACGCGACCAACCCGCAGGCGCTCACGCTTTTTGTTCGCGAGGCAATGGCCGCCAGCCGAATCGGCAACGAGCACATCATTCATGTAAACGATATCTACTCGACTAATTCCCCGCCGTTTATGGTGCTGGAATTTCTCGAGGGGCAGAACCTCGACACCTTCGTCACATTCTCCGGACCACCTCCACTACACACGGTCGCTCGCATTATCGTCCAGATATGCGACGCGTTGGAATCCGTGCACGCGCAGGGGATCATTCACCGAGACCTGAAACCGGATAACGTTTTTTTGATACATCAAGGAGCCAATCCCGAGTTCGTCAAGGTTCTCGACTTCGGCGTGGCTCGGTTTAAGACCTCTTTTCACGGCCACCTGTCTTCCGGAACTGTTCCCGGACAGCCGATTGGGACGCTGCAATATATGTCGCCGGAGCAGCTTCACGGCTTGGCCGATATCGATCACCGCACGGATATCTACTCGCTGGGCGCGGTGCTCTTTTTCTCGCTGACTTCGAGCCCTCCGTTTAATGCAGATAGTTTTATCGAAATAGCGGAAATGATCACGAACAACCCCGCGCCTTCGATAGGCGAGTGGCGTAAGGATCTTCCAGCGGAAACCATTTCGAAGCTCGATGGAATTGTTTTTAAAGCCTTGGAAAAAAAACGCGAGAAGCGCTATCAGAGCGCGCTGGAGCTTAAAAGGGACCTTTGGCATTTTTCCGACAAGCTCGAGCACCAATTCAGCTTGCCGCCGGTTGCGTCTCTTTCGTCGGAAATGTCGATACCGCCGTCCGGCATCTCGCGATGGGGCGTCCCTTTTTCCGTGGCGGTTCTAACCGGCGCGATTTTCGCTTTAGCGACTTATACGATTACGCAAAACCGAGAGCCGACGAAAAACCGACCGATACCGGTCGTACAACCTTCCCCGTCGGCGACTAAACGCGCGGCGCGATCCAATCAAACACGACCATTCGATGATACCAAATCGCAATCCAAACAAGTGACAGTCCGCATTTCGACGGTGCCTGCCGAAGCGCGGCTGTTTCTGGACGGAAAAGCGGTGAGCAATCCCTTTGTCGGACGGCTGGCGAATGATGGGAAACGCCATCAGGTAAAGGCCGAGCTCGACGGGTATCTGGCGACCGCGCGGAGCTTCATCGCCGAAAAGGATCTCAGCTTGCCGCTTTCGCTGGCGCTCGCCTCGGAGAGCGACTCGCTTAAATCGGATAAAATCGTGACTCGGCCCTCGCGTCTCTCAACCCCGAAGGAGACGCGCGCGCCTCAGCCCTCCTCAGAAGTTACGAGCGCGCCTCAAGCGGTCACCGTAGACGAGGGGGCGAACCCGCCGCCGTCGCCCGCGGAAGAGATCAAAGCCGCCGCTTCCTTGCAAGGGGTCGAGCAACCCGCCGCTGTACCGCCCGCCACTAAGCCGAAATCCAATCAAACGAAACAACGGTGGAGGACAACCGAGCCTCTTGACGATCGGGTTATCATCGTAAGGTAGACATTTTTCTTTATGGATAATTTTCTTAGCTATTCTTGTATAATTTCTATTGTTGTGCTCACGTTCTTTTACCCGATTCCATGCGCCGGCGCCGAGGATCAACCGCGGCAATCGCCCCTGGAACAAACACCGCTGTCGCCCGCTTCTTCGCCCGCGGCTCCACAGCCGGCCCAAGCGACAAGCGATCGCCGATTTGATCTTGCTTTGCCCTCGATCGAGAAAGGCGAGGTCTCGCTCTTTGAAAACAAGCCGGAGGCCGCGTTGGCAGAGTTCGAACGGGCATACGATATGCTGAAGGGCCATGCGAAACAGTGTAAGATTCTCTATAATATCGGTTTATGCCACTCGCGCCTGTCGCGCTACAGCCGAGCGCTTTATTACTACGAGCGCTACCTGAATGAATGTGACCTGACGAGCGAGGAACGCGACCAGGCCCGGCGCGTGATCGACGAGATGCAAAAGCGACTCGCGACGCTGCGTATCTCGGTCAATGTCGAATCCGAGGTTTGGATTGACAATACTCTCGTCGGCGAGGCACCCGGGGATCTGATGGTTTCGCACGGCCGCCATACCGTGGAGCTTCGCGCGGAGGGATATGAATCGAGCCGGCGGGAGGTTAGCGTGGCGAGTCAAACCAGAAAGGAGATGAGCTTTAGGCTGGAGAAGATCAGCCAATACCGAGGGATAAGTCCCTACTATTGCGGCACCACCGCTGTTCTCACCGTCGTAAGCGCCGTCGTCGGCACGATCTTCGGGGTTCAAGCGCTTTCCGCCCATAGCGATGCTGAAAAGGATGAAGGACGTAGAAACCTCTCGGATACCGACGATAAGATCCGAACTCTGCAGCTCGAGACGGATATCTTTTTCGCCGCGGCCGGGGTATTCGCGTTAGCCAGCGGAATCCTTTACTTTCTAACCGACTGGGAAGGGGAAGCCGAGGAAGCGGACAACCAAGGCGTGGTTCGAATAGGGGTGCGAGCCAATCGGCTGAAGCCGGAGCTTGACCTTCGCATTATGGGGTCTTTCTGATGAATAGGATCTACTCGCGCGCGCTCTCGGTTAGCTTATTTGTCGCTGTTTTCTTATCCTCGGACTGCAGCCTGATGGGATTGGACGATATTACAACGGTCAAATGTCGGGACGAGGAAGGGGGTAAACCTGACAACTCGCTATGCGAGCCTTTGAACCAGAGCCTACCCAAGGACGCGTGCAGGGTTTACCAGTGCGCTGAAGACGGCATCGGCTGTGTTCTATCGATCAAGGACAGCGACGGCGACAACGCCATCGATTCGAGGTGTAAAAACGCCGATCGAGAAGCGAAATACCGACTCGACTGCGATGACACCACGGATGAAAGAGCGCCGGACAAAGAGGAAAAACCGGACGGAATCGACAACGATTGCGACCTAATCGTCGACGAGGGGCAGATCGTAGACCTGAACGCGCCAAACGCCCTCGAACATAATGCAGGGGGAGAGCCGAGTCATATAGTCTATAGTTCCGGTAGCGCCGGCGAGGTCTTTCTTTCATACCAGGTCGATGAACAACAGGTAAAGCTCGCTTATCTATCCGACTTGAGTCAGCCCGCGTATTATTCGCTTGACCCGGACGGGGGCGAAGCCTGCCGAACGTTGTGTAACCCTGAAAAGTGTAGTGATGACGAGGTTGACGTTGCGCATCCCGAATTACGGGTTAAGCGTTCAAAGTGTAAATTCAGCGAGGTCGTCGCGGGAACCGGTTTTCCTAGGTTGGCCGCGGGGATTAATCAAGAGGGGGTTACAGTTGGTCAGTTGCGCGTGGGGTTTATCGATGAAAATCCTAAATTTATTAATCAGGTTCCGAGCGGTAATGGTCTCGAGCGGGCGTCCCTTTCCAATACCTATAACGGCATCGACGTCGATATCGATGCTCCCACGCCTTACAGCGGCGAGAGCCATCCGAGCTCGCCCGGCGCCGGCCGATTGAATATCGCGTCTTCAAAGCCCGAGGGAAGATCACCCCGGGCGCTGCTGACGTGGGTCGGGGACAAAGTCGAACGCGAGAGCTGCCCGAACGCGGCGAATCCGGTTCCGGTACAAGCCTTGGGGTTATGGCTCGAAGAGGTAATAGACAAGCGATGGGTGCAGGCCAGTAACAACGCGGTTCCGCAGACGCTCGGGCAAACTCTCGGCGGCGGCCGGCCCGCTGTAGCGCTCTGGCCGAGGGAGGCGAACGACAAGGGCTATTTTGTCGCGTATAGCGATCAAGAAGGACAGGTCGTTTTACATTATATATCCGAGCTGGGAGAGTTACCCGATTACCAATCCGAGGAGAGTTGGAACACGCCGGCGCTGACAATTCACGCGGCCTATCGCTTTTCGAGCGCGCGCGACGGAGCTGATCACGTGGCGATTGCCCCGGCGAATTCCTTAGAGATACGTTCGGTCTGCGGTCCCGGCCAGACCGGGCTCGAGATCGGCGTCGCGTGGCAACAAGGATGCGCAAGCGCCGACGCCTCCATTTTCTTCGCGGTGGTCGGATTCGTCACGGCGACCGAAACCTTCTGCCTGCAACGCGAAATCGTCGAAATCGCCGCGGGCGACGCCACTCAAGGCGGTTTCATCCCTACTATCGTCTATTTAGCAGAGGGCTTTGTCGAGCCGGGATTCGGCGAGGGAATAACGGCCGGCGAAAAGACCAAAGGCGGCTGGTTGGTCGCGTGGGTCGGCCCTAAAGAAAACGGAGACGCCGTGTACGCTCAACGCGTTGCCGAGTTCGACGGTAAGCGATTGGATAGTAATCCGATCGAATTAGCCGAGGGCTTAAATGGGACTCTGAGTCACCCGGTGCTTTATCGGTGTAAGAAAAAGGGAGCCCGCTTTGTCTTCTATCGAGGTGAATCCAACGAATTCGTCGGCCGAGACCTGATGGCGTGTCAGTAGCATCTGTCCGAAACTGTAAAAGGTATTGTACAGCGTAAATCGCCGGACAGTACGCTCAGGGTCTAATCGCGCTTAGCGTTTTTTAGGGCTCTTTTTATCCGCGGCGGTCGGTGGCGGAATGGAAGAAAAAATAGGGTAAATGCACTCCTTTTTCGCGAGCTTGCGCCGGCCGCGCGCTCGCGGCGCGGGGGCGGAGAAATCCGGCGCGCGATTTGCTTATGTTTCGTGTTATGGTACACGTGAGTTCGCATTACGGGTTTCGGATTGCTAAAGCGGCAAGCGCGTCAATCAGGTCCGGGGCTGAAAGGTAGTAACGGTTATAGGCGAAAGAGGTAAGGGGAACATGAAGCGGTTCGCGATGGGTTTGCTGGTCTCATTTACAGTTTCTATTTTCATTTGTGGTTGCGACGGAGATGACAAGCCGTCAAAGGACACATCCAACGCAAAGGCGGAGGATGCAGGGCAAGACGGCGCCCCCGATCTATGCGGCAACGACTCCGAGTGCTCGGACGGGCTTTTCTGTAACGGCTTTGAGCGGTGCGATCCCGGCGCCAAAGACGCCGACGAGCGAGGTTGCGTCAAGGCCGAGAGCGGGCCTTGCGATGAAGGCACGAGCTGCGACGAGGCGGCGGACAAGTGCGTGGCTTGCATTGGCAATGACGACTTGGACGGGGACAACCACAAGTCGATCGCCTGCGGCGGCGATGACTGCGACGACAACGACCCGAAGCGCTATCCGGGAAACGCCGAGGTGTGCGACGATGATGACCACGACGAGGACTGCAACCCGACGACCTTCGGCGAGCGCGACGTGGACGGCGACGGCGCCTTTGACGAACGATGCTGCAATAGAGCCGATGACGGTATCGTGAACTGTGGTGACGATTGCGACGACACCACCTTTGTCAGGCAACCCAAACAGGTCGAGATTTGCGACGATGTAGACAACGACTGTGACGGCGAAACCGACGAGGAGACAAACGAGGTCAACTGGTATCCCGACGGCGACGGAGACGGCTTCGGCGAGCAATCCGACGAGGCGAAAGAATCGTGCGAGCCGTTGAAAGGTTATTCGCTCAAGGATACGGACTGCGACGACGACGATGCCGCGCGCCATCCGGGCCAGATCGATATTTGCGATAAGATCGACAATGACTGCGACGACAAAACCGATGAAGATGTTCCGTGCGATGTGGCCATTAAGGGCACGGTAGGAACCGAGGGCGGCGAGGTCGGCCTATACGCTCAAGGGCGGATTGTGCTGGGGGCTGAGATACCGGAGAACGCTTTTGAGGAGGATACGGAGATTGAGATAACGCAAGTTGAAAGTCAGGTAAAACTGTCTGATGAGTACCGGACGCTCGGGCCGACCTACGCGTTTTCCACTGGAGGCGCGAACCCGGCGGGACGTATTACCATCGTATTACCGGTTGTCGCGAGCTTGACGAGCGATCTCGTGGTTCTCCATATAGCCGATGAATCGCAAAGCAAATGGCAGACGCTCGCGCCGTTGTCGGTTGGTAATGGTGTCGTCGAGGTCAGAACCGATGGATTGGGCTATTTTCGAGTTGTAATGGTCGTCGAAGCGCAGGACGCCGGCGAAGGCGACGGCGGTTCGGGCGGAAGCGGAGGCGACGGTGAAAGCGGTGGCACGGAAGAATCAGGCGGCTCGGGCGGTTCCGGCGGCTCCGGAGGAACAGGGGACAGTAGCGAGCCCGGCGGCCCGATTTGGTACGTCGATGCCGACAAGACCGGCGGCGACGGCAAAAGCTGGAGCAGCGCTTTTTCTACTTTGAAGGAGGCCTTGGACAACTCCGAGCTCGAGCCCGATGATGAAATATGGGTGGCTGAAGGCGTCTATACACCTGCTGAGCCGAATGGCGACCGAGATGTATCGTTCGAGCTGGTTCCCGGAGTGGCGATTTACGGTGGTTTTAGAGGGACAGAAACCTCGATCGACGAGCGAGACGCTTGGTGGGCAGGCCCTTTAACTGTGTTAAGCGGAGACCTGAATGGGGACGATAGCCTGAACGCCTCAGGCGATCCGATCGATCGCGATGACAACTCTTACCACGTCGTCGTCGGCGCTCCAAACGCCCGACTCGACCTTCTGAGTATCATAGGCGGCAACGCGGATGGCGCATCGACTGATCAACAGCGCGGCGGTGGTCTATATAATACGAGTTGCGACAATCTTAAGCTTCGATATGTGGGGTTCGGACTCAACTTTGCAAGCGACTCAGGCGCGGGGATGTATAACGCTCCCGATAGCTACACGACGCTCGAGCTTAGAGATATCGTGTTTATACAAAACGCGGCAGGCTCCAAAGGCGGCGGTATGTACAATAGTAATGGAGATATCGCGCTGACCAACGTCGTACACTCTGCAAACAAGGCCGCTTCAGGCGGCGGTATATATAACGCTGATGGCAACCCTCGAATGACCGGCGTCACGCTATGCGGTAATTCGGCTGACGGGAGCACTGGTTACGGAGGGGGTATGTATAACGAAAGCGGAAGCCCGAATCTGGTCAACTCAATTGTCGTCGCTAATACGGTGAACGGAACCGTGTCTTCATTCGGCGGCGGTTTTTATAATGAAAGCGGCAGCCCTCAGATAATAAATGTAACCTTCAGCGGAAATAGGGCGGATGAGACCTCTGGAAACGCCGGCGGAATATACAATGCCGGCGGCAGTACGACGCTGATCAATTCAATTCTTTGGGGCGACTCTACCGGCGAGAATAGCAGCGAGATAGGCGGTAGCGGCTTCACCGTTTCCCATTCAAACGTCGCCGGATGCGGCTATAGCGCGCAATGGGATAGCGCCTGCGGCAATAACGGCGGCGGCAATATCGATGTCTCTACCAATCCGTTTGAAGAATATGGAACACGGTCAGGCACGTGGACCGAGGCGCCGACTTATTCAGCGACTAATTTTCGAACAACCTTTACCGACGTGGCCGCGCAATCGGGTTTGAATGGACTAGAAGGTAAGCTTATTCAACCCGACCAGAATAATCCGCACTGGTATTATATCGTCGACAGTTCCGCGACCACCGTCGAGGTTTGGCGCGATCTGACACGCGAGGTTTTCAGCGGCGCGTCTTATCGGATCTACAACTTGAGACCGAAAGCCGATTCAGAGTGTATTGATTCCGGCGATCGTACGGCGTTGCCGCCTGACACTGGGGATTTGGACAACGACGGTAACGCATCAGAAACATTGCCGCTCGATTTGGATTCGCGTTCGCGGTTTATAGGTACGAACGTCGATATGGGGGCATACGAAACGAATTGTAAGTGCACCACGGCGACAGCTACGGGCTCGCCAGCGCTGGTCGATGACCTTTCTGATGGCGACGGGGGGATATTGCTAAATGATGGCCGTATCGGCGGATGGTATACGGTCAACGACGACACGGGTACTCAAAATCTTTCATTTACGAATGGTCAGGCCTGTACGTCGGGAAGTGGTTTCACGATTTGGGGTGCACAAATCGGACTAAGCCTGAATCACAACCAGACGCCTACACCTTGTTTATATGATGCTTCCGCTTATTCAGGCGTGAGGTTCAGAGCTAGCGGAACATTACTTAGCGGATATCTTCGATTCGGGGTCTCTACGGCCGCGATTCAAAACCCGGAAGCCGGCGGTAGCTGCGCTTCTACATCTACGTGCAACGATTACTACGGTACTGGCTTTACGGTCACTTCAATTCCTCACACGATCGTTATAAATTTCGACGCTCTTCGACAGGAAGGGTGGGGAACGCCCATGCCCTGGAACGTAAAAGAGACGTTGTTCCTAATCTGGAACGTGAAACCTAATCCAGGCGGTACAGCCAATTTTACAAATCTATGTATCGATGATGTGGAATTCTTTTAGCGAGTATCCTCGATTCAATAAAAAGGTATCGCATAGGTTTCGGATCGATCTTGCCTTCGCCCGCGCTCAAAATCGCTGCATAAACCTTAACGTTGCAAAAAGTCCGTCGGCGTAAAGCGCTTCGCTCGGGAAGAATAGCGCGAGCGAAGCGCTTTAGGCCGACGAATCTCTGCAACGTTGAGGTGCACTGTACACTGTACAGGACAGGACAGTTCAAAGCGGAATGTCTTCTTACCTAAAGGTTCTTTGGACGCGACAAATCTCGCTCTTACGGATTTAATAAGCGGAAAAAGGATAATAAGCTGAGGGTAGATCCAGCGGCAAAAGCACGAGTATTTCGCGGAACTCCCTCTGGGCGGCTTTCAATCGCCGCCGCTATACCTCCGACTTGGCCCGCTATTTGCTGAAGATCGTTGACATGGTACAAACGCAATCCGTGGTGGCGGTTTCGAGACCTAGGCGTTATCGCGCCGTGAACACGGCGTCGAAGCTGAAGACTACAGGAACGAGCGAAACGCTCCCACTCGATCCGGACGGCAAGCCGCGCGTTTTCAACGGCACGTACGCTATGGATGCATACGAGTATCAATCGGGTGAACCTCCGGCGCTCTAGACCAGGCCGGGAATACATCCGACCGCAAACAATAAAAATTGAACATGAGCGAAAACCGATAAACCCCCGCGTTTATCCTACAAGGAGAAATAGAATGAAAGTATATTATCAAAAACTAGTCATCGCTGCGGCTTGTCTTCTATGCACCGATATAGCCGCCGCTCAGGATTCAAATCAGTCCGCCGAGACGGCAAGCGAGAGCGCCGAAACCGGCGATGACAGCGCCAAACCTATCAGTATCGGTTTGCTGTTGAGTGGCGGGATCGATTTCGAGGATAACGGCTTCGATCAATTCGGACCCGGCATTGGTTTACGCGGGGGATATACGCTGGATATGGGACTTTACATCGGCGCTCAGTTTCTGTATATATGGGGCGCGGGCGGCGGAATTCCCACAAGCACCACGCTGATCGGCGCTGAAGCCGGATACGCGCTGAGCGCGGGTCCGGTCGTAATCATGCCGTCCGCAATGCTGGGAGCCGCTATATTTAGTATTGACACGGACAGTACCGGCTGGGGAAGTAGCATCAGCGGCGATAGCAGCACCGATTTTTATGCCGCGCCGGGAGCCTCGGTGATCTATCCGATCAAAAGCTTTTTCATCGGCGGCGACGCGCGTTTCTATCTTATTTTCGCGGAAAAGACCGTCAAAGGTCTGAACTTTATGTTAACCGGTGGAATGAGGTTTTAGCGATTGTTTCTCGCCGAAGAAACTTTTTATAACGACTAGAGAGATGAGTTTATGGTTTATTTTCCTTACCACCGGCTACTTGTACGATTCCTTCGGCGTGGTCGACAGCACCCGGCGCCCTAAACAGCGCCGGGACACGATCTCCCACGGCTCTACTCGCGACCGATGGAAAGCTTGTCGAGCGAACAAGGAGAGGGAAATATGAAACGTTTTATTACGGAGTCAGCTCTTTTTATAATAGTCGCGGTACATAGAAAAAACGTCGAGCGGAAGCGCAAAAAAAGCGATGACCTAAGGGCGTGCTATTTTTCGCGAACGATGCGATCTACGTCGATAGATTTTATACAACGTTAAGCTAAACACTGGCGCACACGAAGAACAGGACCTCGGTGCACCCCTTGACAAACCGATCTGGTCTGGTCAGACTATATAATAAGGAAAGAGTGCAATGCGCATTACCAATATTTCGGAAGCCAAGGCCCAACTATCGGCGCTGATAGAAAGAGTCATTGCCGGAGACGTTATTATTATCGGTAAAGCGGGGAAACCGGTTGCCAAGCTGGTCCGGTATCAACGCGGTGACGCGGCGCGAATACCCGGAGCGCTTCGCGGTAAAATCGAGATCGCCGACGATTTCGATGAGTTGCCGAAAGAGATCGCTGAAGCGCTTGGAATGGTGGATCCGTGAACCTTTTGCTCGATACCCGTGCGCTTTTATGGTGGTTGGATGATCATCCAACGCTTTCGACCGAGGCAAAAACCGCTATCGCGGACACCGATAATCTGGTTCTGATTAGCGCGGCCGTTATTTGGGAAATCAAGATTAAGCAAAGCCTCGGCAAGCTAAAAATACCTCGAAACTTCCGTAAGGTATTGTCCGAACAACCCTTCGAAGCGTTGAGTATAACCGCTGAACACGCCTACGCGGTCGGTGAGCTTCCAGCACTCCACCGGGATCCGTTCGACAGAATGCTTGTAGCACAAGCCAAGGTAGAAGGCCTCACGATCGTTACTCGAGACGACCATTTTAGAAAGTATAAAGTACCGATTATTAATGCTTAAAAGATGGGGGATGCTGCTAGCTCATACAATAATCTGGCATTTACCAATCCGTTTAAAGAATATGGAACATGGTCAGGCACGTGGACCGAGGCGCCGACTTATTCAGCAACGAATTTTCGAACAACCTTTACCGACGTGGCCGCGCAATCGGGTTTGAATGGAATAGAAGGTAAGCTTATTCAACCTGACCAGAATAGTCCGCACGGGTATTATATCGTCGACAGTTCCGCGACCACCATCGAGGTATGGCGCGATCTGACGCGCGAGGTTTTCAGCGGTGCGACTTATCGGATCTACGACTTGAGGTCGAATGCCGATTCAGAGAGACTTGCTCCGCTCGCCGGTGTAAGGGTGCTCTCGTTATCAGTGGCGTGTCGTAATCGGACCCCTTGCCCGTCTTTATCACGACATTCCGGCTTTGATGGCTTGTTTTAGGGCCTATTTGATAGGTGCCCGTGGTTGCTTGACAAGGATTCGGGAAACGTCAATGATTTCAATGAGTACAAGGTTTAGGTGAAGCATAGTTGAAAACCCAGCGTTTTTCTGTTGTTGCCCGATCCTTCTCACGCGAAAACGCAGCATGTCGAAACGTACAGCAGCGCTTTATAATTGTTTAGACTGAAGGCGAGACGGTTTTTCGTACAGGACGAGGTGGTCAAAGGAGAGTACACAATGATGAACAAAAAGCTCTTCATCGTTTTGGTTTTGTGGTTGATCTGGGCTATCGGCTGTTCCGACACAAGCTCCGATGAGAAAAACGTTCAAAAAACGGACGGGAGCGGTGGATTAGACGAGGTTTCTTATGCAGCGACGGGCGGTACTGGGTCTGCGGGTAATAGTGATGCTCGCGAAATGGACGCCGGACAGGCGGACGGCAACGTCTCGATCGAAATAGGAGGCGTTGGCGGAACGATCCCATCGGCTGGAATAGGCGGTGTAGCAGGAACGATCCCGTCGGCTGGAGTAAGTGGTAGTGCCGGAATTGCTCCATTAGCGGGAACGGGTGATGATGCAGCAAAGGCACCTTTAGCCGGAACAGGCGGTACGAGTGAGGACGATTCTATCGCCCCTGACACTCCTGCTCCTCGCGATGTCAGCAAATGGGCCAACCCGGGGGCATTTGGAAGTCGGGTGGTCAATAACTCGGGACCCGATGGACAATTTACACTCTTTGTACCCGATCCACTCGCCGGAGGTGGAAACCCGAATCCCATTATCACTTGGGGTAATGGTTCGTTAACAACGCCAGCCTCGTACACGGCTTTACTCTCCCATTACGCGACGCACGGCATTTTCGTCGTCGCTTCTAACAGTACGAATGTGGGCAGCGGCCAAGAGATGATAAGCGGAATGAGATGGGCTATTGCGGAGAACGAGAGGGAAGGTAGTGAGTACTTCGGTAAGCTAGACCCCAATGCCGTCGCTGCCATCGGATACTCCCAAGGAGGTATCGGCGCCGTAATAGCGGGAAATGAGCCGGAAGTAAAGACGACGGTTCCCATCGCCGGGGGAGATGCAAGTATTAAAACGATTGAACACCCCATTTTCCTAATCGGTAACGAGAACGACACATTGGCGCCGATCGACGTTATATCACCCCAGTATCCAGCCAACGAGAAATCGACCTTTGTGTTCGGAATCTTATTGGGAGCATCTCACCTGGAAACCTTAGGCGATGGCGGAAGGCATCGGGGATATACGACGGCGTGGCTCACCTATCACTTGCTCGGCGATCAGGAAGCCTATCGCGTTTTCTTTGGCGATGAGCAATGTACCCTATGCACGGACCCGGAATGGGAAACGCAACGCAAGAATCTTCCCTAGAGTGCTTGCCTGTTGAAAGACAAATTGATCGGCGCGATGCAACAAAGGAATATATATATCATGCGAATATTTTTTCTGATCGTCCTCACCCTGCTCGTAAACGCGTGTGAATCCGATACGAACTCCGAAGCGGCGCCGGGAACGCGCGCTTCTGACGCGGCTGCGGCTCCGACGACCGAAAACGACGCGCCGTTGCAGCCCGTTGCGGATGCGACACAAAACACAATTAGTACAGGGATCGACGCCAGTAGCGATGGTGCACCGAGCGTTCAAAGCGATAGTGGCTCGCCGGGCACCTTGGATAGCTCGTCGATGAGTGCTGACGCCGCTGATGTCGGCACGACGCGTAACGATGTTACGGACGGTAGCGAGGTGACAAGCGAAAAGGAAGCGGGCGCACCGGAGACGCAACGTGACGCGGGCCCGCGTACCCCCGTATTTAAAAAAACGAGCTGTATCGATCCGAACATGATATCAGCGAATAGCGAGGTTAATTTTCCTTGCGAAGGCGTTGACCTGTGGATCTCTCTTCCGGCGCAGTGCATTACGCGCGCTTGCGGACTTATATTTAATATCCATGGTGGAGGAATGGTCGATCGTACGTGGATGGAGAACGCGACGAACATGGTCGCCCTGGGGAAGGCCAACGACTACATCGTCGTCCATCCGCATAAAGGTACTTGGAGGGTATCAACTGACAAATCGGTCGTTTTTACCTTTATGGAACAAGCCATTGAGGCCTTTGACGTCGACCGAAAACGGATTCACGCTACGGGTTATTCGCAGGGTGGCCAAATTTCCTGGGCGCTTGCGTGCGAACACGCCGATATCATCGCGAGCGTTGCACCGACTGAAGAAATCAATCGAGTATCGAACTGTTGGAAAAGCGGCGCGCTTCCGGCACGCGAAATTCCCGTGCTCTTTGCATATGGTAAACAAGATAATATCGGCGGCGGCTACGATGCTGCCCAACAAGCCGTAAACGACTTTGTCGACAGCTACTCGATGACCGGTCCTGAAACCATAGCCGGAACGGAGGGCACCGCCTACCACAGGCAGCGCTGGACAAGCGCAAGCGGCAACGTTCTAGAATTCATTACCCACGACTATAGAAACTCGCTTTTAGCGGGCCACTGCCTTCCGTTAGAAGGCGGAACGACGTTGGTTAGCTGCTCCGAGCCTGTAGACTACAACTGGGGTGAAGAAGCGGTGGCCTTTTTCAAGGCGCACCCTATGCTTTAGAGCACCATTCAGCTTGAAAACACCATGATTTCGCGGTCTATAGAGGCTATCTGCGGTTTTGCCCTTCCTCGAATTCGCGCCGTCAGTCCTTCGTCGGGGTCAAATACCTATTTGACCTCGCTATCCTCGCGAATTCAAGATACGAGCACGCCCTTAGTTCGCGTTTCTTCGCGAGCGAAGCGTTTTACGCCGACGGATTTTTTGCAACGTTAAGGTTAATATGACGTCGCTACATACAACCCTCAGGATAGGGACAGTCTTCAGAGAGTTTATATGCGATTTCCGTGCAAGGCTCGCATTGTTCGCCGCTTTCGATTTCCTCACCGCATTTGAGGAGAGTCGATACCCGAGAACGACAGCTACCGGTGTATAGGTCGCTGATGCATTCGAACATATCCTGACACTGGCCAACAGAGCTTATATAATCGCTCCAAACCGGCTCGGTCGCGCAGTATTTGATGAGCTTCTCGCAAGCGCCCCTGGCTGTCGGAGTACGACTTTCTACGGAACCATCTCCGCCGCTATTATCGTCGTCGTCGGAACAACCCCAGACTGTTAGGGCGATACAAACCGTATAGGTTATTAACGCTATTTTGCGGGTTGTGAGCATAATCGTTTTCCTGATTAGAAAAATATAGCTATTGGCTACAGAACCATTCTATGTCGGTTAATCTTTTCATGCATTGTTCAAAATCGCAATTTTTGTGTACCTTGACGTTGCAGAAACTCCGTCGGCATAAACCGCTTCGCTCGACGTTCGTGGCAACGTTAGGGTAGATTCAAAGAGTTTGTCGGCAGAGACAATACGTCGTGAAGTGTAATATGTATTGTACAGGGTAAATCGCCGGACAGTACAATCTGGGTCTATTTGCCCTCAACGTATTTTTAGGGGATCTCTTTCACCGCTGGCGGTTGGTGGCAGGACGAAATAGAGATGAAAAAACCGACTTTTTTCACGAGCTCGCTCCGGCCGCGCGCGCCGGGCGCGGTACGACGAAATCTGGCGCGCGATTTGCTTAAGTCCCCTTCTATGGTACAGGTGGGTTCGAATTGCGGATTTCCGATT
>JAFGIB010000050.1 GCA_016929805.1 Deltaproteobacteria bacterium | reverse complement strand
TTCTGTTCCGCGAGTGGTGGAACGAGAGATGCGCTCTTTACTTTTGGATATTGGAGGGTTTGGCGCGCACGGCGATATCGAACAAAGATTGATCTCTGCCGGTTCGTGGATTCCTCCTGAAGAGAGACGCTCCCGTTACATTAGCAGTACAAGGCTCGTTGTACTCGTGCGTTTATGGTTGCACTTTCACCCCAATCGCTCCAAGCGGTTTTTAGCTCGAAAACTGAGTCATGACCTTCAAGACCAGGGTCTTCGATTGGCCGCTGATACGTTAAAACCGATCCTCGCGGGGAAACGTTTTTCAGCGCGACGCGAAGTGCTCGAAAAACTACTCTTCTATCTCGCGCCCTTTGGTGTGACGTCGGAGGATTCGGCTCAAGAGCTATTTCGTAACGTCGCGGATGATATTGATCGCGCACAAGCCGGCCGTAAGCCGGTTGCCGCAGCAAGGTTTCACGAGTTGGCCAAGTTATGGCAATGGCGCAATCGAGGTGCCTCTAAAAGGAAGTTGGCGGAGCGACTTAAACAAACGCTGGCGGACCGCGGCATAGCGGTTGACTTCAGACGACTGCAATCGCTTCTGAGCGGCGCTGGAGGTCACGGCCAGCAACGCGAATACGAGGTACTTCAAATGCTTGTGCACGAATACATCCGCGACGACCGAAGATTCCATCTTGCGCTTAAACGGGTTGAACCGGGTCGAGCTGTTGCGACTGATCTCGAATGGGTAAAGGCAAAACCCGTCGCTGATTTGGCGAGGTTGTGGCTCGCGGATCATCCGGGTGTGAGTCAGCGCCGGCTCGCGTTCCGAATAATAGATACAGCAAAAAAGCTCGGGTATAGTGTGGGCTTGAGCGCGATTCAGTCCCTTTTGGCAAACCGCACTCAGCGTGCTCGCGGATTCATATATAGAGCGATGCTGGGTCAATTCGAAAACCAAAAGCGAGCTAGGATACCGCTAGAACATATTCTCTATCCCACACATCGCGCCACGTTTCGTAAAGTTGGCGCTAAAAAAAGGCGTTCGTCGAGAAACAAGGAAGAAAATCACGCTCAATACTACGGAACGGACGTCTTGGATTTGTATCTACACGAAATCGGCTCGGTACCAAGGTTGTCCAGGGAAAAGGAATATGAGATAGCCAAACGGATTGACGAGGCGGATAGCGAGAAAGTCGCGGCGATAGCGACTTCAGGTATTGGCAAACGGGCTATTCGGAATCTTATAAATCGCGTGCGACTCGGGCAGCAATCCGCGCGTGCCCTCGTGCGTTCTTTTGACGACGACCCGGTTTCCGACCCGGAAAGACACCAGCGCTTAATCCAGACAATCGATGCGATCGTTGGCCCTGTCGAGGGTAGCTCTCAAGTGTCAAAGCCGTTGGGCTTTAGTAATCGATCCACCAAGAGCAATGATAAGACTCAACATCTAAGCGAAAGGCGAGATGTTTTGCTAGAGAGAAACCTGGTAAAAATGAAACTTTCGAAGACAGCAATCGAAAGGATCGTCGACAGAATCGACAGGTTGGTTCGACTGGCGGCAAAGGCGGAAAGAAAGAGGAACATCGCTCAGAACGAACTGCGCCTTTACGAGAAAACGCACGATCCATTAGAATTATCAAGGAAAACAGTTACGAACGCACAGCCGAGTGTATACCGCGAGGTAACAACCAACGGGGTTAAGGTAAGTAAGATCCGTGACGATATCGCCATAGCCGAAAGAAGACTCGAACGAATTGAAAAGGTAGCCGGGGTTCCGATCGATCGGTTGCGCGTCCTCGAGAGAATTGAAAGCCGAGCGGAACGTGAATCTATTCGAGCCATGCAGGAGCTGGTGGAGGCGAATCTCCCCCTGGTGGTATGGGTAGCCAGAAGATATCGCCAGAACGGTATGCCTTTCTCGGACCTTATCCAAGAAGGCAATATCGGTTTGATAAAAGCGATTAATAGATTTGATCACCGGCGGGGAATACGATTTTCGTCTTATGCTTTTTGGTGGATACGAGCTTGCATTATGCGAGCGATCGATGATCAAAGCCGAAGCATTCGGATTTCCGTACCGGCGCTGGATAAGATTCGATGGCTTCGACGCGCGGGCTACGTTTTTTCAAATCGCATCGGCCGGGAGGTAACGCTCGAAGAGATCGCGGAAAGAACGGATACGCCGGTTGAAAAGGTCCGTTCTTTGCTAGAGACACCTAATCGGACGCTTTCGTTGGACGTATCTGTCTACGAAGACGGAAGCGCCGTCTTTGGTGATTTCATACCGGATAAGAACGTGACTTCACCTTCGGAAGCCGCTGCATTCAATGAGCTCAGGGAGCGATTAATCCAGGCCCTATCGGGATTGACTACCCGAGAGCGGATAGTCTTACAAATGCGTTTTGGCTTGAACGATTCAATCGACTGCACGCTTCAAGAAATAGGGGGTAGATTGCATTTGAGTCGAGAACGAATTCGTCAAATAGAAGTAGACGCTCTTGAAAAGATGCGCAGGTTGCTAAACCTTAACGTTGCAAAAAACCCGCCGGCGTAAACCGCTTTCGCTCGCGAAAAACAGCGCGAACTAAGGGCGTGCTCACTTTTTTTG
>JAFGIB010000049.1 GCA_016929805.1 Deltaproteobacteria bacterium | reverse complement strand
GCGGAATCCTCGAAATAGCGCTGCTATTGCTGCGGTTCCGCTCAGTCGTCGATAAAACATTTGACCCCGAGCTGGGCGCTAAAAATTTGAAATTATTTTTGCGCGAGCCCTAAGCTCGGGTCCAAAAAAAGGTAAGCGTTCAGGGGGGCAAACAAGTCGGCGGCCGATTCGCCTGTAGAACCGAGCGCGCCCGCAGGGCCGGCGAAGATGGTACTATCAGATTTCTACTTTTGTCCACAGCCCCTTACACATGCGTTCCTTGCTCGGATCAGAGCGCGTGATCAGACGCGCGGTGGACCAAGCCGTCAGAAGTAATCCTTCCATACCCAGCCCCGGCGCGACCTGAGCGTTGCAGAGCAACAGTTTGCGTACCGGTGTATATATCGGAACCGCGCACAGTCCGAGAGCCGAAGTAACAGGATAGGCGTAGGTACAGGACATGGTCTTTGGACCGCGTTTCCAGCTTTCTTCCACCGGGGTTGACCCCTCGCCTCGGTCGACACGAGGGACGCACCCGTCGTTCGGCGAGTCGACCAAGAGCAGATGGTCGTCTAAGAAAGGTAAAAGCTCGCGTAAAGACTCCAAGAGCGACTCCCGAACCGTATCGATATATCCCTCGACATCCTCGATCTGCCGCCGGGGTAAAAGCGCTTGTAAGCTTATACGAAAACGTCGGTTATCGATTCGTTCCGATTGAATTAGCAGAACGTTTTCCGCGGTATTCGGCCCCCTCTTATTTCGTAGATAAAAGAGGTTCTGTTTCATCGCGTCCGGGAATCCCGGGGCCGCCACAACCAGGTTGAGCGCGTATCGATAGTGGCTGCGCTGCGGCTCTCCGACGCGTTCGAACAGCTCTTCGAACTCGGCGCGTTCCGGGAGTAGATCGAGTAAATCGGAAAGCTCGATGCCGGCGACCACGAAGTTGCTGCCGATCTCGTCGTCGGAGCCGTCGAGTCGTATTCCGCACGCTACGCCGCGTTGTACTAGAATAGAGCCCGCGCGAGCGTTGAGCTGAATCGCGCCACTATGACTTCTTATTTTATCCAACAAAAGCTGGTGCAGCGCGGTTAAGCCGCCCTCGATCGCCAATGATCCTTGGCGCCAATTGACGTAATGCCGGCTTAAACGCAGCGCGGTTATCTCATCCGGACCGATGCCGTCGCTGAAATAGGCGGGAAAGTGCACCGCGAGTCGGAAGGGATGGTCTTCGGGAAACTCCGCTAAAAGATCATGCATTTGTCCAGCGCGCTCGCTCTGATGACGCGCGCAGGCTCGGGCGAATTCACGGCGTTCCCAAAAGCTAGCCGGCGGCCAAACCAGATCCTTTTCTAAAACCGAATCAAGCTGTTTCGAGATCCGGGTTGTGTTTCGGTGAAAATCCTCGATTGGCCGCTTAACTTTTGGAAACTCGCGTTCGATCTCCTTCTCCAATCCGGCGTTGTCCCTGAAAAAGTCCAGCCTATGACCGGGTAGTACAAACTGAAACGCGGGGTTCGGAAAGGAGACGAGTCGTCGTAGGGGTTGGGTGAGGCGCAACTCGGAGAGAAGCCTGTTAGTGATGGGAGAACGCGCGCCGATAAAGGTGAAGGGCAGGCGAGGCAGGCGATATTCGCCTACCGTATAGGTGGGAGAGAGGTAGTCGTGTCCTATTAGTAAGATGCGAAATCCTCGCTTGGCCAATACCGCGCCGCAGAACAGCGAAGCGAGATTTCCTCCGAGCACAATCACGTCGTAGTGGCGCACCGTCACTGCCTTTTACCCCGTTCGATACTCTAGATAAAGCGAACGCGAGCTTCGCCCACGGCCGCCGACATCACGCTGACCGTGCCGACCTGCCACGCGTTTTCGCCGCTTTCGACCAATCGCTCGATAACCTCTGTCTCCGCGCCCTTGTCCGTTATCACGACGAATCCGATTCCAAGATTAAAAGCGCGCCGCATCTCCTCTTCTTCTATCTCGCCGAGCTCGGCGATTAAATCGAATACAGCCGGGCGCTTCCAGCTACGCGTTTCCAGCTCGACGCCGAGTCCCCGGGGTAGGATTCGGGGAATATTACCTACCAGCCCGCCGCCGGTAATATGGCAAAGACCTTTCACACGACCGGTGCTCAACGCGCTTTCTACCGCCTTGACGTAAATCCGGGTTGGCCGCAGTAGCATATCCACCAGCGGCTCGCTGAAACCTTTAGGTCGATGGTCCAGAGCGAGCGCCGCGCGTTCAAACAGGACCTTGCGAACCAGCGAATATCCGTTTGAATGCAGGCCACTTGATGCCACGGCGATTATCGAATCGCCGCTACTTATGGTTTCTCCAGTAATGATCGACTGCCGTTCCACAATGCCGACGGCAAATCCCGCAAGGTCATATTCGTTTTCTCGGTACAACCCGGGCATCTCGGCGGTTTCGCCGCCGAGCAGCGCACAGCCCGCTTGCAAACACCCGCCCGTTATTCCCCGAATCACGCTGGTCGCGCGATCGACGTCGAGTTTTCCGGTCGCGAAGTAGTCGAGGAAAAAGAGGGGGCGTGCGCCCGAGGTGATGATATCGTTGACACACATGGCGACGAGATCGATGCCGATCGTGTCGTGCCTATCGGCCATAAACGCGACTTTTAGCTTCGTGCCCACGCCGTCTGTTCCCGAAACCATGACGGGCTCGCGCATCCCCGACGGTAAGGCGCAAAGCGCGGAAAAACCTCCCAAACGACCCAGCGCTTCAGGCACCAGCGTCTTTTCAGCCAGCGGTCGAATTCGCTCTACCAGCTTATCTCCCGCCTCGATCGACACGCCGGCCTTTTGATAGGTCAGTTTTTCCATGGCTCGGCAACCTATCGCAAGCTTTTTGTCGGGTCAACTCGCTCGTCATTCTGGTAGCCGCTTATAACGCAGTCCCTTAATCGCGATTGCGGGGCGCCATCGGGCTCAACAGATGCTGGTATCTACTCGTGGTGGATCAAGAAGAGCTTGATCGGCGCTCTAATACGGATTTACCGAGATTATACCTTTGCGCGAGGATTTCGCTCGCGCTCGCGCGCTGCTCGTTTTCGCGGTTCGCTCGGTTGCCTTTTTCGCTCGGATTGTTTTCGACGCTGTCTCGCCAACGGAGCGGCTCTTCTCTTTTTTCGGAGAAAGCTCCAGCGTGAGCTCCTTATTTCGGTCGAACACTACCCTACGGAATTTTTTCAGATAGCCGTTCGATCTCGCGACAAAGAGATGTTGCCCCCCTTTGGGCAGCCATTGATCGAAGGGATTGGACACCACCGAGCCGTCGAGCGTTAGCTCCGCTGAAGTTGGTATGGTCGTTACTTGAATCCTTATCTTGGCGGGCTGTGCAGCCGCCGCCGGTGCCGCCGCCGGTGCTGCTTCGAGATTTTCTTCTGATTTCGTCTGCACGGCGGCTAGAGAAGCCAGAGGCGAATCGGCCTTTGACTCCGTCGGCAACTCCGCCGCTTTCGAAACCGCTTTAGAGTCGCGGGCGGTCGCGCCGCGACGAGTCGTCGCGATGTTGGGAGGCTCGGCCCGGTTTTTCCGGCCTTTCGCCTGCAATTTAGTCTCACGCGGCTTTGTTTTTGGCTTTTCCAATTCGCTCGTGCCGTTCTCCCATAAGCTGGTTTCCTGCTTTTTCTGCGTTGCCACTGAAAAAATTATCAGCAAAACGAAGACAGCCGCGGCACCACCCGCCCATAGAAAGGTTTTTTTCCTAACTTTTGCTACAGGATGGATCGATGCTATGGCCAGCTTTATTTCAGCATCCGTGTCTTCTTTTACGCAGCTCGGATCGATCTCTATCGTTTTCGAGGTAGAGGCGGCGGCGATCTCGCTTTTTACCGGTTCGGTCTCGCTGTTTTGACCGATTACCTCTTGATTTGAAGAAACCCAAGAAGGGCGAAACGATTCGGCGTAACGATCGGCATCATCCGCGGAAAGGCGGTCCGTTTGACCTGTGCTCTTTTGCTCGGCCTGCCGCGCGGTCTCGCGATCGGCCGCCCGTGGTTCCACGCTGCTTTGCGGATTCACAACCTCAGAGTCACTAACGCGCGACGGTTCCATTTCCACTTCTGAACCATTAGGTAGAGATGAGACCTCTTTTTGAGCCGGATTTTTCGTGTTCACTTCAAACTTGCTTATATTTTGAGTTGGTATGAGTGTCCGTTTTAGCCCTTTTCGTCATTACTATTGAACGCGAGTCGTTCGCTATCGTAAGCATACCATTTTGGGGCAGCTCGTGCACCGCAACCAAATCCCCGCTTTGTATTCTTGGATGATAACCTTTATCCATTGTGATTTGGAGATAGAGCGAATCCGATGAGGCTTTGGGGAATTTTACTAGCGGCAATCGGTGTTATCGGAGCATGTCAATCCCAAGGGAAGGACGCGGAAAAGAGCACAAGCCGTGCTCGGCATGGCGCGGGCGATCAAAACGCGGGGCGCTTTGACTACAAGCCGTTCTCCATTGACCCATCGTCCATCGAAAAAAAGCCGCCTCATGTCTTGCTGAAACGCATCGAAACCCTTGGTGCGGTAACAGCGTCCGAAAGCGAGCGGTCGAGCTATCAAACCGTTCGTGTGGTCATGCATTTTGACGCGGAGGCGGCTTATCGACGCAGCGAGCTACCGGCGATGGAAAGCCTTTCCAAACGCGTCATTGTCGATCTCGAGCTGGTTCGCCTAGATTCTAAGCTGAACAAGGTGGTTTCGGTTGCGCGAGGCGGGCTGCGGCGAATTCGGGCGTTTCAGCTAAGCGAAGCCACGGCTCGCGTTTCGTTCGACGTCGACGATGCGACGCATTGCCGGATCTTTCACCTGACCCATCCATATCGAGTTGTTATAGATTTTTTTCTTTCCAACCGTTCTGCCAAAGGCGAGCGCCGCGTTGCGGGTTATCGGACCATCGTTCTCGATCCCGGGCACGGCGGCGAGCAACCGGGAGCGCGAGGCCCGGACGGGTTGAAAGAGTCGGTATTAACGCTGGATCTAGCAAAACGAATCTATCGCGGTCTTCGCAGGGAGATACCGGACGACCGAATCGTGCTCACACGAGAGAGCGATCGCTATATGTCATTGGAAGAGAGAACCGCTATCGCGAACGGCTACGCGGCCGATCTTTTTCTCTCGATCCATTTCAATGGATCGGCGTCGCAATCGGATAAGGGCGGCGTTTCAACCTTCGTCCTAGATACCAGCGATGACGAGCAAGCGATAAAGCTCGCCGCGCTGGAAAACGTCGTCAGTCAGCGAGAGGTTACGAGGCTGCAGCAGATCCTCGCCTCGCTATGCCGCGCCGAGCAAGTCGGCCAATCGCTCAAGCTCGCCGGTCACATTCATCGCGAAACCCTGGCCTCCGGTCGCAAGATGTTGCCGCATTTGGCAGACCGGGGGATACGGCGAGCGCTGTTTTTCGTGCTCGTGGGAGCGCGGATGCCGGCGGTTTTGCTCGAGGCCTCTTTCCTCACGAGACCGGAGGAAGCCGCGGCACTGAAAACCGATCGCTATCGACAACTACTCGCAGAAGGCGTGGTAAGAGGTATTGTTCGGTTTCTAAAATCAAGTAAAAACCAATAATAGGGAGAGTAACATGTCCGATGTCAAGCTTGTAGCGCGGTTTTCGTTCCTTGCGTTCGTGGTTGCGTGTGGGTCGAGCGCGAGCCGCGGCGCCGTTTCACGACCCGAGCGCTCCTCGATTGAGAACGCGTCAGGCGTTTTGCGTTCTTCCGTTCCCCCCGCCAGCGAACTTGTACAGCGGGGCGAGAATCATTTGGCCGTAAACGAACTCGCGCAAGCACGGTCGCTCTTCGAGCAGGCGCTCGTCGACGATTCGAACGACGCTCGGGCTAATCTCGATCTCGGGATCGTGATGGAGATGCTCGGCGATATAGAAGCCGCCGAAACGCAGTATCGTAAAGCCATAGCCATCCAGCCGGACTTCGCCGAGGCGCTGAATAACCTCGGGGTACTGCTGCGCGTCAAGCGAGAACTCGACGAGGCGGTCTTGGTGCTGCGCAAAGCGGTTCGATACAATCCCAGCTCCGCCTCTGGACATATGAATTTGGCATTGGCGCTGGAGGATAGCGCTTTGTTAGAGCAGGCCGAGGCCGAGTACCGCGAAGCGCTGCGCGTCAACCCGAACGACGCGATTACCAGGGCGAACCTGGGGCTTTTATTGCTGCGGATGGAGCAACGGGACGCGGCGGCTCGAGAACTGAAGATCGCCTTGTCTCAGGCCGCGGACAACCGCGCGGCTCTGGTCGCCATCGGCAACGGCTTGCGTCGCGCCGGGGAGCCGTCCGGGGCGCTACAGGCGCTACAAGCCGCGATTCGAGCTGACGGCGCCGAGCCCACCCCGTCGCTCTTATCAGAGCTAGCGCTGGCGCAACGCGCGGCCGGCGACCGCGACGAGGCGATTCGATCCCTACGCCGAGCCCTCGAAATCGACGAGAACTACGCCATCGCTCACTATCTCATGGCGAATATGCTCGCGGCGAAGAGAGCGAGCGCCGAGGCCGCGAAACACTATCAGATCTATCTACAGCTCGAGCCAAAAGGGGCACAGGCCGAGAGAGCACGCGAGCGTCTGAAGCTGATTAGGCAACAATAGAGACGTACCCGCTTTGCCGCGCTCGCCTCCGGCTGTGGCGCTTCGCAATGTCACCGGCAGTGCCGAGTCAGGCCTCGACAAAATAATTTGCTCAATCCCTCAAGAGGGATCGTCTCCAGCCTTGGGACTATAGGTCGGATCAGTACGAGATTCGAAGTAAGTCACCCAACCTCCCGTTTGAATCGGCGCCTCCGGGTCTCTACGTAATCGTCTCGCGCCTCTGTCAATATAGCCACATTCCAAGCGTCGTGTGATAACCTATGAATCATTACTAGGGAGAGGGATATGGGAGCGACAAAAGCTGTAAAAGAGGCAAAAGAGATTCTCGGGGGAGGAGCGGCTGATCCGAAAACGGTCTTGGATCTTGTCAAGAATGAACTAAAAAAAGAGAGGGCATTCGATTACGCGCGGAAGATCCTTGGCTGCGTGAGCGAGGACGAAAGCGTAAAGCAGGATCGCAAGCTCGTGCTGGAGATCGCTCAACAGCAGGCGCTCTGTACCTACAAAGATCAAAATCTAAGCGTAGAAAAGAGGTTTACTGGAGCACTGAAAATTCTCGATAACGCTCTCCGCCAGCGCGGTGAAAGCCTCGCAACGACCAAGGACCAGGAAACGCTCGGACAGGCGGGGGCGATCAATAAGTACCGATGGGAGGTCTCGGGCCAGAAAAAGGATCTCGAACAGTCCCTAAATTACTACCTCCGCGGCTTCGCCGAAGGCGTGGCGAATGATTATGGATATACAGCTATCAATGCCGCCTTTGTACTCGATCTTTTGGCGTCGCTCGAATCTGTGGGTATCGAGAAAAGCCATCCCGTATATCACGCAATCGAAACGCGACGTGAACGAGCGCGTCGGATACGCGAAAAGATCGTAACGGACGTCCCGCCCCTAGCCGATAAACCTGAGCATGAGAAAGCTAAGCTGCATTCACAATGGTGGTTTCTTGTGACGCTCGGAGAGGCCTATTTCGGGCTCGGACGCTACGATGAGGCGGAGAAGTGGCTCCGAGAAGCGGTAGATCTTTCAAATGTCCCCGATTGGGAAAAAGAGTCAACGACGCGCCAACTTGCCGCTCTTGCCCGGATCCAGTTCGGTGTCGAGGTCTGGCATCCTGATTTTGAAAAATCTCCCGCGGGCGGCGCGCTTCGGGTGCTCGTGGGAGAACAGGCGCTTCGCGGCATTCTCCTCGGGAAAGTAGGCCTCGCCCTTTCAGGAGGAGGCTTTCGCGCATCGTTCTTCCATATCGGCGTGCTGGCCCGGCTTGCGGAGCTCGATATGCTTCGTCACGTGGAAGTTTTGTCGTGTGTATCGGGAGGTTCAATTATCGGCGCGTACTACTATTTAGAGTTGCGCAAGGTCCTCAGAGAAACGCGCGATGGGGATATCAAACCCGAGCACTATATCGAGATCATTCAGCGTGTCGTTGACCGATTTTTCGCCGGCGTTCAACGTAATCTTCGGACACGCGTAGCAGCAGAATTTATTACGAATATCAAAATGATCTTCAAGCCGGGTTATTCCAGAACGCAGCGTATCGGAGAGCTGTACGAAGAAGAACTCTTCAGCAAAGTAGAGGATGGAGAAGGCGAAACGGCGCGTTTTATCGGTGATATGTTTGTTCATCCGGCTGAAGAGGATAAATCCTTCTCCCCGAAGCTTCATAATTGGCGACGCGAGGCAAAGGTCCCCATGTTGATTCTGAACGCGACGACGCTCAACACGGGTCATAACTGGCAGTTTACCGCATCATGGATGGGCGAGCCTCCGGCAAACATCGACGCTGAAATCGATACCAATTACCGTTTGCGCAGGATGTTTTACGATGACGCGCCAAAACGCTACAAGAAGTTGCGCCTCGGCTATGCCGTGGCCGCTTCGTCATGTGTTCCCGGTCTCTTTGAACCCTTATCGTTCCCCGGCCTTTATCCCAAGGAAGAAAGAGGGTCGAAAGGCTCGACGAAAATGACCGTGCGGCTCGTTGACGGTGGGGTACACGACAACCAGGGGGTTGCGAGCCTACTTGAGCAGGGCTGCTCGGTTATGCTGGTGAGCGACGCGAGCGGTCATATGGAAGCCCAGAATCTGCCCAGCAAGAATATTATAGGTGTCCCTCTTCGCTCAAATGACATTCTTCAGTCCCGCGTCCGCGAGGCTGAATACCGCGAGCTCGATGCTCGTCGGGAGGCGTCGGCGCTGCGGGGTTTGATGTTCGTTCATCTCAAGAAGGATCTCGACGCCAAACCGGTGGATTGGATCGGCTGCCAGGAACCGCCTGAAGCCTCGGATGAACAGCGCGACATTGCGCGGAGTCGTCCTCTAACGGTTTATAAGGTTCAAAAAGATATTCAGGAAAGTCTGGCAGCCATTCGCACCGACCTTGATTCTTTTTCTCAAGTCGAGGCGTATGCGCTCATGTTAAGCGGTTATCGAATGACAGCGTATGATTTTCCTCGAGCCGTTACGGGCTACTCGTCTACAGCGACGAGCGGCGAAAAGAAAACAAAAAACGTAAAATGGCCATTCTTTGCCGTTGAGCCGGCCATGAAGAGAGAAGAAGGGCACGAAGCAGAACACGACGAGCTAAAGCGCCTGCTGGATGCAGGGAGCAGTAGAGCTTTTCGAATCTGGAAACTCTATACGCCACTTAAAGTCACCGGCTGGATTTTATGCGTCGCAGCATTACTTACGTTTCTATGGGCCGCGTGGCGTTGGGCTGATCTAAGTATTCTCAATTTCGGATCGGTTGGGTCGACCGTTTTGGCGCTACTCGCCGCACTCATTGTTGGAAAAACAACAGTCAAAGTCGTAAAATTCCGCGATACTCTTGTTACGATCGGACTCGGCGTCGGAATGAGCCTATTTGGCTGGCTCGTCGCCCGTTTACATCTCCATCTATTCGATTGTTTCTTTAAGAAGTACGGACGTGTATCAGCTCTCGCAAAAAGAGTAAGCAAGTGATCATAAATAATAGCAGTACCATCCGGGGACCGGCTGCCGAAAAAGTTCCACAAACGTAATTCGAGCGTTACCGTTGTTTACCTTAACGTTGCAAAAAATCCGTCGGCGTAAAGCGCTTCGCTCGCGAAAAGCAGCGCGAACTAAGGGCGTGCTAACTTTTTTTGGACCTCACTTAGGGTGCATTAAGCAGCGGCCCAAAAAAAGTTCCGCGCGCCCTTATTTCGTTGCTTTTTTTGCGTTTCCGCTCGACGTTTTTTGCAACGTTAAGGTTTACTGTCCGAGAAAGAACTTCATCTGAACGACGACGGATTTTTTGCAACGTTAAAGTAAAACGACATCCGGTTGCAGCTAGCGCGATAAAAGAGGCAACTATAACGAACGGTGCGCGGGGCTTCGTGCTCCGCGCCATTGAAACAGTCGGCTATTTTGTCGTAAAGATCAGAGTCTTCTTTGTTAGTTCTCCCGCCTTAACCTCGACTTCCTCACCAGTCGAAACTTTTTCGTATTTCGCTTCTACGTAGTATTTGCCCTCTGGAAGATTTATTGTCGGTATTACCGTAGAACGCGAAAGGATAATGTCACGTCGGCCGTCGATGCCCGGTTTTGCTTTATAGATTTTCCAATTAATGCCGCGATCGATCGGGACTCCTCCATTTTTTATTAACGCATCGAGTTTCAACGCTCCGGCGTTGAGGATCAACGTCTCCTCGGTCATTTCGTTCGCCTTAACCTCGACTTCCGCCGTCGCGGCCGCCTGATCGTATTGCGCTTTCACGAAATATCGACCGGCGTTGAGTTTTGCCGAACACGGTGTTTGGGAGCGACTAACGATAAGATTCCGTTTTCCGTCTATACTCTGTTTGCCTTCATAGATGGTCCAATAGAGATCGCGGTCGACACGGTCTCCTCCTTTTTTTATTAACGCATTGAGCTTCAACGCGCCGGCGTTGAGGACCAAGGTTTTTTCACTCATTTCGTTCGCCTTAACCTCGACCTCCGCCGTCGCAACCGCCTGATCGTATTGCGCTTTCACGAAATACCGGCCGGCGGAGAGTTTTGTCGTATACGGTTTTTGGGAGCGATTAACAACAAAATTCCGTTTTCCGTCTATACTCTGTTTGCCTTCATAGATGGTCCAATAGAGATCGCTTTCGATCGGATTAGCCCCCATTTTAGGTACCGCGTTAAGCTTCAACACCCCCGCATTCAGAACCAACGTCTCTTCCGTTCGTGCGTTTGTTTTCACCTCGATTTCTTTTTCTGCAAAGGCTTGATCGTATTCAACTCGTACGAGATATCGCCCGGCTGTTAGTTTCGGTGTACACGATCCGCTGGGACACGCCGCATAAACGTACTTGCGTTTGCCGTCGAGGCCTTTTTTCGCTTCGAAGAACCGCCAGTAAAGACCGCTTGTCAAAGGCTCGGCTCCTTTGATAGCAACAGCGTGGAGCGTTAAGCCCGAACCGACTTCCGTATCGGGTTTCCGCGTGGTAACGATCGCGACTGTTTGTTTCATCGCCTGATTGAGCTCTTTGGCGTTCTTCGCGAGAAGAAACTGCCCACCGGTGTTTTTGGCAAGGCAACTGAGCTGCGATTTTTCAGCATCACGGATACCAAACCCGACCACGTGTACGGTAAAATCAATACCCTTTTTTTCGAGCTCTTCCACCAGCTTACACGGATCAGCGCTACAGGTCTCCTTACCGTCGCTCACGAGTATAATTGTCGCTTTATTCTTCGTATATTTCAGCTCCTCCGCCGCCGCTTGTACTGCGGCGCTAATCGGCGTCCTTCCCTTGGGGTCGAGAGCGTTTACGGCCGACATAACGGTTTTACGGTTAACCTTACCCACCGGGACGATCGTTTCGATATCATTACAGCTATTCCTATCGCGGTGACCGTAAGCCGCAATTCCCAGCTCTGTTTTCTTGTCCCAGCCTACCAACAACTCGTCTATAACCCCGCGGGCGATATCGATTTTTGCTTTGCCTTCAATCTTCTGTTTCATGCTTCCCGATGCGTCTAGCACAATAATCGCCCTGTTTTCCGCCGGATCAGCGCTAGCGGTTCGGTCTACCGTGGTGATAAGTAGAGCTA
Source organism: Deltaproteobacteria bacterium (assembly GCA_016929805.1). GTDB lineage: Bacteria > Myxococcota_A > Polyangia > Polyangiales > JAFGIB01 > JAFGIB01. The sequence continues at coordinate 596 of JAFGIB010000049.1, read as the reverse complement.
TAAGGATAGACCATATGTACTCGTGTTTTTTCATTTCTCCCTCCAGTTAATGAAGTCTACAACGTTCGTTTTTATCAGAGGCTTCGTCCGACACCATACGACTACCGCGAAGTGACATTTCTTGTACCAACACGATCAAACCCCCAAAACCGCTTTGACGATTGGACTCATGGGTTTGAGTCCCATTTTTTGATTGATATAGACACGAACAACCCCAGTTTTTCCGAATCCTCGGTCATTGTCTATTGGTAATGTGCGTACGTGTCAATCCGATTTGTTTCTTCGCGAACGTAGGCAATCAGACATAGAACGATCTCGAATATTCTATGCAGTCGCTTAATACAACCACTGCAGACCAAACATCGTGCGACCATACCGTCGTCGGTGGTGAAAAGACGCGCGAGCATTCTAAACACTATAAATGCTGCAATCGATTGACGGGAGATCGACGTGGCGGATCGCTTCCGTTACCGCTAACCGAGATAATTTAGCACCGAGCGAGTGGATCGAACGTAACCGTTCAGGGGGGTACTGCTGTTTGACTACGACGGCGGCCAATTCATCCCGTAAAACCGGCTTTCGTCCTCGCGCCGGCT
>JAFGIB010000048.1 GCA_016929805.1 Deltaproteobacteria bacterium | reverse complement strand
TTGCGGCGCTCGTGCGGCATCAGCGAGGACTGCAATCCGGAGGATCCTTCGCACAATAGGCTTGCGAGCTGGATAAACGTCGCGTGCCAGACGAGTTGCGAGAACAGCGAGGTCCATGACCTCGATACTTTTGTCGTGTGCAAGGAAGACGAGGACTGCCCCGGCCCCTACAAGTCGGGCAGATGTCGGTGGTTCGATCTCGAAATACTGCCGCGTGAGATCAACGTCTGTTTCGGATCGGATACATGATGCAAACGGCGCAACGAATCTCGGCAGGTAGGCACGGCGGTGAGTCCTGGTTGCGGCTCGTGCCGCAAGTTGACAATCGTTTAGTGATGTTCTGTTTACTGCTGGCGTGGCTGGCCCTGGGCTGCGGCGACAAGGACGGCGGAAAAAAAGAGCCTAACAGCGTGGCCGGCTCTGCCGCCGCCGGCGGCGGCGAGTCGGGAAGTTCCGGCATGTCCGCGTCGGGTCAAGGTGGCGGTGGCGGCTCCGCGACCTCTGGTCAGGGTGGAGGTGCTGGAACGACGGCAGGAGCTAGCGGGTCCGCGGGCAGCAAGGAGCAGACGCCACCGCCGGAGAATCCGCGCGAGCTGGGTCCCCCGGACGGCATCTATTGCGAGAGCGACTTCGAAGAGCCGCCTAGACGGACGTGCCCGGCGGGCTCTCGATGTTGCCCTTATGGCGAAGATGACACGGATCCATGCATCCTTGATGGTGGAACATGTCACCCGTGTGCCCATGTGACTTGCGGCCAACTCTTATGCGACGGCCCCGAGGACTGCTCCTCTGGTCAGTTTTGCTGCTACGCGAACCAAGGATCCTGCAAATACAACTCCGACTGCACTCCCGCCGATCCTGTCGCTGATGATGCGTACTGGATGGTTGTCGAGTGCCAGGAGCGCTGCGTGGGCGACCAGCGCGATCCTGACCACGGCATGGTCGTGTGCAAGGACGACCGGGACTGCCCTGGTCCCTACGTGGCGGGCCGATGCCGGGACCTTGACGTCCATAGGATTCCGCACGGCCTAAAGGCCTGTTTCGGCTTGGATATATGATGCAAATGGAGTGACGCATGGCGCAAGTTGACAAGCATATCCCGATGTTTTGCTTGCTGCTGGCCTTGCTGGTCCTGGGCTGCGGCGACAAGGGTGGCGGAAACGAGCAATCGGACGGAGCGGCCGGCTCTGTTGTCGCCGGGGACGGCTCGGTCGCGGCCGGGGGCGACGCGTCGGGCAACTCCGGCACGTCCGCGTCGGGTCAAGGCGGCGGTGCTGGAACGACGGCAGGAACCGGCGGGTCCGTTGACAGCCAGGAGCAGACGCCGCCGCCGGAGAACCCGCGCGAGCTGGGTCCACCGGACGGCATCCATTGCGAGAGCACGTATAATCCACCCGCGGAGACTTGCTCAGCAGGGTCGCGCTGCTGTCTCAACAACTCGGGCGAAGAACAAGGGCAGTTGTGTATTGCTGATGGAGGCAAGTGTCCCGTGTGCAATGACACAACGTGTGGCCAGCTCCTGTGCGACGGCCCGGAGGACTGCCCCGCCGGCCAATTTTGCTGCTACTTGCGGCGCTCGTGCGGCATCAGCGAGGACTGCAATCCAGAGGATCCTTCGCACAACAGGTTTGCGAGCTGGATGAACGTCGCGTGCCAGACGAGCTGCGAGGGCAGCGACGACAGCTATAAGTTTGATACCTTGGTCGTGTGCAAGGACGACCGGGATTGCCCAGGCCCCTACAAGTGGGGCAGATGTTCGGGGTTCGATCTCGAAGTGCTGCCGCGTGGCATCGACGTCTGTTACGACTAGGATACATGATGCAAACGGCGCAACGAAACTCGGCAGGTAGGCAAAGCGGCGATCTCTGGTTGCGGCTCGTGCCGCTCTTGCTTTTGCCGTGCGCCGCCGTTGTTGACTGTTCGACCACGAGCACGCCCGCAACGGAACGGTCCGCGTTCTCGGCGGGCCAAGCGCAGCGGCTCTCGGTGCGCGTGGAGTCGGAGGTGAGCGGCAACAGCGGGCTCTCTTTCGGGGCCTCGAACAAGCGCTACAACCTGCGCGGCACGGCCGTGTTGCTGCCGCTCTCGAAGAGCGAGAGTGGGACGCGGATCCGCTTGCAGCTCGAGGGACTTACGCTGCAAACGACCAGCATCGAGGAACAGGCCGCGCTCAACGCGTTGCTACCCTTGCTTGGCGAGCCGACGGTGTTCACGCTGCGCGACGGCGCGGTGCAGGACCTGCGCGTGAGCCCGCGAATGCAAATGCAGGCCTATGGCTGGCTGCGCACCTTGGTCAGCGCGCTTCAGTGGCCGGAGCGGATGGACTCGGTCGCCGTTAAGGTCGAGGAGGAGGACGGGACCGGTCGCTACGAGGCGCGGGTGGAGCGCACCAAAACCGGGCTGCGCAAGGTCAAGACGCGCTACCTGAAGCTCTCGGCGCAAAGCGTGGGTACGGCGTCGTTCAACCTAATGCCCCAGATCGCGCGCTCAGAGCACGCGCGGTCACCGGCGAGCGGCCCGCTCGCGCACGTCACTATCGACGAGACGCTGCGGACGCCGATGCTCGAAGGCAAGAAGCTCGAGGTGACGACGCGGGTATGGCTCACCGCGCTGCCGAGTAAGGCGAACGCGGCGTTGACAAAGCAAGAATTGCGCGAGGCCGAGCGCGCGCTCAAGGGGCTCGTCGTGTTTTCGCCGCCTACGCCGCGCGAGGGCGCGTTCGACGCCGAGCGCATCGGACGGGCGACGCTGGACGGGGTGCTGCAGGAGATCGAACGGATCCAGCCGGCGGCGAGCGCGGACCCCAAAGCGCGCAAGGATGCCACCGGCGCCTATCTGCAACGGTTCAGCCTGATCGCGGCGATGCTGCGGCAGCGGCCGGGCGACGTCGAGCGCGCGGCGGAACTGATCCGCTCGGGGCACGCGCGCGCGCCCATGCTGCTGAAAGCGCTGGCGGCGGCCGGAACGGAACAGACGCAGGCTTTGCTGCGCGGGTTCGCAATCCAGGAGAGCGGTGTAAGCGAGCCGGCGCGCTCGCACGCGGCGACGAGCCTTTTGCGCGTACAGCAGCCGGCCGAGCCGACGATCGCGCTTTTGATGCGCTGGGCGAACGAGCCGGGGATGGAGGAGCACGGCCTGTACGGGCTGGGCACGGCCGCGCGGCACCTGCGCGAGCGCGGGCAGCTTCAGCGCGCGCAAGAGATCGCGAAGTGGCTCGGCGAGGCGCTCGGCAAGGCTGAGAAACCGGCGCGGATCGAGCGCGTGCTACGCGGCATCGCCAACAGCGCCGACGCAACGCTTTTCGAACAGGTACGGGCCCGGGCCGCCGATGCCGACGCGGGCATCCGCACGGCGGCCGTGGACGCGCTGCGCTTCATGGAGCACCCGGGCGTTGACGCCCTGCTACTCGAGCGCGCGCGGCAAGAGCAGGACACGGACGCGCTGCGAGCGCTCCTGTCTACGCTCTCGGCGCGCAAGCCGAGCCGCGAGCTCGCGCAAGCCGTGGCCGAGCTCGCCGCCGGTCGGCAGCGCTACGGCGTAAGATTTGCCGCGGTCGAGCAGGCCGGCAGGTGGCTCAAGGACCATCCGGAGCTACGGGCGCTGCTCGAGCGAGTCGGCTACAGCGATGAACGCGAAAAGGTCCGGGTGCTGGCCCTGGGTTTGCTGAAACCAGCGAAAAAGGAGACGCCATGAGAAAGACGATGAGAGGCTTTGGGCTGTTGATACTTGGGATAACTGTTGCATGTTCGGTCGAGATGGAACCTCTGTCCGGACAAGAATCGGCCGGTAGTGGGAGCGCGCCGAGGGCGACGCGCCCACCCACGCCAAAGCTCAGTGGTGTCGCATTCAACCGCACGGTCCGCGCTCAGCTCGCCAAGCGCGGCATCAAGGTATACGACGGCTCTGACCCCGAGCCCAAACGTACGACCGTGGAGCTGCCGTGGATCGTGCCCGGGAGCATGCAGGGCGATGATCCGATGCCGATCGTGACCGAGAATAATCCCTCCACGGTCCCCGAGAAGTACGCGGTACACCTCTCCCTTCGTTTGCCCCACGTGGTCAAAGAGGGCAAGGAAGCGCCCTACGTCGATCCTTCCCAGCGGGGGGCGAAGGGGACCTGCAGCGGAACGCTGGTCGGTAGTACGGCGGTGCTGACCGCGGGGCACTGCGTGATAAATTGGCAGAATATCGGTACGGATGCGACGACTCGGGCGAAGGTATTCAAGAAAGTGCGTACGTATTCCATCACAGCGAGCCCGCGCCGAAATGGTGCGGACATGCCCTGCGGCGAGATTGGAGTAAAGAAAGCCTTCTGGGAGTTCTCCAACTGGCCGAGCGACGACTCTGACTTTTACGACAGAGACCACGACTACGCAGTCGTGAGGCTCAAGAACCCGCCAGCGCCGGCTATCCCCACGGCAAGCCTTCGAGACGTTCCGGCGCCGCAGGGGATGATCGTTGAACTCGCTCACTATCCCTTTGCGGCTAGGCGAGACTATCACATGTACCACTCCGAGGGCTTCGTCGGCAATGTATTACCCGAGTCTACGAACGCGTACCGTTATAAGGCCAGCTCGGAGCCGGGCAGTAGCGGCGCTGGGGCGTTCGAGATCGGATTGGACAGCGTCGTCGGCCTTCATATCTCCGCGGTCTCGGGACAAACGACACCGGGGCAAACCATGACAGGCTATTCAAATAGAGTGTTAATGCTAACGCCGGACACCATAGACAACGTCACCGCATGGGTCAACGCTTCTCTTTGAGTCTGAACAAGCGCCACAGGTCGCCTATATTGCGTAGCGGAAATACGGCTGCGCCGTTATTCGTCGTGAGCCTCGCGCTGCTCGCCTGTCAGGACGGGGAGCGACCCCGCCGGGTCGCGCCGCCAGCGCCTGCCAAGGTGGCGCCCGAGGACGACGGCTTTCACAAGCTGCGGTCCAAGCCCGAGGCCAGCAAACCGGTGGGTGAGGTGCCCGCGGCGGTGCTGGCGGCGGCCGTCGAGCGAAGCAACGCGGCCTCGTTTTCCCTGTGGCGGGCTTTCGCCGAGCAGGCGAACTTCGTGGTCTCGCCATACAGCATCCGGTCGGCGCTGGCGCTGGTTTACCTCGCTTCGTTGCCGGGAAACGGAAGGAGCAGTCTACGCACGGGCCTACGATATCCAGAGAACAACGACGACCTGGACATCCGGCTGTTGGACGGGGCCGTGCAAGCGTCCGCGGAGGCCCGCTTCGAGTCCGCCAATGCGGTTTGGGTTACGCGTAAGGATGCCTTGAGCCCGACGTATCTGTATGCCGTGTCGCGGTTCCTCCCCGCCGAGGTCCACTCGATCGGCTTTGCCGCCGATCCGGGGCGGGCCCAAGGGGTAATTAACGCGTGGGTGTCCGATCGCACGCGCGGTAAGATCCCTCAGATCCTTGAAGGGAACGCGATTAAGAATACTACTCGGACTGTTCTAGTCAACGCCGTGTACTTTTTCGGCAAGTGGAGCTCCCCCTTTGATCCGAAGCTGACCGCTCCCAAGCCGTTTCGAACCTCGCAGGGTGCGACCGTCCAGGCGAATACGATGGTGGGCGCAACATGCTTGGCCGTGTTCGGTGATGTCTACCGGGCCGCGATTGCAGCCTACCTGGGTACATCCCTGGGATTCGTCGTGATCGTGCCCGAGCGCTGGCGAGAGTTTCGATGGGACGCGGCGGCGTTCCGGCGCGTGTGGGGTGCGCTCAGCGGCTCCGATGAGGCCGCGCTCGAGCTGCCGAAATTCAGCCTTCGCTCGCGCGAGAAACTCGTCCGTGTACTGCGCGAGCTTGATCTCGAACTGCGCGATCCGCGGCTGTTGCAGGGGCTTCTCGCGTCGAACGAAAAGACCTTTATCGACGTCGCGGTCCACGAAGCGTTTATTCGAGTCGACGAGACCTCGACGGAAGCCGCGGCTGCGACAGCGATTACGGAAGTGCCCGAAATGGAGATCGAGCCACCGCCGGTCTTCCGCGTCGATCGGCCGTTCTATTTCTTGCTGGTCGAACGGAGGACAGGACTGATCGTACTCATGGGCCAGATGACCAACCCAACGGCCGCGGGGGGTTGATCGCTAGCTACGAAGAATGCTGCACAGAATGAGCCTGATGAAACGACGAAGCTGGCTTTGGGATCGCAACGCGTGGCGCGTACTGGCGGGATCCGCCGTGATCGTCATCGCCATAGGATCCGCGCGCGCGACCATCATCGCGCGGATCGATCTCGCGACCATGGCGCGCGGGGCCGATGCGGTCGTTCATGCCGTGGTGGAGCGTACGGGCACGCAGATGGCCTACAACGCGAGCACCGCGCCGTGGTCCGTGGCCGAGCTGCGGGTGCTGCAGTGGCTCTCGGGTGGAGAAGGGCAGCGGCTCTGGATCCGCGATCCGGGCGCGGTCTGGGTCAATGGCGGCCGTCCGGTTGTGGGCGCCGCCGTGTACAGTCCCGGCGAGGAAGTCATAGTGTTCCTACGCGAGGACGTGGGCGGGTACTACCGGACGCACAATCTCGCGGCAGGCAAGCTCGTCGTCCGGCGAGATGGCGAGCAGACCATGGTCCAGCAGGATCTAGAGCAGGTCTCGGTCCTCGTTGCTCCGAAACAGAGCGTGCTCGCTGAAAGCGACCAAAGCGCCGCGATCACGCCGGGGCAGCGCTACGCGCTCGCGCCCTTGAGCGGCGTGCTCGCGCGACTGCAGCTCTTGCTCGGAGAACGCAAATGAAGCACGCGGTGCTCTGGAGCGTCGCCGCGGTCCTTGCCGCGAGCGTGGAAGGCGCGGCCTCGACCGCGTACGCGTGGGAGCCCATCGCGGGTACCAAGGCGCTCGCGCCGCGTTGGTCGTGTCCGATGGTCTATCGGATCAACGAAGCGGGGTCGGACGACCTGGACATCGATGTCCTGTTGACCGAGGTTCACAAGGGCATGCTCGAATGGACCACGCCCGACTGCACGAGCGCGACCGCGCGCTACGATGGCTTGACGGCGGAGCTTCCGGGCACCGCTGAAGAGCCCGGGGCAGACAACGTGATCGCCTGGCGCGAGTCGGATTGGACGGACGGCCCGCAGGCAGTCGCGATCACCGCTCCGTCGTTCATCAGCACCGGCAGCGGCCCGCCGGTGATCGTGGCCGCGACGATGCGGCTCAACGGCCAGCACTGGACGTGGGTCACGGGCGAAAGCGAGGGACAGCGGATCAACCTGCTCTCGGTCATGCTGCACGAAGCGGGGCACTATTGGGGCCTCGGGCATACGCTGGTCCCGATGAGCGTGATGAACGATGAGTACAGCCAAGATCTGACCGGATTGGGGACAGATGACATCGAGGGCATCTGCAGTCTTTACCCGCTCGGCGAGGTCGAGGACTGCACCGCGCGGCCGTGTCCCGGCGGGTACGACTGCGTGGACGGGAACTGCCTGTGGAAAGGCGCCGGGGCGCCGCTGCAAGGTTGTGAGATGGACGGCGGCTGCGATGAAGCCGAGCGCTGCGATGCCGGGTCGTGCGTGGATGACGCGGGCGGCTGCGTCGTCGATGGCGACTGTGCGAGCGGCGACGAGCGCTGCATCGCCGGACGCTGCACTCGTATGTCCGATCCGCCGCCCGAGATGTGCATACGCGACGACGAATGCGGTGCGGACGAAGCCTGCAAGGCAGGCGTCTGCGTCGCGCTCGATCCCGGTGACCCTGTCGGGCTACCGGTCGGAAGCGACTGCGTTATGGACAGCGACTGCGAGAGCGGCTTGTGTCGGTTCGACGGCGAAGCGACCCAATGCACGGCCTTCTGCGAGACTGATCGCGATTGCGGAACGGACGCCCGCTGTCTGCGAGACGGCACGCAAACCGGGTTATGTGGTCCTGAAGAGCCAGAGGCTGAACCTCAATCGCAAAAGAAAGCCGAGACCGCGCGCGACGCCGAGACCGCCGGATGCGGATGCTCTACAGCGCGGTCATCCGGCCCGACCGCCCTGCTCTGGCCATTCCTCGTACCCTTCGTGCTGCTCAGGACGCTACGAGCCCGCATTAGGGCGCGGATCGTTTAGGACAACGTTCTCATCTAAAACATTAGTCGCAGAATAACCTTTATAGAATCGAATCTACTGGTTCCTGAAACCTGAATCCTGGTCCCTGAAACCTAAAACCTTGCTACCGAACCGTGCTCGCCGCGACCTGAGGGCGGATCAACGCGAATCCTTCGGTTCGCGGTGTCTGAACCTTAACGTTGCAAAAAATCGGTCGGCGTAAAGCGCTTCGCTCGCGAAAAAGAGCGCGAACTTATTTCATCGCTTTTTTCGCGTTTTCGCTCGGCGTTTTTTGCAACGTTAAGGTAAACACGCTCTACGTGGTGACGAAAACGACGATTAATATCACAATGATCCATAGCACTCGGCAAAGCGCGCTTGTTCCTCGTTACAGTATCCCTCTTTAATCGAAGGGATACCCTGCTCACCGCATTCAAAATGGTCAACAGATTCCTTGCTGACGCAATCGATAAACGCGTTCATTTGCGGGGTGCATTTCGGAATATTTACCATATAAGAACAGCCCTGCACACAAACCGATTCGGTTCCGCAGTTTAGTTCGGATACATGACCGCAAATCCGAAGACAGCGAGGGTCCACATTTACCGACTTCGTGATCGTGCTGGTTTTTTTCGAAGTGCTCTCTTCAGAAGAAGTCGGAGCTTCGGCCGCGGGAGCCGGAACATCTAGATCCGTTGACTTCGTCTGACACGAGTAAAAAAGCAAGCCCGCCAGAAGTAGACACGCTGATCGATATTGCAAGCGAATGTTTCGACCGTATAAAAGCTTCGTTTCCATTATATCAACCATCCTTTGTAGCTGAAATGCGTTTTTTCGTCGACAAGCGTCACACACGCATCGTATCCGCGGAACCTGACCTTTACGACACCTCTTGCATCCTGTCTACTTCCGTGCTCCGCGCGGTCGAAAATTGCTGGAGCCCGTCTGATAGATCCTCGCGAAGTATTTCGGAGCGCGACGACCGCGGCCGAAAGGAGCGACGACGATGGAATAGCAACGCTATTTCGAGGAAGAGCGACGCAACAGACGGGATCGTCCCGCCCGAAAGACGAATGGAGGTATTTATGAGACGGGCTCTCGACTCGAGTTTGGCTATTATTGATGTAAAAACGTGCCCCTGCCCGAGTAACTCTATTTTAATAGAAGAACGAACACAACCGCAAGGCACGGGCAGGGGCAGATTTATATTAAGAAATCGCCAAAGTCGAGACTAGAAACCCGTTTCCGCTACGCTTTTCATCCGCACCCATAAGCCGGTGCTCGACGATGCGCAATTTCGAGCCTTTGACACTACGGCTCAATACCGACGATGGCGCGAGGAAAACTTTCCGGATTGGCTGGGTTATGGCCCCGTTTGAATATCGCCAGGCGCAGGGGATTAGAGATCGATTGCGATTCGCAATCAACGTAAAGGCGCCTTATTCGACCGATATCAATTTCTTTTCCGCGAGGTAATCGATGAGCTTTGTCACGCATTCGTCCACGGTCAGTTGATCCGTACGCAGGTGTACCTCAGGACTCTCGGGCACCTCGTAGGGCGCCGATATCCCCGTATACTCCTTGATAATGCCCTTTCTCGCTTTTTCATACATCCCCTTCGGATCGCGTTGCTCGCACACCTCGACGGGGCAGTCGACGAAAACCTCGATGAAATCGTCCGCGCCCGCGAGCGATCGCGCCAGGCTGCGCTCGCGCTTATAGGGGGAAATAAAAGCGGTCAAATTGATCACGCCCGCCTCGCGGAATAGCTTGGCTACTTCGGCTAAACGTCGGATATTTTCTTGTCTATCCTCAGGCGAAAAGCCGAGGTTGCTATTGAGACCGTGCCGGACATTGTCTCCGTCCAAGACATAGGTGCTGCAGCCGTTCTTGTGTAGCCGTTGCTCGGTCGCCATCGCGAGTGTCGACTTGCCCGAGGCGGGAAGCCCGGTGAACCAGACGGTGAACGAGCGATGTCCCGTGAGCTTCTCGCGGGCCTCGCGCGTCACGCTCTCCCGATGATAGACCACGTTGGTTGCCTTCTTACGTTCCATGACCTTATCGCTTCCTTTCTAAGCTTTACGCTCTCTCGCCTACACGAATTACCGATCTTACGGCAGGCGCGCGGCGTTGGTAGGCCTCAAGCGGATAAATCTATTAGCTCCGATGATGTGGCGGCAAGATTTTGCTATGTAAGAGCTTCGTTCTAATATGCCGCGCGACGGAAGTAACGAATGGCCTATCTTCGCACTGATCAGGCTTATGGATCAAGTCGAATTCACGTCGTCTATCGCTGGTTAAACCCGCATATTTTGTAGTGGTATTTGCCAAAGGCCGCGCGACGGACTGCTCAGAATTCGATCTCATATCGGCTCAGACTGCCTTGGCTCAGCACCCAGACGGTGGAACCTTCAACAAACGCCCGGTTACCGTGGCTATCCGGATTAAAGGGTGAAAGCGGAAATAACGATTGAACCTTAGGTGCTGCCGGGTCTTTCACGTCGACGACGATAATTCCGTCGCGGGCATATCTTAATGATTTCATGGCTTACGGTTTTTTCGAGGATCGCCGGAAGCGCGTTTGCGCTCGACGTTTTTTTACTACGCTAAGGGTTAGACGAGAATAACCGGGGCGCAATCGAACAAGACCGTGACCGAGCCCCCGTCGCCCGAACCGACCCGCTCACACGCGGCCGGGCATAGTATGATCTTTGTTGGCGCGTCGTTGTTGTCGTAATACCAGGCAGCGTTGTTGCCACAACGGCCGGCGTCATTCACCCGAGGATAGGGTTGCACGGTCGCGGGGTCGACGCCGTGGGGGGTATACTTCATATTAACTTTACTAAAGTCGTGGACCTCGCCTTCGGGCGGCGGCGGAATCGCGTAGTCGCAGGGCAACGGCGCTGACTCGATCACCGCATCCCTCAAAGAGCCGAACACCTCGGTCCAATCCTGCTGACAAATAGACATCGCTACCCCGCCGGTGTTGGCCGCCAGCGCATAATAGGTCAGGCCAGGAGCAAAAGCGCCACCCAAGAAAGGACATTCGAGTAGCATCCGGTCCGTGTAGCCTTCACAGCCGACAGCGGGAATAATCCAAAATGTTAAAGCCGAGTCCTGACAACACTTAACGAACTCCGGTTCATCGGATTCCGGGACACAAGGAAACCCTCCCACGCTTTCAGAGGCGATCGCGTGAACCGAAAAATCCGGATCGAGAATCGCTTCTATGTCGCTTTGAAACTGGCTCGCGCGCTCTTCCGGTGTCTGCAAAGACAGGTATCTGCTCTCATCGTCCGATACGATGATAAAGTGCACGTGAGCGGTTTCGCGTATAAAACTCGAGTAGCGGCTAAAAGTCTCGACGATTCGATCCAGCGAGTTATGCGAATCGATCTGGTCGTTAACGTAAATATAGTTACCCGACTGCGCTAGGTTCGAATTCGGGGGAACGATGTCGAGCTGGGCGATCAACACGACGCGCGTGTCCACGCCTGAAGCGGATATCTCGGCGACAAAGGTGTCCATATTCCGCTGAATTCGTTCGGTCTCATCGATCATACTACCCGACGTATCGACTACCCAGATGATATCGACCTCGGCAAGTTCCATTTCCGCTGTCGCGCCGATAGAACCGCACTTGCCTTCTTCCTCCTGCCGCGCGGTAGTCGTTCCGGCTTGTCCGCTCGATTGTCCACCCGTAGAATTATAGGATTGATCACCCCCGTAACCGAAATCGCTTCCCGCAAGTGGCACCGTTGTGGAATCATTACCACTGACGCCACCGGTCGATGTTTGATCCGCTTTGATCGTTGGACTCTCGCGTCTTGATTCAGAGCTGCAGGCGATTTGGCCCGTCAATAACAGCGGCAAAAGGCTCGCGCTTACAACCCAGCGATCCACCGAAGCGCGCGTTCCGCGAATAGAGCCAAACGATAACAAGGGAAAACAGGTGTCATTCATTCTGCGACTCCACGATGCCGTAATCGACAAATCTGAAAAGTTGCTATTAAAGCTCGGCTAAAGCTTCATATATTACTTACACTTCGGCAGAAATCCGTCATTGCAGCCGCATTTATCCCCGCGCCAGGCCTCGCGCCCCCCTCCGCGACGAAAAACCAGATCATGCCCGGAGCCGCCACGGGGTCCGCCCACCACGAGCCGAGAGCCGCGTTTAGCGCGATGTCCACCGGCGTGATCAGCAACAGCCAGAAGCAAGCCGCGGCATGCAACGCGTCGGCCTCGAACGCGCGACTCCCGAGGCCGCGGGCGGTTCTGCGCTTGGCGCGCTCCAGCCACCACATCACGGCGAGCGACAGCAGCGTGATGGCGATGCCTACCACAATCGGCTCGGGCCGCTCTGTCGTGATCAGGCCTTTGACGGCTTGCCGATCGCCCTCGGCCTCATCGTGATGATGTACCGCGAGTCGCTCATGACGATAGCGCCGCGAGACCAGTGCCTGTCGCTCGAAAGAGAAGCGATAGAAGATGGCGCTATCGTCGACCGATCCAATAAAACGTCGCGAAAAAGTTGGATTAAACACGAAAGTTTACCCCGACCCCTGGGCTTTTACACCACTGATATCAAGTGAGAGAAGGACTTAGCGATGACTAATTTATGCGCTTCAAACAAGATCCTCCCCGAAACCGGCGTTTTTCACGGAACGGGGAGTCGTTCGACGGAGCGACTATCCGCCATATCGCGATGTGACACGGCGAAAAAACCCGCGTTCTGTTTCGAGACGCGCTTTTCAGGAGGGATACTGAATGGTTGGGTTGCGGCAGCGGTGGTCCTCTGGTCGGTCAGCGGCTCGGGGTGCGGCAACGGCTCGACCCAGCGTTCAGAGGAGGGGAAGGATATAACTGTATACGGAGACGCCGAAGTTAACGCGAGCGGTAACACGGGCGGTAACACGGGCGGTAACGCGGGCCGGAACATAAGCGAAAACACCGACGGCAATACGAATTCAGACGGTGATGGCAATGGGGAACAGGGGGGAGGTCAGAACGAGAATATCGAAAGCGATCCTTATGCGCCCCCGGATGAATACGGTCCCCCGGGGCCCTATGCCGAGGCGTTGCAAAAGTCGCTCTATTTTTACGACGTCAATATGTCGGGCATCGACATCACCGGCGGTCGCCTCCAGTGGCGGGGCAACTCCGAAGTGACGGATTATGCCGTGCCCCTGTTCTGCAACGGGCAGAGTCCCGAGTCCTCCAACTGCACGAATATGTCCGACGATTATATTCGCAAATACATCCACATTTTCGACCCGGACGGCATCGGCACCGTCAACGTAGGCGGTGGATTTCACGATTGCGGCGATCACGTGAAGTTCGGGCTTCCCCAGGCCTATTCCGCGTCCATGCTCGCCTGGTCAGTTTACGAGTTTCCCGAGTCGTTCATCAAATCGGGGCAGGCACCCCACGCGCTTGATATCCTTCGGCGTTTTACCAATTACTTTCTCCGAAGCACGTTCCGCGAGCGAGACGGTCGCGTGATCGCGTTTTGCCACCAGGTGGGCGTGGGCCCCATCGACCACAGTTTCTGGGGGCCGCCGGAGTTGCAGAAGGCGGAGGACTTTCCGCGGCCCGCGTGGTTCGCCACCGAGGAAAATCCGGGCGCGGACGTGACCGCGGCGGCCTCGGCGGCGCTGACCATCGCGAGCCTCGTGTTCCGTTCCCAGGACCCTGACTACGCGGATCGCTGTCTAGATACCGCTGAAGCCCTGTACGCCTTTGCGGCGGCCTACCCGGGCACCGCGAACAACGGCGGATTTTACGCTTCCGAATTCGAGTGGGACGACTTGGCTTGGGCCGCTATTTGGCTTCACATCGCCACCGGTGAAACGAGCTACCTGGAGGATATCGTTTCCGCGGACGGAGATCGGTATACCGGCTGGCTCAGCCACATCATGTCGACCAAGGCGGATGGTTGGTACAACGCGTGGACCCACTGCTGGAATACCGTGTGGACCGGCATGTTCATCAAGCTGGCGCAGGTTACCGGGGACGAAAAGTGGACGAAAATCGCCGATGACAACGCGAACCTGTGGTCAGGTGTTGACGGCAATATGGGAGTTACGCCGGGCGGGCTCACGTGGCTTACCGGATGGGGGTCCCTGCGATACACGACGGCGGCTATTATGGCCACTTTGGTGTGGGGCCGTTACACGGGCAAGACCGACGCGTACGTCGATTGGGCCCAGTCCCAGTTCGATTACATCGCCGGGGACAATCCTTTGGGCAAGTCGTTCATCGTGGGATTCGGAGACGAGTGGCCGGTGCACATCCACAATCGGGCGGCGCACGGATCGACCAAGGACAACAGCCCCGATATCCCGCCCACGCCGAATCATGTCGCGTGGGGGGCGCTGCTCGGAGGGCCTGACAAGGACGACGGCTATAATGACGATATTTGGAACTACGGCCAGACCGAGGTATGCATCGACTTCGCGTCGTCGCTGGTGGGCGCGCTTTCCGGGTTGTACTACTTCAAAGCCGTCGGGCGGGACGGCCTCGGCCAGGCGCCGCTTCAGAATTTTCCTCCGCTTGAACCGGAACAGGTCGAGTACTGGGTCGAGGGGCAGGTCGGCGAGCAGAACAGCCTCATAAGCGAGGTGCACCTGATGATCCACAACGAGACGATTCACCCGCCGTACCTCAACCCGTTGCTCTCGTTTAGATACTACTTCAACGTGAGCGAGCTCGCGGCGTGGGGTCAGGGCGTGGACGCGTTCCGCGTACAGGCCACCTACGACGGCCGGTCCGTGGACAACGGGATGCTCAACTCGGGCGACGGGAAGCCCACGATCGTGACGGGACCATTTCCGTACGACGAGGCGGCGGGGATCTATTATTTCGATTTCGCGTTTACAGGGTGCAAATTTTACGGCTCTTTGCCCTTCGAGTTCCAGCTCGTGGCGGAGATGGCGTCGGACTACCAGTCGCACCAGGATTCGTCGAACGATTACAGCATTCAAGGGCTGCCCAATGGACGCGAATACGTTGTGACGCCTTACGTGACCTTGTACAGCGACGGCGAGCTCATCGCCGGTAAGGAGCCATAAAATGAGGCTTGAGATCCGAAAAACACTCTTGTTGTCGGTCTGCTGCGGGCTGATGGCTTCCTCGCTCGGCTGTGAAAAATCCGCTTCCGTGGCGAAGAATTACGGTGCCGGAAATTTGGATACGGATACGAACGGTGACCCGAATGGGTACGGCGATACGGTTAGGTACGGGGATGCGGAGCGGTACGGAAACGGCGATTATCAGACCGATATATGCGCTAATCTGGACCTTAGCCTGGATCGGCAGCCTACGACGATTATGTTGGTCATCGACGGTTCGGCCACGATGAATCTGCAGCTCGGCGACAACGATACGCGCTGGAGCGTGGTGCACAAGACGTTGATGGGCACCAAGAGCGACCCGGAAATCGGGCTCGTATGGGCATTGCAGGACCAGGTGAATTTCGGCATGGTGCTCTTCACCGCGGTGCGGCCGGCTCCGGGCGAGGCTCCGGAGCCGGGAACCTGTCCGTTGCTCTCCACGGTGGAGCCGCGCCTGAACAACGGGCGCGCCATCTCCGAGATTTTCCTCGCGGACAACCTGGACTACATGGGGGCGTCGCCGGTTTCTGAGGCCATCGACGCGGCGGTTGACATCCTGAACGCCATGGAGAAGCCGAGCAAGAAGGTCATCGTGCTCGCTACGGACGGTCTGCCGCAGACGTGCGATACCTTGGCGACCGCGAATGATTCGGTGGGGGAGGCGGCGACTATCGCGTCGATTCAAAACGCGTACAACGACGGAATTAAGACCTTTGTCGTTGGGGTCGGCGACGAGGTCACCGCCGATCATCTGCAAAAGGTCGCCAATGCCGGCGCGGGGCTGTCGCCGGAAGGCAACGAAAACGCGGTGTACTACCAGAGCGAAACCGAGAACACTCTGGTGGACGCGATGTCGGGCATCATTACCGAAGAGTCTCGTAGCTGTATCTACGAGCTAGACGGCAAGGGCGTGGTCGAGGGTGAGGAGGGGCGCGGCAGCGTTCTGCTCGACGGTACGCCGTTGGAGATGGGCAACACAGAAAACGGGTGGCGTCTCAAGAGTCAGAGCGAATTCGAGCTGCTCGGCAAGGCCTGCGATGATATCCAGTTTGGCGAGCATCACCTCGAAGCCGATTTTCCCTGCGAAACCATCGTGCTCATTATTTGAATTTGATTCCTCAAAAGTTACAATTTCTTCGCGCCGGCGTTCGTTGTATATTTTTTCTCCGACTGCGCCTACGAATATTATGGATTAGTCTGGGTTTTTAAAAACGCGACTGATATCGTCATAGCGTCTTCATTCGTAGCCGTGTAAGTTTTCAAAAAGTCGTGGCGAGCAGATGTAGATACCCGAGAGGAGCTCAACGCGCCCGTATTCATGCCCATGCCCGTTTTTTACAACCGGGATTACTTTCCTTGCGCGGTGCAATCGTGCTGAAAGCAATACCTTTATCATTTTTAAGTTACTCGGGCAGGGGCACGGGCACGTTTTTATATCAGTACTACACAAGTGCGAAGCTAGACGGCCGCATTTCCGGGTTGTCTTGCCACTTCTTTTTAATAACGTACGTAGCTGTGCCAAGTCGCATGGAAAGCATTATAGAATCAGGGAAAGGTAGGATGATTTGATGAACGGTTATTCGGGAAAAATACTGCGGGTGAACTTAAGCGAGCGAACATATCGGCCGATCGCTACCGAGGACTATCAGCAATGGTTTGGCGGCCACGGAATAGGTTCGGCGATATTTTTTGATATTATGATCAAAGAAAGAGGCCTGGATCTTGAGACCATAGATGGGTTTAGCGAGCAAAATGTTATTACGATTATGACTTCTCCTCTGTGTGGATCCGGCGCGCCGGGAGCATCCGCGCGAACCGAGATACAGGGGATCGGCGTTCACAGCTTTCCTATCGGTTGGTTTACCAGAAGTGGCCTGGGAGGCCGCTTTGCGGCGATGCTCAAATTCGCCGGATGGGACGGAATCGTGCTGGAGGGAGCCGCTAGAATCCCGGTATGGCTCGACATCAGAGATGATAAGGTCGTGATTCGAGAATGCCAAGAATTGCAGTTATGGGGAATGGATACCTTTCAGAGTCAGAAGGTTATCTGGAATTTCGTGGCCGGCGCCGAGAGAATTGAGGATTGGTATACTCCGGCGGGTGCTCGATTTCAGACCACTCAAGTACCGTCTGTATTGACTATTGGAGCCGCGGGAGAGCATCGGAGCCGAATCGCTTCTATTATTCACGATCACGGTTACGCGGCTGGCGAGGGGGGGTTCGGCGGTATTTGGGGAGCGAAAAACCTCAAAGCGATCAGCGTGATCGGTACCGGAGACGTCCATATCGCGAACCCGGCGGCGTTGTTGCAAGCGCGTCTTTGGCAAAAAGAGAACTATCAGTTCAATCTCAACAAAGAGCAGGTCGCGATTCCCGCTAATCCGTCGGACGGCCACTGGCCTCCTCCGCTTCCCGGTGACAACTGGAAGTTTCCTATGACCAAGGAAGGTTCCAGACCCAAAGCGTGTGTCGGTTGCCACTCGGCCTGCCGCGCTCGATACCAATCGGGAACGGCCAATGAAACCAAATGCTACACCACGGCGTTTTACTCCTATTCTCATCAGGATATTCCGATAGATCAACAAGCCGTAATCGAAAGGCGAGCCGGTGACTTATCTAATCTATTGGGAATAAATTCTCACGAGCTGGTTTACGGCATTCCCTATCTTATCAAATTGAATCGCATGGGCGTTCTGGGAGCCGGTGCTGAGATCGATTGTCCTCTTGATTTCAACACCCTGGGCAGCTACGAGTTTATCGAGCAACTGCTCAAGGCCATAGCCTACGGCGACGACGGTAGTGGTTCTCCCAGCGCTTTCGGGCAAGCCTTGAAGGAGGGCTTCTATCGGGCGGCCGAGACATGGGGTCGATTATCCGGAGAGCAGAACGATTTGGAAACGGGTATCCTATCCTATCCCCATTGGGGGGTTCCGTTGCACTTGGACCCGCGATTTCAACTGGAATGGGGTTATGGCTCTATTTTGTCTGATCGAGATATCTGCGAACACGATTTTGATTTTTTGCATAAGAACCCGACCGAAGCCGCGCTATCGCCCTTCGAATCTCCGCTGGTAACCGCGGAGCAGGGAGTCAAGATCTATACGGATAAAATGACTCCCTATAACCGGCTCGATGAACCGACTCGCATGTTGGACTATAGTGCACAGAACATGTATTCCGAGCATATTGCACGCTTGGTTGCATGGCATCGGCACTACACCCGTTTTTACAAACTCGCGATGCTTTTTTGTGATTGGCAATACCCGGACTTTGTCAATCCCTATGCCCCGGAAAAAATCGGCTCGACCGGAGAAGCCGAGCCCAAATTCATCAATGCCGTAATCGGCAGTGAGCTTACTTTTGAGCAGGGGATCGAATTGGGGCGAAAGATCTTCAATCTCGACCACGCTATCTGGACATTGCAAGGGAGACACCGCGATCTCGTACACTTCGCCGGGTATATATATAGCGAGCCGAAACCGGATCAACAGGGGACCAGCGGGCAGCATCTCGTCCCCTGTTACCTCGATGGCAAATGGGAGTATCAAAACGTCAACGTCAAAGATCGGAAGATCGATAAAAACGCATTTGAAGAATTTAAAACTCGATTTTATCGCCTCGAAGGATGGGATCCGGATAGCGGATACCCAACCCTAAAAACACTACAAGGCCTCGCTTTAGAGGATGTTGCCGCGGAGCTCGAAAAGCGCGGTAAATTGGGAAAAGATCCGTCGTAAGAGAAATAAAAACGCTTGCTATCCCAACAATAAGCCGCGGCCCATCAAGTAATAGCGGGGCATTGCGTTCCGCCGCATTCGTCGATACGGGTTCCGCACATGAATTGTGAGGCGTCTTCTTCGGATAGGATGAGCTTTTCCAGTAGTTCTATCGCTTGACAGGTCGGCACCTGGGGTAATTCTCTGATCGTCGGCTTACCACCGATGGAAGCAAGATTATCCAGTCCCTTCAGATCGGTAAGCTTCAGGCAAGAGATTATGTATAGGTCTCTCCCCACGGATTCGAGGTTCTTCAAGCCGCCGAGACTGGCGAGGTTTATGGATTGGATAGCGAGATCACCGCCTACGGCGGTGAGGTTGTTCAAAGCGTCGACGGAGGTCAACGCGGGCCCGCTGATCAGGAGACTGCCTTCTATGGTTTGAATACTTTCCAGCCCTTCGAGACCGATGAGATCCACGGCGTCTTGAGACACGGTAAGATCCCCCGAAAGAGAGGTACATCCAGCGACCTGCTCGAGATCCGCCGCGGACTTTATAACGATATCACCACAAGCGCGGCCGGCAGCACCGCTGTCGACGCTGTCGCTAGCGTCGACAGCGGAGAGTGAACCGCTGCCGGATCCGTTTTCTATTGGACCGGAACCGCTCACACCGGAACCACTCGTTCCGCCGCTGCCGCTTAGATCGCCGCCGCCTCCGGAACCAGCGATAGGGGTATTATCGTTTTTGCTACAACCGATGGCGATGATAGCGATTGCTACCAAGCACAGATAACGTTTTATCACAGTATCCTCTAATAGTTACCGAGTCTCGCAACGAGAAATCGATCAGAGAAAATGCGACGATACGGCCAAACCAGCGTCGAATCAGCTCGTTCAAACAATAGATTTATTTCCTTAGGCATAGTGAAAGCCGGATCACTCGGATTACGAAAGTCGATTTTAGCGTGTGTTTTATATAAAGAGAGTATCGAGCGATAAAGATAAAAACCCAATCGGACGGCAAAAAGACAATCGTGTTTCCAGATTATGTCGTAAACTGAAATAGTCCTTCACCGTGGGTATCCAAAAAGCTCTTCAGGGCTTCCTCGGGCGCTTGACCGAGCAAGCGAACCGGAATACTGGTCGGCCGGCCGCCGATCAACTCCCAGGCTCGGGTGAGCGCGCCGTCCTGGGATACTCCTTGGTCGAAAGCACGAGTCGCTAAAGCGGAAGCCGGTGCGTCTGAGGTCCAACCCTGAATCATCGCGGGAAAGCCGCTATTCACCATGGGGGCCATGACCGTGTTATAGGTTCCACCGCCCGGAGTGACCTTTGCATAGTGCACCAGCACGGCGCTAGCAACAGCGTCGTGATTTGCAATATCGGCCGACGCGATGACGACCGGCGGTTGAGCCGTATAGATGGTGCCGGAGTCGGGACCGCTCGATACCAACATCTTCTCCGATAGTGATATCGCCATCCTGAAACGGCTGCGGATTTCATCTACGAAATTGACTTCCGTATACTTGGCATAGAACTTAGCGGCATCGTTATGCATATCGTGACGCGAGTCGTCTCGCAGCCAACCCACCGCGCACTTGAGAGCGAGGGAACAGCCGGCGATGATGTGAAAACCCAGGCGCGGTATATAGATTATATGATTGACCTCTTTAATTATATTGGGCACGCGTAGCCCTCTCGGCCAGTTGTTCGCCGTAGGTGGCGTTGCCTGGAAGTAGCCCGTATCGAATCCCAGCTCGTCAAAGAAATACGCCTCCGCTCCCGACTCCTCAATAGCCGCCAACAGCCCGTTTGACTGCATTAAATCGCGGGTCGCGCCGTGGCGCTGGTCTCCGGCAAAATGCCTGACGTGCTCGATTCCGGCTTTGTCTCCCACGATAACCCTTCCCGCGCCTCGTTCGAGAAGCTCTGCAACCACGCCGCGTACCGCTTGCGGAGAAGTCACCGCGGGGTGCGGATTACCGGAATTACAGGCAAGCTTGATAAAAACGGAGTCACCGGGAGAAAGCCAGGAAAAATCCATTTCCTTAAGGACGAGCCGAACCGCCTGTTCGCCTGTAGAGGCTTGCTGCGCGTCGTGGATCGCTAAAACAACATCGGATTTGCCCGTGGGAGTTTGCTCCGGCCCCTCTCCCGCGGTACCCGCGGTACCGCCGGTACCCGCGGTATCACCCCCGGCGCCCGCGGTCCCACCGGCGCCAGCGGTACCACCGCTACCCGCGGTAGCACCCCCGCTACCCGCGGGTACTCCTCCTCCTCCGCCGGCAGGCGGGTTTATATCATTTGTACCCGCCGTCGGGGTTCCTCCCGCACCGGTAATTCCACCTGAACCGGCGCCAGCGGGAGTACCCCCGGTAGAACCGCTGAAGCCGGCGGCGTTATTTCCGCCTGAGCCGATGTCTCCTCCGCCGCTTCCGCCGCCGCCGTTGCTACCCGAATCCTCGCCGCAGGAAATCGTCAAAGGCAGTGAGAGGCCTGCCGTGGATATCGCGGCAAGCCTCACGAATTCACGACGCTTCATCGCCTGCGGATTCAGCCACGCGGACTTATTCCGAGTGGCTAATGCGGTTTGCTTTTTCGGTTTTCGACTATTTTTAAACGAGCTTTCGGTTAATTTGTTTTTTTTACCATCCATAATATATATCCCTCGCTACATGTGTGATAGTATCACGTGCGATATTAATTACAAAAGCAAAAACCGTGGAGAAAAACGCTCGAAAATCGCATTTGTAAAAACCGTTTAATTGGTTTTTACTTCATTCGATTTTGCCGCTTCGATGCTTTTCTGTCATGAGATATGCCTATTCTCTTTAAACGTGATTCCGTGAGGACAAGGCGGCGCGTCTATTATGGAGGTATGATGGCAAGATTTTTCGGTATATTCGTTATATTCGTAATATTGATCGGCTGTGAGACAGATGATCAGAACGATGAGACAGATAATCAGAACGATCCAACCGGTCTCGGAGGCGTTTCTGGCTCAAGCGGAAGTGGCCAATATTATTCAGAATCCGGTGCGGGAGGCAATGGTGCGAATTCGAACGCGGGCACCGAAAGCGATAACGAAGGGGATTCAGGTTCAGGTTCAACGCCGTCATCAGACCCTTGTGGTAGTCCTACAATCATGAAAATTCAAGATCTGGAGAGCCTTGCCGCGTGCGAGTCTCTTTCCGGAGATCTCAAAGTGCCGGAGAACGCCACGGAGATTACCAACCTGGACGGATTGAATGGTTTACAGAAGATCGACGGCAATGTTTTTCTTGACGGGCCCAACCTGACCAGTATCCAGGGGCTGAGCAATATTTCTTCTATCGGAGGCGCGTTGAGTATCCGTTCTTCCGTTTTGGCTAACCTCGAAGGACTGAATAAGCTCGAGTCCGTGGGATCACACCTCTACTTGCGCGAATGTAGCGCTTTGGTCGATATAAGCGGTCTAAGCAGTCTCGGCTCGATCGGCGGAGATTTAATTATTATCGGAAGTCCTGCCTTGACCAACTTAGATGGTTTTAACAATCTAACCTCGCTACAAGGTGCGTTAAGAATCCAAATAGTCCCTAAAGTTCCAACTTGCGAGGCGATAGAGCTGCGCGACAGGCTCGGATTGGCGGATGATAATACGGAGCTTTCCATATGCGGAACTAGCGTAGATGAATGCGGTGGCGTGGATTGCCCGCCTATCACTTAGACTCTCTGCATTTCTAAAGCGAATGATTATTCATAAATATTAACGATCTACGCGCTAAGAAAGGAGTAACAGGATGAAACGTAGGTTCCGAAGGGATTTCACCTGGTTCAACGAACAGCGGGAGAAGAGGGGACTGGCTCCGATCAGCCGGCGCCAGTTCTTAAGGCTAACAGCCACCTCCTCGGCAGCTTTCTACGTTCCCTGGGCGGTTGCTTGTGACGATTCGGGTAAATCAAGCGGCTCGACCGGCGCGAGCGGAACAAACGGAGAAGGCGCCGCTGGTTACAGTGGAGGTTCGCCGGCTGCATCAGGGAGTTCCGCGCCTTACGACACCGGAGGTACTCAGCAAGCCGGCGGTACGAGCGGCGGATCCGGATCCACGGCACCTGTTACGGGAGGCTCGGGAGGAGCGGGCGGTAGCCCGGCGGGCACGGGCGGTAGCCCGGCGGGCACGGGCGGCGGCCCGGCGGGCACGGGCGGCGGCCCGGTTGATTCCGGAGCCGCTGGTACGTCGCCGACCGACAGCGGGACCGTGACGTCTATGAACAAGGTCGCGATCTCGAGAGACGCCGATACGATTACAAATGTTAGAACCGCCATCGATCTCGCTGGCGGCCTCGGTGAAATCAAGGGAGGAGACGTCGTTGTTATCAAGCCTAACCTTGTGACGGCGGCGCCTAACACCTGTACCAGTGTCGAATTTCTTCGGGGTTTGATTCAGGCGGTAAAATCCTATTCTCCGTCCAAAATTATCCTTGCGGAATGTACGGCTCTCGGAATGGATACAACCCTTTGGGCTCAGATGGCGGGATACATAGACCTATGTGATCAAGAAGGAATCGAATTTGCAGCCTGGGACACGTTACCTTACGTCGGCTATCGGGACCCAAAATGGCAGTTTATTAAAGAAGAGAAGCGGGTGCCTGAAATGCTGGACCCGAAGGCTCCTCAGTATCATCACTTTATCACCGCACCTATTCTCAAGAACCACCAGCTCTGCCCCTATTCAAGCGCGGTATTCACCAGTTGCATAAAGCTATTCGTCGGGGTCATTCCCTTCGCCGCGCCGGGAGGACGTTGGACCCCTGAGCCCGACGGGATTCACGACGATTTTCTAGGCGAGCAGGTTGCCGAGCTTCATTGCATCGTCCCGAAAAAGCTTATAAACGTGATAGACGCGACGACTTGCGTCCCGGCTAACGGGCCGACCGGCGCCAGTGCCGGTTCAGCCTTTCCTCATTCAGACGCGACCGGTCCGATGGTAACGGTCAACGCGGGACTGGTCATCGCTTCCAAGGATATGGTGGCGTGTGAGTCGTTGGGACTGGCCACTCTAAAGTACTACGCGAAAGAACTCGGCGTAACCGACAATCCGGGTGTGGCCCGCTATGTCAATAAATCGGTCTGGGCGGACGCCCAAATCAAACGCGCCGGAGAGCTCGGGCTGGGGACGGCCGATCCTCAAAAGATAGAGATCGTTGATAATAACGTCGACAACATCGTGGGTATTAAGGCCGAATGGGTTTGAGACATCGGATTGCGGTGATAGTTTTATGTATTTTAAAGTCGAGTTTGGCGATCATAGAGATAAAAACCTGCCCAGGCCCGAGAAGCTCTCTCTAAAAGGACCGTTAAGTTAGCAGCAGTAAGCGAAAGCATTGCCGCTGATTTGTTTTAGGTCGAAGCGATCGTGCATGGCTTTGATCGAAGAAGTGTTGCTTCGGTCCCGGGTTGTATATTGTCGGGTATTACTGCTTGAACGCCTGGAAATTGATGGCGCTGAAATAGAGAAGTTATGGCCCGCGCGACCCGATAGGAATATCGCGTTTGATTCTCATAAGGCTCTACTTTTTGTATCTTATTGTTACACTAATTATTTCATATATGAGATAATTGAAAGTATAGTAGACGACCGGCTTGAGGCTCACCGGCGGCGGCCAATTGATTGACGCTGGCGGACGATCGCGACAAGATCGTTAGGAATGTCTATTGCGAAACGCGGTCGGCGTCAGTCCCGTCCAGCGCTTGAATGCGCGACGAAAAGCTGTAGGGCTCGAGAAGCCCAGCCGGTAAGCAACCTCTTGAATCGTCAGCAGCTTATTTTGGAGCATGTCCATCGCCACGAGCTTCTGCGCGTCGCGCTCGATCTCGTGGTAGGACTTTTGTTCGGAGGCCAAGCGCCGACGAAGCGAGCGAACGCTGAGCCCCAGCGAACGAGCAACCGTATCCATGCTTGTGCGCCGCGAGTCCCCATGCCGCACGAGCATCTCGCGAACGCGTTGCGCGTACGGCGCCGGCTGCTTGATTTGCGCCATGCGACGCTCGACGAGCGTCCGCAGCGCTTCGTGCATGCCGGCATCCTTATACGGCGAAGGCACGTCAAGCAAAGCGGAGTCAAAGGCGATTTCTGTGGACGGTTGGTTGAAGTGTACCTCGTGGTCAAAAACGCGCGAGTACTCCTGGTGATAAGGCGGGGCATCAAACGAAAAGCCCACTCGTACCGGGCGCGCGTTGGGACTAAAGAGGCGAACGTGACGATAGAATCCTAATGTGGTGATCTCAACCGCGAAGCGATATACGCGTAAGGACGCGCCCAATAGAGGTAGACAGGTTACCTTAACTATACCGTTCTGCTCAACGACGCGGAAACTGCTCTGATCACCGATCAGTTGATGGTAATTAGAGAGCGTATCGAGCCCGTGTCGTAGACTCGAAGCATGGGCTATGAGGTACGAGAATGGACAGAAGGCATTGGGAGTATGTCTTTCACCCCAGTGCAGGCCGAGCGCGGGATCGCCCCGTCAGATCCAACGCGAGCTCACAAATCCTGTAGACCTCGCTAAGAGGTAAGCGGTGTTCGACGGCGTTAAGTTGCTCTGGACCGAATCCCGCCGCGCGCAGGAGTTCCTCGCGCGGAATCTTCGCTTGCTCGACCGCTTCGCTGAGCGCCTGTAAAAAGCCTAGGGACAAGGTGGAATCTGAAGCAACTCCGGCGCTCGCATCGCCCGGGACGACGGATTGGTCAACTTCGCCCTCGGATGCGAACAACTCAGCGTCACGCGTACAGCTACCTGCTCGACCGTCCGCGCCCCTGCCAGGAGTTTCCCCGCAACAACGTTCCGACCTGCGACGTGTTTTCGTCACGACCCGCTTACACCCATGCCTATCGTTGAATTAACCTCAACGTCGCAAAAACGTCGAGCAAAAAAGTGTAGAAAAAAGAACGCGCGCTTTTGCAAGAGAAGCGGTTTGCGCCGGCGGAGATAAGCATAAATTACAGACAGCACGATCGAAGTACGTCGCGAGAGCGACCGTCGTTCGTGCTTTCAATAACGCGAGATAGGTACGCTTATTAAATTATCGAATACTATTAATCACCGGCATCTGCGGTCGAGGAGTCGCCTCCGCCGGGCATCCCGCCTTCAAGAAACGGAAAACCGCCTTCAGGGAACTGAAAGCCGCCCTCGGGGAACTTGGGACAACACGCTTGCCCCGACGGGCAACCTAGCTGCAATGCTATCGGTATAGACATTCCCATCATGTTCATCGGCGGACAATCACCGGCCGGAACACAAGACAAGCCTTCAATAAAGCCCATCGAAGAGACCGATGCGCCGAGCGCCTCGCACTGATCGGTTCCGACGCAACAAACAAGACCGGGCGCGCAGTCGGATGAACCGGCTGAACCTCCAGGACACGTCGTTCCGCTCGGTTTGCATTCGCCTTTCATGGTCGTCGCCGTCATAGAACTAATCATAGCCGAACACGTTTCGCCTTCTTGAACATTGCCGGTCGAGGCCGGCCCCATAATCGCACCGTCGACGCTGGCGTCGAGCATCTCGCTACCGTTGCTACCTGCTTCACCGGTCCCCGAACCGCCGTTTTTTCCCGATTCGCCACCGTTTTTTCCCGATTCGCCGCCGCTCTTTCCGCCCGTCACGTCATCTTTGTCGTTGTCATCGCCTCCGCACGAAACGGCCAATAGAAAAACGGTCGAAAAGAGCAAGTTAATAGTAATAAACCAAAAGGGTTTCGCTCTCTTTACCATCGCACGCTCCTTTTCCTAGTTAATGCAACACCTCGTTGCTGTTGTTTAGATAACTTGCCTTATACGCCGCTAGATAAAAAAAGAAAGTAATACCGGCGCTAAAAAGCATTTTTGGCGCAAAAAGATACAAGGTATAAACCGCCGTAGCTTCGTCGATAGATAAATAAAGCGACTAAAATGCACTGTCGATCAAGTTCTGGTCGCATGCAGATTCTCTGCCGCGTCAGGCTTTGCTCGCGGACTCGCCGGCTTCGCCTACTTTGACGCCGGCTCGTGAAAAAAAAACGCATTTTCGCGCCCGGCTCCGGGTCGAATGTTTTGTCGACGAGCGAGCGGAACCGCAGGAATAGAAGCGCTATTTTTCGCGAGTGAAGCGCTTTTCGCCGACGGAGTTTTTGCAACGTTAAGATAGGCGCGTACTCGGTTTGCGTTTTTTTCGAACGTAGTGGTTTACGCCGACGGATTTTTTACGAAATTGGGGTAAAGTAGATGGGAAACCGAGCATCAGGCTACCAACCGGAAAGGCATGTTCATGAATACCAACCAGCGCCTTTTTAAAAGCAAATGCCCATCTAGCTTAGAGTTTGCGTTGGCGAGCGCGGCTCTATTCGCGGCCGCGTTGTTCTCCACGGGTTGCGGCGACAGCGGTTCGAAGGAGGCGAACGCGGTCGCCACCGGGGGCATCGGCGGAGCAGACGCGAGCGCCGCCGGCGAGGGCGGAAACAACCCGTTTGCCGGTACCGGCGGCAGCGCTGCCGGAGCGGGCGGACCGGTCGCGGCCACGGGCGGTACCACGGGCGGCTCGGGAGATACCCCGGCCGGTAGCGGCGGCAGCGCGGGCGGGACGGGCGGTACTACCGGCGGCTCGGGAGGTACCCCGGCCGGTAGCGGTGGCAGCGCGGGCGGGACGGGTGGCGCGGCGGGCGGCGACGAAAGCTGCCCCGCGGAGAGCGCCGCCTACCTGACTCCTATCGAGGCTAGACCGTTCAAAATCGACGGTCCGCTGTGGAAGGCACGCCTTAAATCGATCGTTACCTCCTGGATTCCCTACGTAGCCACGAAGTTGTCGGACCCCTCACTTCCCGAGGGAGGCATCGAGAACTTCGTCCAAGCAGGACGGCGGCTCGCGGGGCAGTCCGCCGCGCAACACGTCGGGCTGTGGTTCTCTAACGCGTATGTGCTGCAGCTCGTGGAAGCCATGTCAGCAGCGCTATTGCTCGACGCTGAAGGCGACGAGGCGATACTCAACGCCCAAAACGGCATGCGGGTCACGCTGGCTGACTGGATACCGAAGATCTTGAGCGCCCAGGAAAGCGACGGCTACCTGCAGACGATCATCACTCTAGGCAGCGCGCAGTACGGCAACCCCGGTCGCTGGTCCCACCGGATGTTTCACGAAGGCTATGTGGCCGGCTACTTCCTGGAGGCCGCGATCGTCCACACCATAGCCAGCGGCGATTCAATGCTTTACGAAGCCGCGAAGAGGTTGGCGGATTGCTGGGTCAATAACATCGGGCCGGCGCCCAAGCGGCTGTGGTGGGACGGCCACGAGGGGATGGAACTGGCGCTCGTCAGGTTCGCCAGATTCGTGGACCAGCAGGAGGGCGCCGGGGCCGGCGACGCGTACGTCCAGCTTGCGAAGTTCTTGCTGGACGTGCGGGGGCAGCCCGGACCGATTTCAGACGACACGGATCTAGGCTATACAGACGCCGAGTATGACCAACACCACACGGCGCCGCTCAATCAGAAGACGGCCGTGGGTCACGCGGTGCGGGCCGTCTACCTTTACGCCGGCATGGCACAGGTTGGCGTGGCCGCGGGGAGCGGAGACTATCTGACGGCCGCGGACAGCATCTGGGACAACCTCGTCAATCGCAAGATGTACGTGAACGGGTGCCTTGGAAGTTTGGAAACCAACGAAGGGTTCGCCGTTGACTACGAGTTACCTAACCGGTCCTACTGTGAGTCCTGCGCTTCATGCGGCATGGTGTTCTTCCAGAACGCCATGACTTTAGCGCGCAGGCAAGGGAGTTACGCGGATTTAGCGGAGATGGCCCTGTACAATACGGTAATGGGTTCCGTCGACTTGGCCGGCGACAACTTCGAATACCGCAATCCGATCGACGCGGTCAACTACCCGCGGTACGACTGGCATCCCTGTCCCTGCTGTGTCTCCAACGTTCCTCGGACGCTACTCGAGATCGCTAGATGGACATATGCCAAGAGCGATGCAAGTCTATACATCGATCAGTTCGTGGGCGGGACGGTTGACGTCGGCGCGCTGGCGGGTGCCGGCGTCCGGGTGCGTCAAGAGACGGACTATCCATGGAGCGGCGATGTTTCCATTACGGTCAACCCCGCGACACCCGCCCGCTTCGCGGTCAGGATTCGCGTTCCGGACAGAAGCGTAAGCACGATCTACTCAAGCACCCCGGAAGCCTCCGGCATCACCTCCTTGTCCGTCAACGGCGCGGCCGTAACGCCGACGATCGCCGACGGATACGCGAGCGTTTGCAGAACCTGGACGGCAGGAGACACCATCGACTTACAGCTTCCACTTGCGGTCCAGCGGGTCAAGGCGGTAAGCCAGGTGGCCGCCGATATCGGAAGAGTCGCTCTGCAGTACGGACCGCTCATTTACAACATCGAGAGCGTCGACAGCGGGGACGTCGCCAATCTCGTTCTCAGCCCAAGTGCCGCGCTCTCCGCTCAATGGAACGGCAGCCTGCTCGGTGGCGTGATGACGATTACCGGAGCGTTCTCAAATGGCGCCGCCATGACGGCCATTCCTCACTACGCCAGAATGAATCGCGGCGGTAACCGCAGCTTGGTGTGGATCAGGGACCAGTGATTCGGCTCTCAACCGACCGCCGCGAGCGTTAATAACGATATCTGAGCCCGATCCGCCGTCGAAAACCAGGTAAACAATGCCCGAATTGCCGGAAGTCGAGGTGATCCGCAGACAGATTGAACCCTTGGTCAAAGGGCGAACGCTGTCGAGAGTAGAGACTACCTCACCGAGTTATTTTTTCGTGACCCCTCCAGCAGCGCTAAAACGCGGGCTTAAAGGTCGCCAGGTCTCGGCATTAGAACGTCTGGGAAAATACCTTCTGTTACGCTTTATAGACGGAGCCGGCCTGCTGCTGCATCTCGGCATGACGGGTCAGCTTTTTTGCACGGGTTGTTACAGCCCGCGCTTGCTTTCGCGCGAGAGTCGAGCCTCGGTCGACGAAAAGGTTGGCCGCGCGGTGTTCAAACCCGATATTCATACCCATCTGGTGTTACATTTTAACGACCACGGCCCCTCGCTCTACTTTCGCGACGCGCGTAAGTTCGGCAAAGTGCAGCTATTGAGACCAAACCAGCGGTCTGCCCGTCTAGCCAAGCTGGGAGTAGACGCGCTGCGCGCGACCGGAGACGAGCTGTATCGCCTGACGCGCAATCGTAAGAGAGCGATCAAGAGTTTGCTGCTGGACCAATCGCTGATCGCGGGCATCGGCAATATCTACGCTGACGAGGCGCTCTTTGTTGCAGGAATACGGCCGACAAAAAGGGCGCCGAGAATCAGTCGCGAGCAATCCTTCGCGATTATCACCGCTGTTAGATCAGTCATGCAGCGCTCGATCCAAAGCGGTGGATCCAGCATCAGCGACTATCTCCAACCCGATGGGCGTGACGGCGGTTATCAAGACGAATTGATGGTTTACGCCCGCGAAGGCCAGCCTTGCCTTCGCTGTGGTACCTGTATCAAACGCGTCGTCATCGGGGGAAGATCAGCGCGCTATTGCCCGCGATGCCAGCGGTAGCCGGCATAGGCGTTAACCATAAATAACAACTTAGAACCTCGTAGCGCGGGGGCTCGTCCCCCGCAAAACCGTAACTCAAACACGAATTGTTGTGTAGAAAAACCATCATTTCAAGCATATAATGCTCGACAAGATCAACGCGACGGCGAGCGTCCCAAGGGGTCGAAGATCTACCTTAACGTTGCAAAAAACGTCGAGCGGAAACGCGAAAAAAGCGATGAAATAAGGGCGCGCGGAACTTTTTTTGGACCGCAGCT